>JAAEOP010000694.1 GCA_024223125.1 Chloroflexota bacterium
GACAATATCCAACGCGGCCGTCAGTTATTAGCCCAATTAAACCATCCCAACATTACAACGCGCTTTGATACGGCCGTATGGAACATCACCCCCGAACGCCGCCTTTTTCTTTATGGCGGAACCGGCGAGAAAGAGGTAACCGCCAAACGGCTGATTATTGCCGCCGGGGCTTACGAGCGGGTTATGCCCTTCCCTGGTTGGACATTGCCGGGCGTGATGACAGTGGGCGGCGCTCAATTACTGCTCAAAAGCCAGGGTGTACTGGCAGGGCATAAATTTTTGCTTGCTGGAACTGGATCTCTTTTGGGTTTGGCCGGTACACAGTTGTTAGATGCGGGGGCAGAAATTACGGCCGTAACCGAACTACAACCTCGTACCACATTCCTAACTTTGCTGCCACGACTGGTGGGGAATCTGGCTAAATTAGGGCAAGGGGTCTCCCATCATCGGCAGTTAGCGGCCGCCGGCGTGCCCTTTAAGTTTGGACACACTGTTGTGCGGGCATTGGGGCAAGATGGCGTCACCGGCGCTGTCATTGCCAAAGTAGACAAACACGGCCGACGAACCGGAACAGAAGAAGAACTGTCCGTAGACACTATTTGCCTCAACTACGGCTTTATCCCTGCCACCGAGCTGACCCGACTGCTTGGATGCGAACAACGCTATCATACCAGCCAGGGTTATTTGGCGACCTTGACGGATGAAAACATGGAAACAAGCTGCAAAAACATTTTTGCTGTTGGCGAAGTGCGTGGTATTGGTGGCGTGGAAGTAGCTTTGTTGGAAGGGCGTATTGCTGGGGCAGCGGCCGCACAACAATTAAATTACGTCGCTTCTGATAACGCGGCTTTGCGGAAGGAGTGGAAAAAAGCGCGTGAAGTTGTTGATTCATTGGGGTCGGCCTTCGCCGTCAAGCCCGATTTGTGTGAATTGGCGGGGGATGATGTGCCTGTATGCCGCTGTGAAGAAGTGACGGCCGGAGAAATCCGCCACGCTGTAGACGCCGGTGTCAGAACACTCAATCGCTTGAAACCGTGGACGCGGGTAGGCATGGGGCATTGTCAAGGACGCATCTGCGCCCCCATCATTGCCCAAATCGCCGCCCACCACGCCGGAGAATCGCCAGAAATCTTCGGCGCCTTTACTGCCCGTTCTCCCATCAAACCGATTCCCATGAGCCGCATTAGCGACACAATAGAGCATGGCGAACAGTTGGAATGGGAAGACCACGCCACCCAATATGGGTATGTACGGAGCCGAACCCCATGACGAAGAATCTGCAAGCTGAGGTGGCTATTATTGGGGCGGGTATTGTGGGCTGTGCGGCCGCTTATAATCTGGCGCAACATGGGGTTGATGTACTGCTTATAGAAAAACGGGGTGTGGGCAGCAGCGCGACCGGCCGTTCCGGCGGCGGTGTGCGTCAATCGGCGCGGGCTTCAGAAGAAATTCCGTTGGCGATGGAAGCGGTGCAACTTTTTCCCGGCCTGTCAGATGAGTTGGGCGTGGATATTGAGTACACTCAAAACGGCAATCTACGCCTGGTGGAAATACCCGACCACCGGCGTTCCATGCAGATAGATATTGAACGCCAGCGCAAGATGGGGCTGGATTTACGCTGGCTGGAAGCGGAAGATGTGCGCCAGTTAGCGCCGGCTTTGCAGAAAGGGGGTGTTTTTGGCGCCAGTTATTGTCCCACCGACGGCCATTGTAACCCTTTCCGGCTGGTAACGGGTTTTTATGAGGCTGCTTTGCGAGGTGGAGTACGCACCCTGTTTGGGCATGAGGTGCGGAACGTAGGCCAGGATGACGCCGGTAACGCTGTTTTGATTGTAGGCGAGCAAACGGTGCGGGCGCCCTTGGTCATTATTGCGGCTGGTTCCGGTTCCAATCCCCTTACACTGCAACTGGGTTTTGATCTTCCTTTACGCAATGTGCGCTTTGAATCAATGGTGACGGAACCGATTTCCCCGCTCTTTTCGCAAATGTTTGGTGTGGCTACGGGTGACCTCTTTTTTCGGCAAACACGCCATGGCGGAGTTCATTTTGGCGGCGGCGTGGCGGAAGAAATTAACAGCGAAGTGACCACTGCCAAAAATTTGAGATTGGCGGTGGAACATATCACCCGTTTAATTCCCGATTTACGCGGCGTCAGCCTGCTGCGAACCTGGGCTGGAGTGGAGGCGGTGACGCCTGACATTATTCCCATCATTGATAAGTTAAATGAAAATTACCTTTTGGCGGCCGGATTTTGTGGCCATGGGTTGGCGATTGGGCCGATAGTCGGCCGTTATTTGTCTCAATGGATTATTGAAAACGAACGGCCGTCATCATTAACCCCCTTCCGCCACGACCGATTCCAAAGTTGGCTGCGAACCCGTTGGACGCCCTCCGGAACCATCGAACATGCGCTGGTGGCGGATACGCAGGAGATTGGGGACGGGGCCGGTTACGGCGTACAGGGTGTTAACAAGATTGCTGAAGAGTACGACGGCGAAAGTTTACTGCGGATTGACCCGCAAGCCTGTACCGGCTGCCGCATGTGTGAAATGGCCTGCGCTATTCATTTTGGGGACGGCATCCGCCAGACAGAGCTGCCCATCCAGGTCGTTTACCCCAGCGACGATTTCTTTATACCTATCATGTGCATCCATTGTGAAGAGGTGTATTGTCTGGAAGCCTGCCCCTACGAGGCGTTGGAATTTGATGAAAATGGTATTGTCCGGGTGATTGATGATAATTGCATTCTCTGTATGTTGTGTATACCAGCCTGCCCCACGGGCGGCATTACACTGGCGCTAGATAAAGATTCGGTGACAAAATGTGATTTGTGTAACGGCCGTCCCTTCTGCGCCGCCTACTGCCCCACCGGCGCCATCACCTTCGGCCCACTAGATGAACCAACCCGGGACAAAATGACAGAAGAGATTATTCAGTTCTTACCGATTCGTATTGATCGAGAGTGACTTAGGGAGCGCTCGTTTTTAACTTAGGAATGGGGATTTTATTAAACCCCGAACTTGTCATACCTGCGAAGGCAGGTATCCATCTTTTTAGTCGAGTGGATTCCCGCCTTCGCGGGAATGACAAATTAAAGTTCATGGGA
>JAAEOP010000695.1 GCA_024223125.1 Chloroflexota bacterium
ACAGAGGCAATCTCTCTGAGTTCTCTGTATTCTCTGGGGCGTAAAAGGGGAAATTGAATGAGCACAGACGGTAATGAAAAAGAGATGGAAATGCTGAAATATATGTGGACGCGAACGTGGTGGACGTTTGCTATTTTGGGATTGATTGCTGTGGCTTTGGGCATTTTTGCCCTGCTTAATCCAAAGGCGACGGCGACGATGCCGATACAGTTGATGGGTGTGTTTATTGTACTGGATGGGTTGTTTAAGATTGTTACGGCCGTAATCGAACACCGCCACAATTGGACCACACGACTGGCTGGGGGCGCAGTAGAAATTATTATCGGGGCTATCATTTTTGCTCTGGCGCTGGAAATTGTCACCGTTGCCTTTACGTTTATATTGTATCTGGCCGGAATTGGTTTTCTCATTGCCGGGGGCGTCTCCATTATGCAGACATTACAAGGGCGGCGTGAATGGCCGGCTTTGCTCACCGGCGCTTTGAAGTTGGGCTTTGGCGTGTTGCTCTTTGCTCTGACCGGCCCCATCGCCATTAGCCTGGTGTGGATTACGGGGATTTTTATGTTTGGTATGGGGGCGCTGCTGTTGTTTATGGGTTTCCGTATGCGCCAGATGGGGCGGCAGCTTGGCCCTCGTGTGCGCGGCAATGTGGTGGAAGGCCAGGTTATTGACGGCGAAGTTGTTGAGGATGATGCGGAAATAGAGCAGTTACCGGATCATTTTGAATAAGGGATTGGATGGAAATTAGGAGATTAGAGATTAAAAGATTAGCTCGCGTATCAATCCCCAATCTCCAATCTCCAATCGCACTATTTTTTGGAGGTTTTCATGTCTGAAACATTTGATTTTGGCGGCGATATTGTGTGGCGGCCGACGCCAGAACATATCGCTCACAGTAATTTAACCCGCTTTATGGCAGAGCATAACATTGCCAATTTCGCTGAATTGATGGCCCGTTCCACGACGGACGTGGCCTGGTTTACGGAAGCGGTTTTGCAATTTTTGGGTGTGCAGTTTCAACGGCCGTATACCCAAATTGTAGACCTGTCCGACGGTATTCAATGGCCCAAATGGTGTGTAGACGGGCAGCTTAATATCGCTTACAACTGTGTTGATAAATGGGCTACCAACCCGGTTACCCGTGATAATCTGGCCTTGATTTGGGAAGGGGAAGAAGGGACGGCGTACCAGCTAACTTATGGTCAACTGGCGGCCGAAGTGAACCGTTGTGCCAATGCTTTGCGCGGTTTGGGTTTGGGCAAAGGGGACGGTATTGGCTTGCACATGCCGATGACACCTGAAGTATGTGTGGCCTTGTTAGCTATCGCCAAAATTGGGGGTGTTATTTTGCCTTTGTTTTCCGGGTATGGGGTCAGCGCTATTGTTTCTCGTCTGGCAGATGCAGAGGCGAAGGCGTTGTTTACGGCCGATGGCTTTTTCCGTCGCGGCAAGGTTGTACCCTTAAAACCAACGGCCGATGAAGCGTTACAACAACTGCCTTCGGTCGAGCATCTCATCGTTTACCAGCGGACAGGGAATGGGGTGGAAATGGTAGACGGCCGTGATCATTGGTGGCACGATCTCATCCCCCAGCAATCTGATAAGGCAGAGTTGGAACCAACTGCGGCCGAAGATGTGCTCATGATCATTTACACTAGCGGCACAACCGGCAAGCCGAAGGGGGCTGTGCATACCCATTGCGGTTTCCCCGTCAAAGCAGCCCAAGATATGGCTTTTGGCACTGATGTACACCCTGGCGATGTGATTTACTGGATGTCGGACATGGGCTGGATGATGGGGCCGTGGCTGGTCTTTGGAGCCACCATTCTGGGAGCCACTTTTTTCGCTTACGATGGCGCCCCTGATTATCCGGCGCCAGACCGGTTGTGGCAGTTAGTTGCCCGGCACAAGATCAATCAGTTGGGCGTTTCTCCCACCCTCATCCGCGCCCTCATTCCGCATGGGGACGAGATGGTGCAGCAGCATGATCTGAGCAGTCTCACCTGTTTTGCTTCCACCGGCGAACCGTGGAACCCAGACCCCTGGCTGTGGTTATTTAATGTGGTGGGGGAGGGGAAACGGCCGATTATCAACTACTCTGGCGGCACGGAAATTGGCGGGGGCATTGTTATGGGCAATCCTATCCAACCCTTAAAACCGGCTGCCTTTTCGGCTGCCTGTCCTGGTATTGCGGCAGATGTGGTGGCTGATGACGGCCGTTCGCTGCGAAATCAAGTAGGTGAATTGGCTATCCGCGCTCCCTGGATTGGGATGACGCGCGGCTTTTGGCAAGATCGGCAGCGGTATATGGAAGCGTATTGGTCGCGTATTCCCAATGTGTGGATTCATGGGGATTGGGCGGCGATTGATGAAGATGGCATGTGGTATATTTTGGGCCGTTCTGATGATACGATTAAGGTGGCAGGGAAACGGTTGGGGCCGGCCGAAGTGGAGTCGGTATTGGTGAATCATGCGGCGGTGGCGGAAGCGGCCGCTATTGGCGTTCCCCATGAAATTAAAGGCAGCGAAGTGGTTTGTTTTTGTGTGTTGGCGCCGGGTTATGAACCGTCGGCCGATTTGCGGACTGAACTGCGGGCTAAGGTTGCGGCCGAGATGGGTAAACCGTTGGCTCCCAAAGAAATCTGGTTTGTGTCCGACATTCCCAAGACACGCAACGCTAAAGTAATGCGCCGCATTATCCGCAGCGCCTACCTGGGGCAAGACCCTGGCGACACATCCAGCTTGGTAAACCCAGAGGCGGTGGTAGAAATTCAACAGGCTGTATGAGTTGGATTTGGATTATTCTTTGTTGATGTAAACGGGTAGGGCGATGGTGAAGGTGGCGCTTTGGGTGGTGGTGGTGAGGGTAAGACGGCCGTTGTGCAACCCAATTTGCCCTTTAACGATCCGTAAACTGGCTGCATATGGGGGTAGTTGAGACAGGTCACTATCTGGCTTTGTCTGAATCGTTTCAAAAGCGTCTAAAGCCTGGGGGTTTAGAGCGGGCGAGAACTGAATTTTAATCAAGACAGAGTCATCTGTATTATGGGCGCTGACTGTGATTTCCGGCCGTGACAAGACAGCCTGATTGAGACCGAACTGGAGCAGTCGGTCTATGTTTTTTAGAATAAGTGATGAATCGCCAAAGGTTGTAACCAGGTTTTCTTGAATAGCGCAGTGAATATATACATTTGGCAGTTGGTGTTGGTAAGGGAAGGAATGGCACATTTCATAAAGTAAAAAGCCCAGGTCGCCAATGGGCTGCGCCTGCCAGTTGTAGGCAATGGCTGCTTCGCCTGTTTGCAGTTCTGCCAGGGCTATAAAATCTTCTATGAGCCGATTTAATTGTACACTGCCGGATTGAATGGCTTTTAAGGAAGTGGTTAGTTGGCTTTCGTTTTGGGTATTCTCTAAACCGCTGGCTATTTTTTGAGTGTGTTCGTTTACGGCCGTCAATGGTGTCATAAACTCTGGCGAAATCAATTTAAGGATATTGCGCTTCAAAGAATCAAAATCCTGCCACAACATTTGCTGCGAATGGAAATGTTTATCAAGCTGTTTTTCAATGAATTGCAGTACATCATCGCTGTCATATGGTTTGGTAATATATTCTTCAACGCCCAATTGGTAGCCTAATTGCCGGTCACGTTTTTCACCGCGAGCAGTTAAGAATATGAAGGGAATGTTTAACCATTCGGGGTTGTTGCGTACCGCTTTTAGAAACTCATACCCATCCATTTGGGGCATCATAATATCAGAGATGATCAGGTCGGGGGTTTGTTGTTGTAGAACGTCTAGACCATGTAAGCCGTTGACGGCCGTTAATACATGCAGTTGATATTTGCCCTGATGAATTGTCAACAAATCTGCCAGACCAGCCATCAAATTTTCATCATCTTCCACCAGTAAAATGGTAGCCGTGTGACGGCCGTGGCCATCGGCCGCAGCCTGTAGAAGTTGTATCCGTCCTTCCTGATACGTGGGTAAAACGACTGTAAATATACTGCCTCGATCTACCTCACTGTCCAGAGTAATGTGCCCGCCGTGTAGATCAACCAATTCTCTGGCAACGGTCAAACCTGTACCCGCCCCTTGCTGCTCAATCAAAGAACGATTGTACTGTTCGAATAAATCGTAGATACGTTCATTCATAAACTCAGGTATACCTACGCCATTATCCTGAAAGGCAATAAGCGCCTGATCTGTTTCCTCAAAACAAGAAACCACAACTAGCCGGTTGATGCCTTTTCCTGGTTTAAAAAACTTAATGGCATTATCCAATAGATGGTCAAAAATAATGTGTAACCATTCAGGATCACCCCAAATGATTGGTAAATCAGCGGCAAACAGACATTCAATTTTGACATTGTCTTCCTGGGCAATGATCTGTTTAGATTCAACGGCCGCCTGAAGAATATGTTGCCAGTTAGCAAGCGGCCGCGCCTGGTGTTGGAACCGGGCTGCACTTTCGCCACTGCGCAGCGCCATCACCAGAATAAAATCATTTACCAGCCGCGTGAGCCGGACACAACCTATTTGGATACCTCGTAAATGCTCCTGATAATTCTGATTATTGAGACTGTCTACCAACATTTCATAATATGCAGTCACATATGTTAACGGCGTTCTTAACTCGTGATTAAGTATTTGCAGGGTGTGTTTCTTTAGGTCATCAAGCGCCTGTTGGTGCGTTAATTGTTTTTCAGCTTTACGATTGAGTTGGGTTTGGATGATGGCTAAGAGATCACGGCCGACAAATGGTTTTGTCACATATCTATCGGCGTCGCTTAAACGGCCGGTACGAACATCATATTTTCCCCCTTTAGCGCTTAAAAAGATGAAGGGAATCTGTCGCCAGGCTGGTACTTGCCGTACTTGTTGCAGAAATTCATACCCATCCATTTCTGGCATCATGATGTCTGAGATGATCAGATCAGGGGTGGCTTCTTGCATCCGTTCCAGCGCAATTTTACCGTTGCTTGCTGTCAGGATGGTGACATCATACCCAATATCGTCCAGGCTGAATAAATCCACCAGACCTTCTAACATTATTCGATTATCTTCAACGAGGAGAATAGTAACAGACTGTCTCATAATGGGCATATTATAGCACAATGCCCCTTAAAGAGTTGTGATCTTCGCACCGGATTTTTCTGACGAATCTTCACTTCAAACTAAAAAAGAGTATACACGGATAGGGAGAAACACAGATGCTTTATATGTAGAGGTTCCACCTTTTTGGAAAGGTGGAACCTTTCTTATTCTGTCTAATTTGTCCGTAAACGATGGGCGGCGATCAACACGCCTACCAATAGCAGACCAATAAGGGCAATACCCCAGGTTTCTAATCCTGTTTGAGGTAAGGTATCTTTTCCGCCCTCACCTTGGATGGTAACGGGGGTGGGTGTGCCGCCGAGGTTGCCGCTGCCTGTCGTGTCTCCAGACCCTTCTGTTCCTTCGGCGTCGCTGTCTGTCGTGTCTCCAGACCCTTCCGTTCCTTCGGCGCTGCTGCCGTCGCCATTGCCAGCGCCATCACCGCCAATGATGATTGTGCCTTCAACACCCTCTTCGCCAACTTCACTTTCACCGTTTTCACTACCTTCGCCCGGTTCACCGTCTTCCCCACCTTCACCGGCGCTTTCTATCACGGCCGTTTCAGTAGGATCAGCCGTTGTTGGTTCAATGGTGGGGGTATTATTGGTGGCTTTTGCTTCCGGTGTGTCGGTGGGCATAGCCTGGGCTGTTTCAGTTTGGGCGATGAATTGGGCTACGGCCGTGTTCGTTACAATTGTAATCGCATTTTGTGTTTCAATGGCGGCTACTTCAGCCGTGGCGCCATCAGACCCACGCCGGGTCATCAACAAAACCAGGGTGCAGGCGGCCGCCAAAATGAATATTGTTATCAACGCGCCCACAGCCATCAAAAATGGACGGTTGTTGGCTGAACCCTCTTCTTCTTCTTCCAGATAATCATCCTCAATGAATTCGTCTTCCATCTTTGCCTCCAATAACTTTCCCTAAACGTTCATATATTTCGAGAATAGGGTAAAAGGTTAAATAATCACATCAAAATTAGCGCTGGGTACAAATACAATATTGCCATCTGCCAGTTCAATATCACAACCGTGTGCTTTGGCTCCGGTGGCCGTTAACTGGGACAGGGTGTATATCTTTACGATAGATCCCATCTGATTGGTGAAGGGAGCACGTAAAATACGGACAATTAGTCCTGCTTGCAAGGTACGGTTGGGTAAAACAGCTTCGCTTTTTATTGTCGCCTGTTGGGGAATGATGATTTCTGGACGGCTGCCGAGTTGTTGCTCATATTCTCCAAATAGAGAAGCTCTTTGACCATCGGCTTCTTTCAAGATTGTAAAAATGGGTAAGGACATCCCTTGTTTCCCAACACCATCTGTAATGATGACGGGAAAGGAAACGGTCTGGGCTGTTTGACAACTTTCGGCCGTCATGCTGCCCGTAATCAGGCCGTTAATATCAGCTTCGGCAGCTTGTTCCAGGAGTTCTTTGTTTTCTACACGGCCGACTACCAGAATGGATTCTTTACCCGCATTTTCTAATTGGCCTGTGGTAAGAGCGCGATTGCTGTTTGGGGACAGAACTTCGAGGACACCAAAGCCTTCTTTGCCTGAACCCCAGACACCTTGAATAAAGGCGCCGTGTGTTTCGATGATGACGCCTTTGTCGTTGACATGACTGACGACACGGCCGGCGACCATCGCTTGTTTTTCCAGCCACACATCTGTTTGTTGAATGACAGCACGGCCGTTGATCACATCAAACAATGTCCCTATCGCCGGTGATAAAACCTGTTTGGTACGAACCATTTTCTTTTTCTGGGCCAGAGTGATACCAATATCTACAACATCATTTTTTTCCACCACCATCAAATCAGGAACGTCATCTGGTGCAACACCTAACTCCGCCGCAATATCTACAACCGTAAAACTGGTTTCCAAAGGCGTCCGGGCAACCACCTGATGAGGCTTCACTTCCTTGCCAATATTAACAGCAATATTACCGTTTTTGGGCAAGATGCGTTCCCGACGGATTTTCATATGTGGTTGTGCAAGTGTGGTGTGTGTATATTGTTCCATTTTGGTATCTATCCGCCCAAATCCCAGTGCCATTTTCTTACCAGACTACGCCGGTCATCATCATCTTGAGGTAAGGTTAACGGCCGTCCGCGGGCATCAATAATCAGACCGCCTACTCTACCGCCTAAAATTGTCATGGTGTGTTTTTGTCCAGGACCGAAGCCAATATCCAGGCGGCCGCTGGGATTAATGGTCACTTTTGCTTCTTTACCGGGGGCTATAGGAATCACTTCCAGTTTGCCAAATTCAGCCTCCCCTTCAAAACGACCCTGCTCAGATTCCACTACAACATCTAATGCTTTTTTGCCAGTCTGGCCGCGTCCGGTGGGGGCAATGACCCAGCCCAGATCAGATAAAACACCCGCTTCTAAAGCTTGTACAACAGGCAGCGGTTCATGCGGAGCTAAGGCGCCCAGAGGAGGTAAGACGCCGTATTGATCCAAAGCTACTGCGAAAATACCGGTTGGTTGCAGCGCATCCAACAACAACAACATAACCTGTCCGGGGCGAGGGGCGTTGGCCAGGACGCTGCCACGAGCCAACAAAAGGCTGAACTGTGGCAAACGAACTTGACGGCCGATTTGCGACCAATCCCATTCTACGGCCGTAACTTGCAAAGCACAGCACAATATCTCCCTAGCCACAGCCTGTTCCAAATATAAATCCGACTCCACCATAGGAATGGTTTGCGGGTGGATTGATTTGTTGTATATATAATCGGCTACCTCTTCCCCATCAATTTCAGTGGGAATCCAGCGGGCAATGTCCGCTAATGCTACCTTTTGTAACAAATTCACTACCGGCTGCCCCATTCCCAGGTCCGTATGAATAGAGAGTTGTGCCCGTTCTGCTTCCGCCAACAATATGGAAACATGATTGCTGCCTAAATCAACGCCTAACACTTTTTGCTCTTGCAAGGCGGCAAAATATTGGGCTACATCGGAAAAAGAACGGGCCGCAGAACTCAGGGGGAAACTAGCCCAATCATTTAATTCAGGAATGCCTGGTATATCCCGGATTTTAATGTTCTCATACAAATCATTAATGATGCCAATAGCATCATCAATCTGTTCTGTTTGCAGGTCTGGACGCACGTTGTCAGCCATATGGATATGTGCTTTTTCACTCATCAACGAACGAACCTGTTCTCGCAAATTGATGTTGCCAGCATACAGCACATGGGGGCGTTTGTTTTCGGCCAGAGCATGTGCAGCGATACCGGCCGCTTCAATAAGCTGGCTTAACTTCTCTTCAGCGCCGCCGTCTGTGCCCCCGACAATAAATATGAGGTCTGGTTCCTGTCGTATGATGGCGCTTATTTGTTCATCTTCACTGCGTGTGTCGGCCAGACTAATGAGGTCGCTCTCGGTAACAAATATGGTATGCAGCGCTTTACGGGCACTGGCAATACTCATCTCATCATACAAACCAATGATGACAACTTTGAGGGGAACAGGGGCGCTGACAACGGCCGTGAAATGATCCACGCCAGACCCATCCTTGCGCGGCGGCGTAATTAATTCTCCACGTTCATTCAACAAAGTTCGCCCTGTCACTTCCGAAATCCGGCGCACAGCCTGTTGTACGCCTAATGTAACATCTAACCAGGGTAAAGCGATTGTTGTAGGTACGGATGCTCTGGACAGTAACCGGTATGAACCGGCGACCGTATCCACCAGAATAACAGTCGTGTTGGTGTTGCCAATATCAGCGACAACAAAAGACTTTTCCAGGTCTACAAACTCTTCTATGGGTGTGTCTTGTTGAATTTCTTCAAACTCAATCATGGCGCTAGAAGGGTGGACATTTCATTGACAAAGAAATTGATCCGATTAGCCAGTAAAATAAAACTTGTATTCAATACCATGGCAAACAAAGCCCCGAACGTAATCATCAATACCACTCGTCC
>JAAEOP010000696.1 GCA_024223125.1 Chloroflexota bacterium
CTTCTAAAGTAGGACTTACGCAGTTTGGCAAAAAGTTGCCCAAAAAATGGGTATAGGGGTGTGTTTCACACCCCTATACCCATTTTTTGAATGCTTCTCGCTCTGGTGCGTAAGTCCTATAAAGGCATCTTTTTTTAGGAAAATTCAACAAATGATCACAAATAACGAACCTAAAGAAAAAAATTCGTTACTTAACGTTCTATCACTTCGTGATTTCCGATTGCTTTTTGCTGGTGTCGCAACCTCGTTACTAGGCGATCAATTTACACTCATTGCCACGCCCTGGTTAGTATTGCAACTCACCGACGACCCCGTTGTATTAGGCATCGTGCTGGCATTAGAAGGGATTCCCCGCGCCTTATTTATGCTTTTGGGCGGCGCAATTACCGACCGTTTTTCGCCGCGTATGATTATGCTGGCTTCAGATATTGCTCGTTTAATATTGGCGGGGTTGATGACAGTTGTTGTCTTCACTGGTATTGTCCAACTGTGGATGTTATATGCATTTGCGTTGGGATTTGGATTGGTATCCGGGTTTGCTGTCCCTGCCGGAAACAGCATTGTCCCGATGGTCGTCAAGGAAAAAGATCTACAGGCTGGCAATTCAATTGTGATGGGCGTAGGGCAATTGGCTGGATTTGTCGGGCCGGTTATGGCCGGTATCTTAATTGGCAAATACGCCGATTCATTTTGGGGAATTGGATTTGCTTTTGGCATTGACGCTCTCACCTATGCCGTATCCGCCGTGATGCTGGGATTGATGCGTAATGGCCGTAACCGATCCGCCTTAGCCAATACCCCCGACAAAGAAACCATTTGGGATGCCATTGTCACTGGCTTGAAATATGTGTGGTATGACGATGTTTTGCGTCTGATGTTCCTCGTCATCGCTGCCGTCAACTTTTTGTTTGTTGGCCCCATCCTGGTGGGAATTCCGGTATTGGCTGATCAACGATTAGCGGAAGGCGCGATGGCTTTTGGGTTATTAATGTCGGGCTTTGCCGGAGGCAATTTAGCTGGATTTCTGGTAGCTGGATTACTCCCCAGACCGGATGGCAAAGCAATGCGCCAGTTACTGCTTGCTTTATTGACCCTTTTTGGATGTGTACTGGGGCTGATGGGATTTATCAACTCAACCTGGGTTGACTTTGGATTAATGTTGTTATTGGGGCTGGGCAACGGCTACGTCACCATTATCCTATTCACCTCGATCCAAGCCCGTACGCCAAAAAAAATGTTGGGGCGGATTATGAGCTTGTTGATGCTGTCTAGCGCTGGATTAGTTCCCGTCTCACAAGCCCTTTCAGGTGTGGTGATTAACTGGAACTTGACTTCGCTCTTTGTGTTGGCGGGCGGGTTGATTGTGTTGGTTACTTTTTGGACAGCATTTCAACCAGCCCTGGATGACTTTAGCGAAAGCGTGTTGGAAAATGCCTGATGTGACCGTTTTCCTGGATGCTAGAATTGATCGAAGGAGATTCATGATATGCCGCGAATTGTAAAAAGCGCAGAAGAAAGAAGGCTGGAAATCATTCTGACATCGGAAAAACTGTTTAGAGAGAATGGCTACAGCAAGACCTCAGTGGATGCTATCATCAAAGAGATGGGCGTTGCCAAAGGAACCTTTTACTATTATTTCAAATCAAAAGAAAAGGTTCTAGAAGCGATTGTTGAGCATATGTTGGCTCAGATTGTGGAAATGTCAGAGCAAATTGCCGATGATGGATCAATGGATGCGCTGACAAAAATGCAGTTGTTATTATCGGGTAATAATATCGGTAGGGAAGAGGCGCAGGACGTTGCTGAACATTTGCATTTACCTGAAAACAGGGAATTGCACGAGGTTTCTAATGTGCAAACGGTGATTAAATTATCCCCTATTATTGCCAAGATTTTTGAACAAGGTAATGAAGAAGGAGTATTTGATACAAAGTATCCTTTGGCAGTAGCACAATTTCTGTTAACTGGCTCTCAATTTTTGCTGGATGGCGGGTTGTTCGACTTCAACGAAGCGGAAGTTCTGGAAAGGCGTTTGGTGATGCAAGAGATTATAGAGAAGGCTTTAGGGGCAAAGAGCGGCACTTTCGATTTTTTGAATGCGTAGTTGTTTCCCCACATATCCCCCCTTTTTCATCTTGCTGGTGTTTTTTTAGTAATAGGA
>JAAEOP010000697.1 GCA_024223125.1 Chloroflexota bacterium
CGCCGGTGTTGGGACGGTTTGTGAGTCCGGACTCGATAGTGCCGGAGCCGGGGAGTTCGGGTGGGTTTAATCGGTATAGGTATGCGCGGAATAATCCGCTCAAGTACGTCGATCCGACGGGGCATCAAGGAGGGTGCCCTGAACAAGACCCAGTATGTGAAACAGTAGAGTATATTCAGGAAATGGGAGACCAATTGACAGATGCAGTACAGTTGTTCATAGATGAATCATTAGAGGTGGCCGGTGATTTACCTGGCAATGTAAGTATTCCAGCCGCTACTGTTAAACCTTCAATTGTACAACATGGTCAGGATACCCCCAGAAGTCTGGGGTATGCAGAATCTGCTTTCGCAGCGGATACCATAGATTTTGGAATAACAAGTTCAATCGCCGGCGTAGGTATCGTTGGAGGATTGTTGTCAGGAGGCACAATAGCCGGATTTGCAGAAGCAGCAAATGTGGCTGCAAGTCCTATTACAGTCCCGGCGGGGACGGCCGGTTGGATTTTTACTATAGCGGCTGATCTTTCTGCAGGACGAACTGAATTATCGAATGGTTCCATATATATTGGAACAGACTCGATAGTAAGTACTCTGACTTTTGTTGGTGGCGATGTAAATCCGGAGCTTTATACATCATCAATCGCAGATTCGATCCAATATGGTTGGGATATGGCTCGCAAGGAAGGTCAAGACCCAACAAGTCTTAGAATCGAATTCTCTTATTTCCCTGCACCGTAGTTTGGCAGGGATGTCCAGATTACTATATCTTGTGGGAATTTTTTATCAACTAAAAATCATATCTGAGATGAGACTACAATGACACCGAAAAAATGGTTTGGTTTGGCTGGCGTAATGACAATCCTTTTCTTTGTAATTTTTGTTTTGATGGTTCGTCCCACACCACCTACGACCATAACGAATTTAATCGGGTTTTTTATGGTATATGGTTGTTTCAGCCTTATTGGAGGGACAGGCGTGACTTTAGGTATATACTTGCGCTTAAAGCGTTGGGAACAGTGGCGTGAGAAGGAAGACGACCGGCGTTAGTATTTGAGTAGGTTGGGGCTCATTACCCCAACAAATCCCAGTCGGTCATGCGGAGCGTCTCATCGGTGGGGCGCTCTGTTTTTTTGCCAACCCCTCACCTACAGATTCACCGGCAGCAACAGCGTGGTCGGAAGCTGCGGTGTGGTGGTCGCTGGGTGGGGCGGGGAGGGTCGAATGGTGGATTTACGATTAACAATCTTCAATCTATATAATCAATCCATTACCCCCAATGACCTAAAAACTCAATGTGGTTTTGCATATCTTCGGCGGATTTTGTGGCAATCAATTTTAGCAGCCGGCGCAGTTGCTCCCCCACCGAGTATGTTTGCTGGCGACTGACAATAATCCCGCCGTGTGGTTTGTCTTTGGTCAGGTATTGGCTATGCAGTTGGAAATAATCGCCAACATTAAAACTGTATAATACTCTTCCCTGCGCAGTGGCGTAATCAAGATGAGCGGTATCAGGCTGCTCAATCATATTTGCATCCAGAGCGGTAGTAACATCAACATCTCTGGCACGTAAGGCACGCACCAACGCCCGACTCATCGAGTCCTCATCAATGTAAAGATGAATTCTCATCCTTAAGCCTCAACCGGCGGATTTTCATTTTCCAGTTGGGTGGCTTCTTGATCTTCGGCGGCTATGGTGGCTTCAATTTGTTCTTTATTGGCGTGATAATAGGTCAGGGCTGCATATATTTGAGCCAGGGTTAAATGTCCAATTTCATCGCAGATTTCTTCCGGGGCAAGGCCCAGTTTGTACCAATTAACCACGCGCTGCACGGTAACTCCGGTTCCGGCAATGCGGGGTTTTCCATTGCGTATATCGGGCGATACGACAATTAATGTTCCAATATCGATGACAG
>JAAEOP010000698.1 GCA_024223125.1 Chloroflexota bacterium
ACAAAACTAAATTTATCAACTATAAAGCAAAAGGTTTTATCTCCTTTTCGGAGATGGTTCATTTTCCCAAGAAAATTAGTGGCCACTTTTGGAATCAAGCCGCCCGAAAAAAGGGGGCAAAGCCCCCTTTTTTCGGGCGGCTTGATTCCAAAAGTGTCCACTAATTTTCTTGGGAAAATGAACCATCTCCGAAAAGGAGATAAAACCTTTTGCTTTATAGATGATAAATTTAGTTTTGTGAGCAAGCAGGCTCTAAACGGCGTGCCACAAAACCCGTAGTACAGAAGTAGGATGCGTAAACAACAATGCGCAATGATATAATTATAATGGAATTAGTGTATTTTTAATGTTTTGAAGAAACCCAATAATTTGTAGTTGTTTTTGGTGGTTGTAGATTAGGCTTGGGGGTGCCCTATTTGGAGCAGGTATTATATATAATTCGATGCAATCGCATTAGTAAGAAGAGGTAATTTATATGTTTACGAAATTTAAACGAAGAGAGCGTGATGAAGGGCAGGGGATACTAGAGTTCGCCTTGGTATTGCCCATTCTTTTGCTTCTGTTGTTTGGGGTTATTGAAGCGGGCCGTTTGTTCTTTATTTATACGGCAACGGCCGCGGCCAGCCGTGAAGGCGCGCGGTATGGGGCAACTGTAGGCGAGGTTTCCCCAGGTGTCCCTCGTTACCTTGATTGCACGGGGATTGAAGACGCAGTCATCCGAGCTGGGAATATGGCGGCTATTGATCGAAACAACATCGTAATTGTATATGACGGCGGGTTTGACAGTGGAATTCCTAACCCAAGCGATCCTACCCCCACGCCATACAGCGATTGCCCGACTACGGAAAACAGCGTAAGCTTGGGCGATCGGATTGTTGTTGATGTTATTACAGAATATGAGCCCCTGGTCCCAATTGTCAACATCGATCCCATGGATATCCGGGCAATCACCGCGCGCTCCATCTATAAGGACATCTTGCTTGCGACTGCAGAACCACCCCCGACAAGTACGCCAACGACTACGTCGACTGCAACAGCTACAGCCACCTCTACGGCTACTATCACGCCCACGCCCACCAGCACCCC
>JAAEOP010000699.1 GCA_024223125.1 Chloroflexota bacterium
CGTCGGCGAGATTGTGGCCGCGGTGGGCGTCAGCCAGCCGACCGTCTCGCACCATCTGGCTATCCTGCGGGAAGCCGGGCTGGTCAGTGCGCGCGCCGAAGGCAAGCACACGTTTTACACCCTCAACCAGGTCCGCGTCGTGAAGTGCTGCGACAATCTGCTCGCAACATTTGCCCCAGAAACAGATGCCGCAAAAGCCGTCACACAAACAGGCAGCGAAACATAGCCCGTTTTTTTACCCAAACCGATAGATGAACATCAATATGTTCTCGATAACTAATTACTCCGTTATTCAAGGTCAAATCATCTAAAAAAATATGGAACTCTCCGAAATCACTATTCCTATGCTTTGTGGCATTGGCATTTCTCCCTTTGTTTTAGGATGGATAATTCTTTCGTTTCTTATGGGAACTCGTGTCGGATGGGAAGCAGGCATCCGTTTATTTTTGTTGGGGGTTGGTGTACCGTTAGCAATCGGAGCAATTTTTTTGTGGTTACCAGATTGGGCAGCAGTAATTCTTATGCTTGTCGGAGCGCTTTGGCCCTGGGTTACTACCTTGCGTTATTTGGCAATAAAAAAGGTGAGCGGGAAGTTATTAATGGCTCTTCCGCTCAAAGAGGAAGAGCGGCTAATTTCGATCACAAGCGGAGCAGTTTTGGTAATTGCCGGATTAGTCCAACCGTTCAATAACTTCCTAACACCGGCAAAAGCTTATGTATTTAATATGTGTCTAATTTCTTGGGGAGTGCTCAGGGCAATACCAAGAATTCTACACACTCAAATTAGAGATGTTGGCATTCTGTACCGTAATAGCAATCTGTATAAATGGGAGAACATTGAAAGTTACGTGTGGAAATTAGGTGAAGATAAACTCTCACTAAAATTAAAAAGGGCTGTCTTTAACCGAAATGTCGATCTCAAATTACTTTCGCAATTCAGGCACAAAGCCGTGCCGCACTTGTCAAAAAATATCAGTAGCATAGAAAAGGATTAAGGGCAGTTCCAACCAACAAAGCAGGGCAGCAAAACATACAGCAGACAACCTGAGTGTGACCCAATCCCTAATCCCTAATCCCTAATCCCCAGTCACTAATCCCTAACCTAACAGGAGACTAAAATGTCTAAAACAACCCAATCCATCCCCGTTCCCGTGAAGGAACCCAAACTTGACCTCCCGCAAGCCGGTTCGTGTTGCGGCGGCGGACAGCCAGCCCAAGCCGCTCCCCTCCCCGATGGCGATACTATCCGGGGGCAGGTGCAGGATTTTTATGCAGCCCGCGCCCGCACGTCCAGCTCGTGCTGTGAAGAAGCCCCCCGCAGCGATACGCTGTACGATGCCGACCTGCTCACCGAAATGCCCGACGATGTCGCCAACTTCTCGCTGGGGTGCGGAGACCCGATCACACTCGCGAAGCTGCAACCCGGCGAGACAGTGCTTGACCTCGGCTCCGGCGGCGGGCTGGATTGCTTTCTGGCCGCCAAA
>JAAEOP010000700.1 GCA_024223125.1 Chloroflexota bacterium
AAACTTTACAGTCTCGGAACGTTCGACTCCGGTTTAGCTATTTGGGGAAACAAAGCATACCTGAAAAAAGCCGGTGTGCGCATCCCCAAAGGCATTGACGATGCCTGGACAAAGGAAGAGTTCATGGAGGCTCTGAAAAAGCTGCAGGCCCTGGATGAAGTCGAATACGCGTTTGATTTTAAGATGAACTATGGTCAGGGCGAGTGGTATACTTATGGCTTTGCGCCAATTATGCAATCCTTCGGCGGCGATTTGATCGATCGCGGCGCATATAAAAGCGCTGATGGTGTCCTCAACGGTCCTGCGGCGGTCGAAGGGATGACCTTCTTCCAAAACCTGTTTAAGGAAGGCTATGTCAACGCCAAACCGGCCGGCGACGATGCGTTTTACGGGAATAAAACTGCTGCTCTGGCATTTGTGGGGCACTGGATGTGGAATCCTCACAACGAAGGGTTGGGCGATGATTTAGTGCTTCTCCCAATGCCGAAATTTGGCGAAAAAG
>JAAEOP010000701.1 GCA_024223125.1 Chloroflexota bacterium
GGATCACACGATACAACAAAAGCGTTTGCGAAACCAGAGGGGCCAGACGAAAAATAAACAGGTAGTTTCTAGCCTCTCTTGGCCTGAAATCGCAGGAGTAAACGGACTTCCGAAGCGGGGTCTTTAGAAAGCGATGTTATGTTGGGCCCAATGGCCGCCCTGACTACATGCCTGTAGATTGGTCTCAGGCCCGTGAACGGTTACTGTAATTGTTTATCCTCTACAGCTCCCATTACTAATAAAACCGGACTGAATACAGCACATATCCATACGATACTTATTCCTTTGGTGCGTAGGAACGTTGCAAGATTGTTCATTGATTTATTTCATTACCACACATAACGCCTCGCATCAGCGGGCTGGCCGTAAGGCCAGGTCTGACTGCATGCACTTGTTAAGAGGAAACAATTGGCACGTAGATATCAACTTCAGCATTCTCCTCATCATCAAATCTCTCGTCGTACAATTCGAAATCAGCCAAATTCGCTCGTTGAAATTCTGAATCCGGTAGCCACTTTTGGTAAATATATTTGGTGACATCCTGGATTGAATCGGGCATTTTGCCACGCGCGGTGAAAACGGCATATTTAGCAGCAGGGATAGTCCTAGATACCATATCGTCCGGTGTATTGTCGGTACTGGTAACCTCCGCCCCGATGATGTATGAAAAGTTGCCGTTAGATTCAAAATCCATGCAAATACCCAGCATGGTATCCGGGGATTTCCTGTCTGGAATTTTGGCTATTTGTTTTTTTTCTAGAACCTTCTTCCAAAACTGCGGAATCTCAGTAAAGTTCATTCCGTCACGTGTCGTAGTCCTCAGTTCAATTCCTATAATGGGAAATGATTCCTTTGATATGATTGCCGGTTCCATAGTCGTTTCCTCTTAACGCCATTGTTTTGGGGCGTACAACCGCGCAGCGATTGGGCGTCCCAATGAGCAAAGCGAATGACAAGAACTACTTGTTAGGGCTTTCTCTTTCATTTAACTATTTATCCAAGATTTTCTGTATGACCTGTCCGTCCCGAATATTCATGCAGCCTTCGAAAGATAGACATGGTGAAGGCCGTGGACGGCCGGGAATTCAACAACGTTGCAGAGATCCCCTGCTCGTATGGAACGACCATCTGGCGCGTCGCTATTCAGGGACTGGTGTGTTCGCCACGGATGGTAGTAATCCAAATACGACGACATAAGTTTCTTGAGATGCCGCTCGTTGAGCACGATGACGTGGTCAAATATTTCTCGGCGCTGCGTTCCAATCACACGTTCCGCATAGGCGTTTTGCCATGGCGACGCAGGTGCCGTGATGACTTCGTCTATACCCAGACTTACAATCCTCCGCGTAACGCGCTCGCCGTATATGCCATCGCCGTCTCGAATCAGATAACTCGGAGCAGTGTCAAACGGAAACGCTTCGCCGATCTGTTGTGCCGTCCACTGCGCCGTAGGATGTTCCGTCACATTGAAGTGAACAATTTGCCGCCGGTCGTGGGCAAGTACGATGAAGACGAA
>JAAEOP010000702.1 GCA_024223125.1 Chloroflexota bacterium
GATCGAGTACATCCGCGCCTGCTTCCACCTGCCGGACAGCCAAATCCTGGAAGTATTTTGCATCCCGCGCTTTGAGCGCGTCTTTTACGCCTTGTGAAATAATGTGAATGTTTTCGCCAATAATGTACATTTTTTGCTCCTGTAAAGATGGTAATTGGGGATTAGGTCACCGAATGGTCTGATTATCCATTCTCCAATTCTCTAATCATCCACTCTCTATCTAAATTTTTCCGATCTTCAACCTTTGATTCTCGATCTTCATCACCATACATTTGCCCTGGCCGCAGCACGCTGGGGAAACGCCCCCGTAAGGCATTGCGCGCAGAGTAACATAGGTGGCAGGCATCCACATACCCGGCTTCGTGCTCGTTCAGGTAGCGCAAAGCCAGCCGCGTTGGGCCGCCTGCCAAAAGTTCGCTCACAACCGGCAGTGTTTCCGGATCGTATTCATCAACAATCTGCTTGAGCGGTTTTTCAAACAAGTTGCCCATTACCAACCCCTGGCATAAATGCAGGTTCCCCAACGGGTCTAAGTGTACGCGTCCGGGGTTTGCCAGGTTTTCGTATGGGCACGTCGTAAACGATGTCCATGTCCGGCGC
>JAAEOP010000703.1 GCA_024223125.1 Chloroflexota bacterium
ATAGATTTATGATAATTGGTTTTGGCGGAAAAGGGGGCGTTGGAAAAACAACAGTCCTGACTTTGTTGCTCGATGAGGTGGCCCGGCGCGATTACCCGGGTAAAGTCCTGGTGATCGATGGTGACCCGGCGATGACCCTGGCGATGTCTTTGGGGCTTGAGGATGGCCCATTGACCACCCTGGCCGATATCCGGGACTCTACCCCGCTCACGGCCAGACAAATTCGGGGGTTGCCGCCCGGCGTAACCCCGGAGCAACACGTGTCTAACCTGCTGGAAACACAAGGGTGTATCGCCCGGGGCAAGCTGCGGGAGATGAAGTTCGATTTTATGGCCATGGGTCATAGCGAGAAACCCGGCTGCTATTGCCGGATCAATAAGGCCCTAACCGGCGCGCTGAACGCCATCCGCCAAAACTACGATTTAATCTTGATAGACAACGAGGCCGGGCTGGAACACATTAGTCGCTACCGCTTAACCCAGATCGATCTGTTTGCCTTAATAATGACCCAGGGACAATCCTCCTGGGCAGTCGCTAACCGGCTCCGATATCTCATCGATGATGTGGGGATACAGGTCGGGCAAATCTGGCAAATTTACAATCGGCTCGTCAAAACAGGCCGTTCTTTTTCTTGCGGCGGAGACGAATACACGCTGTTTTTACCGGAAAGCGATACCATCGGGGCCATTGACCGGCAGGGCGGTTCGCCGGTTTATTTGGTGGAAAACCATCCTTTGCGTTTAGCCCTGGAGCCAATCGTCACCCGGATTTGGGGGCAAGTCGCCGAACACAGCCCCGCCGTCTTGGGGGTTATGTCGCCTGATGCTGACGCCTTTGCGATGATGGATGTTACAGAAACGGAAACAGAGATTGTTGAGTTACTAACATAAGTAAGGTAGCCCCGAAATTTAAATCATCCCAAAAGTTGTGGTCAATTCGCAGTGATGCGTGAAACGTGATGCGTGACGGGGTTATATCACGCATTACGCATCACGCATTTTGGGACGATTATCTTTTCGGAACTGCCTAAAGGGAAATGGTTCGATTTGATCATGTGTGTTACTTTTTGC
>JAAEOP010000704.1 GCA_024223125.1 Chloroflexota bacterium
GTTTGCCTCATGTCGCTTTCCTGAGATGCTCTGTTCACAGTTGAGTTTCCCCTTCTGCTAACTCAGGTCGGCTTGTAGGATGTTAGTATCTTCCTACAGAACCCTCCAGGTTCAATTCAATCTCGCCGTTTCACGGCGCACTACCCGTAGTCGGGTAGCAAGAGGTCATTGCTGACCTCCCGCCCCCTAAGAACGGAGCAGGATTGTTTCCAATCACTCCGCTCAAGCCATTCAAACGCCCTGGAGAGGACGCGGTTTCACAACTTCTAAACCTCGGTTATGGACTTGACTGTGGCAGTTTGGGTGTAGCAGAACTCGGTTTTCTGTTCCATCATGTCCACCATAAACTCGCCAAACAATGTGGTGGCTATGCCATCCTGATTGTTTGGTGATTTTCTGCTGACAGATAGGACAGATACCGCGTTGAGCCAGCCATAGGTTTCGCAGGTCATCTTGTCCTCGCAAGCGTGACATCATTTTGGCATCAATCCGTTTCTCAAAGTAGGTTTCCCATTGTGGGTCATATGGATTCGCCTTGCCTTTAACTTTCGTATGGCGTTGAATTGAGGTTTTAGCTGCTGAGGCTAACCATATCCGTTGGGGTTTGCCCGCTTTGTCGGCCACTGTGCCATTAAATGCCCACTTGCGACGCTGAGATGCCCCAAAATATTTCTGGCGTATCCATTCTTTCGCTCGTGATGGATGTCTGCGTTTAGCCCACCACCACACCGCTCGAAAAATATGGGCGTCAACTGAACTAAATGTCTGCTTACTTACCACGTGCCGATGATAATTCGCCCAACCCAGAATGACAGGATTCAATTGTAAAACAAGGTGTCCTGCGGTGGCCGCTTTGTTCGTCTTGATGATTGAGCGAACCTTCTTCAAAGATGCTTTCACGTTCTTGGCAGATGGTTTGATCAGCAGTTTGCCATTATATTTGCGGATATTTTGACCGAGGAAATCGAACCCGTCTTCGATGTGTGTGATACGGGTCTTGTTTTCTGAGAGTGACAAGTCCCGTTCTTTCAGAAATGACGCGACCAACGATTTTACTTCGTCATTGAGCAGTTGTTGGCTGCTTCCTGTGATGATGAAATCGTCGGCATATCTCACTAGATTTACCTTCGCTGCTTGTCCCCGTTTTGTTCCTTTTGGAAAACGAGCACGCAGTTCTGTCTCCAGGCCGTCCAGCGTTAGGTTAGCGATGACGGGTGAAATAATTCCCCCTTGAGGTACTCCCTCCTCAGTTGGATAGGGCCTTCCTTTGTCAACAAACCCTGCTTTCAGCCACTGGTGCAGAATGGGTTTTTCCAGCGAGATATGTTCTTCTAGCCATTTGTGGGAAATTTCGTCGAAGCAAGAACGAATATCGGCTTCCAATATCCATTGAGCGGAGTGTCGTTTGCTGAGGATGAGAAAGCATTGCTCAATGGCGTCCGCAGTTGACCGTTC
This sequence comes from Chloroflexota bacterium, assembly GCA_024223125.1. Next base: position 1,456 of record JAAEOP010000704.1, read on the forward strand.
TTTCCGAAAGCCATAAGAATTGGGGTCGCCTGTTGTTTCCGCAATCGGGTCAAGAGCGAGCAGATACAAAGCTTGCATCGCTCGATCCAACATGATGGGAATACTCAACGGCCGTTTGCCTTTTCCACTTGACTTGGGGATGTAGATACGTCGCAGCGGCTGGGAGCGATACCCATGCTGTCGCATTTTTCTCAATCCTCTCAGCTTGGCTTCTGGCGTTGACCATGTTTCACCATCTACGCCAGGTGTCCGTTTGCCCTGGTTTTCAGTCACTCGTTTCACAGCCAGAGCTTTGCCGCTAAACGAGCGGGTCAAGAGACGTTGCAACGCTTTCACCTTGCCCCACCTCTTTTCCTGTGTCGCCTTCACAATACGTACTTGCAGCCGTCGCACATTCTGGTGTACCTTACGCCAATTGATGTCGTGCCATCCATCACCAGTGGGGGAGGACGCACCAGTTGATGAATTCGCTACTGCGGCTTCTGGGACATACAGGTCAGCCGCTGTTGCGATTGATTTCATCACTGCCATCTGCTTTTCCTCCAATAACGGTTTCTCAAGTTCTCTTGTGACGAAAGACCAAATGGAAGTCTGCCCGCTTGCGCGTGAGATAATGTTGCCGTTAGCTCAATCCCTATCCACTTCATTACAAAGCGGCCTTCGCTTCTTCCATCCTCCTCTGCCCGCATACTCATCGGCTCACCTTGCGGTTGCCTACCCTTTTGGGGAAGCACACGGGTTTACCACGTTTCGCCTGAATACCTGCGTGGGTTAGGTCTTGCCTTTCTGCCGGTGGTGCGACGACTACGACAGGTGAACGTAAAACACCTGCCCTGACCACGTACCTTTTGGTTCAAGCCTCGCATATTTCTACGCACAGCATCTTTGGCTTGTTCGTAATGACGACATTTATCGGCAATTCACATCTGTTGACCATACCACGCCATCCTAGCTCCCAACCGCTTTGATGCTAGCAGTCACAACCGCCCCTCACGGTTTGGTTGTCATCCAAATAGATGAGGCTACATTGTCCCAGAAGCTTCGCACCCCACCGTTGCCAGTGACGCACGTTTTGGTAGGATACCGATGGTAGTACATCGGGTTATGTTCTGGTTTCCCAGTCATAACAGTTATTTCAAGCGACTTCGTGTCGCACTTACGTATTTACCCCATCTTTCGGGACAAGCGCAACATAAACACCTTTCGCAAATTCTTGGATTTGAAAATGGGCGGATTCAGGTAGTTTTGTGATTGGCATACGCACGCTCCTTTCTTTTCAAGAATTTATACCGGATATCGGAGCGTGTCAAGGGTTTTGAGAAACTTATCTTGGGGGTTGTTTACAGTCCGCGGGGCGATCGCCTGCCGACTGAAATAAACTTCTATTGCCAAAATCCGGGACAATTATTTCTGAAACGAGGGACAAATAATTCTGATAAGTTTGGCGCAGGTCTTCGCCAAATAAAAAGACCTGGCTCATCACCAGGTCTTTTTTGTTCAACACCCTTAACCGGGTCTATTGACGAATGTCATTATCCATCAAAACATTTTCAAAATTATTCATCACCAGTGTGCCGCCTGTATTGTCATAAATCAGATTGTTGCGAATTGTATTGCCGCCGTACCCATCTAATCGAATGGCGACGCCCCGGTTGCCGCGAACAACATTTTGCTGTTCTGGCCCAGCCTGTTCCTGGCTGTTGACGCCTAATATCACCCCATCTGCCATCAGGACGATGCCTTCACCGGGATACCCCTGGTGGCATTCTACAATGTTGCCATAAATCCGGGCGCGAACTCCATCCAATGGCTCATTGTTTGTCTGCACATAGATACCGGTCGCAGATTGTTCGCTTTGACCACAGTTGTTTTCCGGGGCGTCATCATCACCTATAACATTGCGGGCAATGATAACTTCGTGGGCGGGACCGTTGATGAGTACATTAGCATAGCCAACGCCAGCGCCATAAATACGTAGCCCTTCGACTTTCACATTAGCGGCCGTAATATGGAATACCGGCGTTGCCAGATTGTTTCCATTGACCCGTACTTCCTGACCTGGCCGAGCTATAATGCTCAAGCCAGCCTGGGTGATGGTGGGCAACGGCCGTGTCAGGACAATGATGTAATGGTTGGCAAATGTAATTTCTGCGGGATGGGCGCTTTGGATGACGGCCGTTATTGCGCTGCGAAGTGAGCAATCGTTGGGCTGGCCACTGCATGGGAGTTGTTCTGGAGGATCATCGTCTCGGTCAACAATGGGTACAAGTTTGGTCGGTGTGACGTCCGTATTGCCTACAGAAGCGGGCACAACGGTTGCCCCGACTGCGCCGTTGACGACATCAACTTCCGAAATGATAACAAAGCCTCCCAACAGCAATAGGAGCATGATAAAAAGGATTGTTCCACGCATGATGCACCTCCAGCATTAAGCAGGCTTTCCAGAAAACGCTCTGAAAAACGGGCAAATATGGTTTCAGTTTTGCAGTGTGTCTATGATGATAGTTCCGGCAAAGTGATAAGTGTGAAGATGTTTACAGTGTAGCCGAAAATATTTAATAGCGTGTGGTTCACTTAACAATGGCGGCGTAAAGTTCGGCCGTATCAAGTATTTCTGTTTTGAGGATGGCTTTAATGCTTATAGAAGGTAACGACACAGACGCATGAAAGGTTCCCTGATAATGGGGCAATTGCTCAAATTTCAGCTAAAATAGTGATGTTTCATAATTTTCATATATCTCTTTTAAGGAGGCACATGATGCAACCAGACCCGATTGGCTTAACAATTATGGGGCTAACACTTTTATTGATTGTGGCCGCGGCTACCATTCCGGCCGTTCAGCAGCGCCGCAGTGAACAAGAAGGTGAAGAATAAAAAAGCCCGCCATTTGGCGGGCTTTTTTATTCCATATTTAGACAACCTGTTCTATAGGCTTGAATTGTGTTTCATACAAAGAGGCGTAAATGCCCCCCTTTGCCAATAATGTTTTGTGTGTTCCTTGTTCTACCAGTTGCCCCTTTTCCATTACCAGAATTTTATCGGCTGCTAAAATGGTAGAAAGCCGGTGGGCAATAACCAGACTACTGCGACCGTGCATAATATGATGTAACGCTTCTTGAATCAACGCCTCAGAAACGGAATCCAGGTGAGAGGTGGCTTCATCTAGCACTAAAATGCGAGGGTCTTTTAACACCACTCGGGCAATAGCAATACGCTGGCGTTCACCGCCACTCAAGCGGTAGCCCCGTTCTCCTACTACTGTGTCATATCCATCTGGCAAGCTGGCAACGAAATCATGAATGTTTGCCGCTCGCGCGGCCGTCACCATTTCAGCTTCCGTGGCATCTGTCCGGGCATATAGCAAATTGGCGCGAATAGTGTCGTAAAAGAGATAGGTTTCCTGTGTAACCATACCGATATTTTGGGCTAACGAGTTGAGGCTGACATCTTTGAGATCATGGTCGTCTATAAGAATACGGCCGTCGGTGGGATCATACAAACGAGGCATCATATATGTCACTGTTGTCTTGCCCGCACCGCTGGGGCCAACCAGAGCCACCAACTGCCCTGGTTCAATCGAGAAGTCAATATCTTGCAGCGCCCATCGTGTTTCTGTTTTCGGCGCAGCGCCATTTTCCCCTTCCCCATTTGCTTTAGCCTTGCCCCGTTTTAGATGGGCCTCGCTGCTGCCACCCCAACTAAAGCGGGCGATTTCGTCCAGGCCGCTTTTACTATCATCTGCTATGACCTCGTAGCTAAAAGAGACGTTTTGGAATTGGATACGGCCGTTTACATTATCTAATTTTGCTGCCCCAGCGTTCTCTTCAATTTCTACCGGAATATCCAGCACTTCAAAGACGCGCTCAAAGCTGACCATACTTTGGGCAAACTCCACCGGCGCATTGGTTAAAGCCATTAACGGGCTGTATACCTGCGTCAGATATGCGCCTAGAGCTACAATCGTCCCTATGGTCAACGTGTCCTGAATGACCATGTAACCGCCAACCCAATAGACAACGGCCGTACCCACCGCTCCCACCACACTCAACATCATAAAAAAGGCACGGCCGACAACGGCCGAACGAATGCCAATATCCCGCACCTCGGCCGCATCTTTGCTAAAGCGCGTCATCTCCTGTTGTTCCCGGCCAAACAACTTCACCAGCATCGCCCCGCTGACATTCAGCGTCTCATTCATTGTGCTATTCATTTCGGCATTATGCACCATGGATTGCCGCCGCAGATCGCGCAGAATACGGCCGATGCGCCGTGCCGGTAAAACAAACAGAGGCAGGATTGCCAGAGCTAACAGCGTCAGCCGCCATTCCAAAATTAGCATAATGGCTAAAACGCCAACCAACGAGACAATATTGGAAACAATCGTCACAATGGTGTCGCTGATGGCTCGCTGCGCTCCAATGACATCATTATTCAGGCGCGACATCAATTCGCCGGTGCGCGTTTCCGTGAAGAAGCGCAGCGACATGCGCTGCATATGGTCGTACAAAGAACGCCGTAAATCGTAAATCACCCCTTCTCCAATTTCTGAATTGAGCTTACGCTGGCCTACGCCAATGGCGCCGTTCACCAGGGGAATGGCTACCATGCCCAGCGCCAACATCGTTAACATTCCCACATTCTGGTCGGGAATAGCCACATCAATTAACTGCCGCAGAAGCAAAGGGGACATGAGCGTCAACCCTGTAATTAGAAAAATTGTAATGAGTAGGCCGACAACTTTGGGACGATACGGCCGTGCAAACCCCCACACTCGCAGTATCAATTCTCTATTGATTGCCGGTTTCTCTTTTTTATCGTCGTGGGAAATATAGGCCCACCAACCACCGCCATGAAACACGTTTAACCTCCAAAGAATAATGAATCTTTACTTCACACTTCACAATTCATTGTTCACAATTCATTATTTTCTAGTATCACCCAAAAACAGTTCGCCGGGTACTGGTAAAAAGGATAGGTTTACGTTATTGGCATGAAGCGCCCACTCTGTCGTAAAATCAGATTTTGAATTAACCCATCATATCTCAGAAGGAATCTTATGTCCCTGGCCTACTCGTCTTACTTAAAAATTAGACCGCGATTTATGAGCTATCCGCACTGATTTGTAAATGTGTTGCCGTAAGGCAAGATGCTATCTTGTCAGACAAAACGCTGTTTTGTCCGGCAACTAAGGAGATCTGATTCATGCAATTTCGTCCTGATTCCCAATTTCCGATTGAACTTGACCAGCAAGACCTGCTGGCGCATTTCCGGAAGCGCTTTATTATCAGTGACCCTGACCTGATTTACATGGATGGCAATTCCCTCGGCCGTCTTCTGAAAACATCCATCAATCTGACCCAAGACCTGGTACAAAACCAGTGGGGTAACCGGCTCATACGTGGCTGGAATGATGATTGGATGGCTTTGCCGGAACATATCGGCGGTAAAATCGGCCGACTGCTGGGTGCAAATGCCGACGAAATTATTGTCGCTGATTCTACGTCTGTGAATTTGTTTAAGCTGGCGTTGTCGGCCGTCCTTCACCAACCCCAACGCCACAAAATCATCACTGATGATCTCAACTTCCCTTCCGATTTATACGTGTTAGAAGGGGTGGCTAAGTTAGCCGGACGGCCGTTAACCATCCAACGCATCCCTTCCCCTGACGGCATTCACGGCCCAGTTGAAGCGCTGGCGCAAGCGATTGACGATGACACCGCCCTCGTTACCCTGACCCACACCGTCTTCAAAAGCGCCTACACCTATGACATGGCTGCCATCAGCCAACTGGCTCACGAAGCCGGCGCTCTCACTTTGTGGGATTTAAGCCATGCTGCCGGTTCCGTAGAGGTAGATTTACAGGCTGCTCAGGCTGACCTGGCTGTAGGCTGCACTTACAAATACCTCAATGGCGGCCCCGGCGCGCCTGCCTTCTTGTATGTGCGCCGCGATCTGCAAAACAAGCTGGCAAATTCCATTCCCGGTTGGATGGGGCAACGCCGCGCTTTTGACTTTGGCCTGGATTATGATCCGGAGTCGGGTATGCGCCATTTTCTGACGGGGACGCCGCCAGTTTTGTCTATGGCCATCATCGAACCTGGTATAGATATTTTACTAGAAGCGGGCATGGTGAACCTTCGCGCCAAATCATTACAGCAAACGGAATATCTTATCTACTTGTGGCAACAATGGTTAGAACCGTTAGGCTTCAGTTTGAACACACCACGAGACGGCCGTGTGCGTGGCTCCCACATCTCCCTCGGTCATAAAGATGGCTGGCGCATTGATCAGGCTCTCATCAATGACATGAAAGTGATTCCCGATTTCCGTCACCCCGACAATATTCGTCTGGGCGTCACCCCTCTTTACACCTCTTACCAGGACATCTACAAAGCTGCCCACCGCCTGCGTGCCGTCGTCACAGAAGCTGTTTTTGAAAAGTATGATCGGGTACGTGCGGCCGTGACCTGATTTGTATATGATGTTTCATGTTGCCCTTAATTGTAATTGAACCATATCAAAATATTTGGTAATTACGCCAGAATATGCGGCGGTTGAAAACCGCTACTATGTCTGCGAAGTCGGTTTTCGCTGACTGGAGCCAAATGACGAAGACCGATTTTGCAACCGTAGCAGCGAATTCATTTGCTGAAAAATGTGAAGTCCCATGAAATCCCAAAGAATCGTTATCTTTTCATAAAGAGAGAGACGGCCGACTATATTTATGGCCGTCTCTTTTTTTGAAGCCCTGTTTAATAGTGTTATACTACCGTCTCAGGAAACCCATATGAGTATAGAGACATCTTCCCAACCTTCAACTGAATCTACAGTGGCCGCACCGTTGGATTATTTGCCTGGTGTGCCGGTAGAAATTCCCGATAGTTCTGGCCGTGGGCCGTCCACGGCCGTTATGATTCTTATTGCCAGCATCGTTGTCCTTCTATTCATTGGACTTGTTGTGTTTGCAATCTGGCTGGCCCAAACACAAGCGACAACAATTGCGGCCGTGCGCGATATACTCATTATTGCCCTGGCACTGGAATCATGCCTGTTTGGTATTGTGCTGATGCTGTTGCTGGTAATGGTGATGCGTTTGGTGAATATGTTGGAATTTGAAATTAAACCGATTCTGGAAAAAACCAACGAAACGGTAGGCACACTAAAAGGGACGACTACGTTTGTGAGTGAAAATGTGGTCAAACCGGTTACCAAAGTTAAAGTGCAAGCGGCCGGTTTTCGTCAGGCCGTCAAAACCTTATTTGGTAATCCCCGTGATAATATTAAATAATTATCATATCCAATATAATTTGGAAAGGACAGGAAAACATGAGCGAGAATTCAAGTGATTTAGGAGCTTTTTTAGCTGGATTTGTAATTGGTGGGCTAGTAGGCGCCGCCACAGCCATCATCCTGGCGCCCCAATCTGGGCAAGAAACACGGGCACAAATTGCGGCCAAGAGTGAGGATTTAATCCATGCCGGTGAAGTCCAAGTTCAACATTATCGTGAAGCCGCCAATACAGCCACCCTTCAATATATGGATCGAGCCGGTGAAATGGTAACCCAAACTCAGGAACAGGCGCGTATCGTTTTAGATCGTGGTAGGGAAACGGCCGAGAATGGCAACGCAACGGCCGAACAACCCACCGACACAACGGATGACGGCGAACAGCCGGCCTAAACTGTGTCTACATCAATTCATTCATTGGGTTTGTAAGGTAATTTTGGCACATTTGCAGTGATCGTTTGCTATAAGAATTTTGGATGCTAAAGGAGGAAAGCGTTAGAAGAATTTGATAGGGGGTGTGGGCACACTTTGGCATCCAAATGCAATTTGACTGGTTTACTAGCAGGCGTCTCATCAGGGGAGTACGCCTGTTTTTTTGCGACGGATAAGATGACCCAGGTAGTTTTTATGAGTTTAGATCAATTGTTGGTCACGCTTCCCAATGGGGAAACGGCTCAACGAGTGCGTCATGCGTATCAGTTTGCAGAACAAGCACATCACGGCCGTCACCGAGCTTCTGGTGAACGGTATATTGATCATGATATTGCGGTGGCGCAAACAATTCAACATTTGGGTTTAGACCTCAATACTATTGTAGCCAGCCTGCTGCACGACAGTTTATTGCCCCATACTAAACAAACAGTGCAAAACATCAAAACTGAGTTTGGAGATGAAGTAGCCGGACTGGTTAGCGGGCTGGCTAATCTATACGCTTATGCCGAAAAAGATCAATACAAGCGTTACCAGGATTCAGAAGCGGACACGTTAGAAGGGATTCGCCGTGCTATTTTAGCCATTATCGAAGGGGACATTCGCCTGATGCTGATTCGTATGGCGGATTGTTTGCAGGATTTGCGTAAGGCCAGTGGCTTGCCCTCACAGCAGCAACGTGAAGTTGCCAGCGAAGCGATGAATATTTATGCGCCCCTGGCTAATCGTTTAGGTATCTGGCAGCTTAAATGGGAGCTAGAAGATCTGGCGTTTCGCTATCTGGAGCCAAAAACATATAAAGAAATTGCCGGCAAACTAGATGTACGCCGGGTGGAACGCGCCCAATACATTGAAGAGGTGGCTGGTAGATTGCGCGCGAAAATCAACGAATTAAATATTATAGCTGAAGTAACCGGCCGCCCGAAACATATTTATTCAATTCATCGCAAAATGGTACGCAAAGGTGTGGACTTTGAGGAGATTTATGATGTACAAGCGGTGCGGGTTATTTTACGGCCGCATGATTTGAACGCCTATGCAGAACTTAGCCAAAAAGAGAAGATAGAATTTGACCGCTCGATATGCTACCAGGTTTTGGGGGCAGTGCATAGTTTGTGGCAGCCGATTCCGCGTGAGTTTGATGATTATATTGCCGCGCCAAAATCAAACGGGTACCAATCGCTGCACACGGCCGTTATAGATACGGGCACAGGCCTTAAGCTCGAAGTGCAAATTCGCAGCCAGCGTATGCACGAAGAGGCCGAAAAAGGAGTGGCCGCCCATTGGGCTTATAAAGAAGATGGCGCCCGCGTCGCCTCCTCGGTGCAGCGGCGTATTCAAGGGTTGCGAGACGTGTTGGCAGCTTACCGAGACGGTGATGGTAGTTTGGAAGATAGCAATTTAATAGAAACCGAGGCGCTGGCCGAACGCATTTATGTGTATACGCCTAAAGGAGATTTACTTGATTTGCCGGCCGGTTCCACCCCGATTGATTTTGCCTATCAAATTCACACCGAAGTCGGTCATCGCTGCCGGGGGTCACGAGTCAATGGCAAGATGGTGAGTTTGGATTACCATATGAAATCGGGAGATCGGGTAGAAATCATTACGGCCAAACGGGGTGGCCCCAGCCGTGATTGGATGAATCCATCGTTGGACTACACGGGGCGGACACGAACACGTAGTAAAATTAGGGGCTGGTTCCGCAACCAGGAACGGGCACAAAACATTCAACAAGGGCGAGGAGTGGTGGAACGGGAGTTGCGTCGTCTGAATCTGACCGATACGTATACGGTGTCTGATATTGCCAAAGCGTTGAAGTATGATGACGAGGAGAAGTTCCTGGCCAAAGTGGGGTTTGGCGATATTCACGGTACACAAATAAGCGGGGCGATTACCCTGATGCAGAATGATTTGAAGCCGGATGATGAATTACGGCCGTTGCTGCGCTCTAAACCTCATAAAGCCAAAGGATTGACGGTGCAAGGGGTTAGTGGCCTGGCTACTAAAATGGCCGGTTGCTGCCGTCCCATTCCCCCAGAGTCAATTGTGGGTTTTGTTACCCGCGGACAGGGGGTCACAATTCACCGGCAGGATTGTAAGCAGATCAAAAATATCAGTGAACCAGAACGTTTAATTGAAGTAGATTGGGGCAGTGATTCTGAAACTTTCCCCATCCCCATTATCATTAAAGCGTATCGGCGTCCTGGTCTGATTCAGGATATTATGAATATTTTGCGGGGGCAAAAGATTGTCTTTCCGCGCGCTAAAGCAAATACGGCACGCAGCATAACCACCGTCTATCTGGAAGCAGAAGTGGAAAGTTTGGATCAATTAAACTGGCTGCTGCAAAAACTTGAAGGGCTGCCCAATGTCTTTGAGGCACATCGGCAACGGTGGAATTAATTGGCTAAGAGGTTTCACCTTTTCAAAAGGTGGAACCTCTATTTTGTGACAATCGTCCCCATTTTATCTAATTGAATAAGTCGCTCTCCATCTGGTTCGGTAAGTGTAAGCTTCTGGTTTGCCAGATTGAAGTGAAAGGTTTGGCTGGTTTCAGCATTGTTTCTATCTGTGAATATGAGCTGTCCCCACACGGCTGTGTCATCCCGTCCACGTAAGCGCAAAGAAGCCCCTTGCCAGCGGCAATAATAGACCAATGGTTTCATGCTTAAGCGTTGCTTTTGGCCTGCTCGAATTGCATTTCCAGATCACGCTGAGTTTCTTCCATCGCCTGACGCGCATCAGCCAGAGCTGTCTCCCAGCGAGTTTGAGCTGTTTCCTTTAATTCTTGTCCTGAAGTGGGCGTAAGCAATAAAGCGGTGACACTACCGACCAATGCCCCGCATAAAGCGCCAGCCATAAAACTAAACAGTTTGTTCATTGTGAATTCTCCATCTTTGAATTGTGACTCCGATTATACCCAATTGTTGTTATAATTCGCAGCAAATTAGGTATATTGTGAATTTAGTTTGTAACTGTACAGGTGCGATGCACTTTTCCCAGAGTAATGTCAATGCCGCTGCTCTTTGCAAGTGCGTCGCACCTCTGGAAGCTGAATAGTTACTTTAGTTTATTGAATTTCCCCGGAAACTGTCAGATAGGCTTATGGTTTTGAATGCAGTTTCCGGAGAAATATGAGATACACGCTTTTCAGAAACCACGAATGGAACGAATAGACAAGTAATACGAAGAAATTCTGGGGAAAAAATGTCTGAATATATTGAGATTGAAACTGAAATGAGTGACGATGGGATGCAGATGCACTTCATTACCAATCTAAAGTTGGTGGAAGGTGAGTTGGAAGTTTACGATTCGGCCGTGGAGATGGAGGAAGGGTCGGCCGTTGCTCAGGCGTTGGCGATGGTGGAAGGAATCATCCGGTTGGAAATGAACGGCCGTGACATGGCCATCACCCGCAACTCTGAAACTGACTGGCATATCATTGTGGCGGATGTATCGGCCGTTCTAAAAGACTTCTTCCTGTAAGGCCAATTCCAGAAAATAATGATCCCGAATTGATGCCATTTCGGGAATTAGCTGGAGGCTTTTTCAAAATGGGTAGGATTATTTAATTTTTGAAAAAGCCTAAGGAATGAGGATTAAATAATCCCATGAACTTTAATTTGTCATTCCCGCGAAGGCGGGAATCCACTCGACTAAAAAGATGGATACCTGCCTTCGCAGGTATGACAAGTTCGGGGTTTAATAAAATCCCCATTCCTAATTAACCATTGACCACTAAAAAAGTCTCTCCCACTGCTATCCTGGCTGTTGTTGCTTTTGGTGTCTTCGTGGCCGCCGATGACCTCACCGTTGTCTCTACCATGTTGCGGCAGATTATCTTTGATCTGGAAATTCCCTTGCCAGATGAACTTAATCGTGCAGCCTGGATTGTCAATGCTTATCTCATTGCTTATGTGGTGGTGATGCCTTTTGTGGGGCGGCTGAGTGATATTGTGGGGCGGCGTGCCATTTTTATTACTTCCCTGTTGTTGTTTATGGTCGGGTCACTGTGGACGCCCTTTGCTGGATCGTTGAACAGCTTTATTTGGGGACGGGTAGTCACGGCCGTTGGCGGCGGCGCTATGGTTCCGGTAGCAATGGCAGTCGTGGGGGATGTGTACCCGCGAGACAAACGGGCGACGGCATTGGGGACGTTGGGGGCAGTAGATACGGCTGGTTGGGTTTGGGGGCCGCTTTATGGCGCCTTACTCGTGCGCTATTTAAGCTGGCATTGGCAATTTTATCTCAACGTTCCCCTGAGCATCATTGGTATTGTGTTAGCCTGGTGGGCTTTAGCTGATCTACCGGAACCAAAAACAAAAGAGCGCATTGATTGGTTGGGCACGGCCGTTCTCACACTTTCCATACTCACCCTCAACATCGCCCTATTGGGCAGTGGAGACGTACAAGTCAGCGGCAGTTTTGCCGCCTTCAACCAACCATCTTCTATAAACACAACCCTCTATTACACTATTGCCGTCATTTCCTTTCTCCTATTTATGCTAATAGAATGGTGGTTAGGCAAACGCACCGTATCTCGTAATTCGTATCTCGTAAATCGTAATCCGAAGTTCACCAACAGATTACGGATTACGAATCACGAATCACGGATCACGAATTACGGATCACGGATTACGAATTACGGATTACGGATCACGCAAGCCCCTCCCCTAATAAACCTCCACCTCTTCCGCCGTCGCAACTTTTCAACGGCCGTCTTCATCAACTTCCTGGTCGGTAGCATTTTAATTATCGCTATGGTCAATGTGCCCCTGCTGGTGAATGTGTTGGAATTTGACCCGCCGCAGGCCGCTCTAATTAGTGGCTTTTTACTCAGCGGCTTGACGTTGGCTATGGCAGTCATGTCTTATATTGGTGGACGGCAGACGGAAAAGCGGGGGTACCGGTTGGTGACGGCCGTCGGTCTTTCATTCTGTGTCCTCGGTTTTGGCCTGATGGGGTTAACGTGGTCAGTAGATACCGTTTATGGTCAAATGATCTGGCAATTGGTTTTGTTGGGTATCGGTTTTGGGTTGGTCATTGCGCCAGTGAGTACGGCCGTTATTAACGCTGCCCCTGAAACCCAACGAGGCGTTGCTTCTAGTCTAGTCATCGTCATGCGTCTAATTGGGATGAGTGTAGGACTATCTGGCCTGACTACCTGGGGATTACGCCGCTTTCAACAGTTGCGGCCGCAAATTGAACTGCCCCAATTGCCCTTAACCGACCCCCAATACCAGCAAGCGTTGGTCGAAGGGTTGACACGAGTAACGGTGGATGTATTGGTAGAAACATTCCTCATTTCAGCGCTGGTGGCGGTAGCAGCGTTGGGTGTGGCGATGTGGTTGAAGGGGGATACGGCCGTTTGACATGATTAATTTGCCCCAAAGTTATGACACTGTAACCGCTGACCAAATATCAGCATATTGTACGTGATAATGCAATCACATTGATTTGCGCTTTTTCGTGTTCGTTCGCGCAAATTTGTTGCTAATTTCTACCCAATCCACCAATTTTTGCGGCGATCGCGCTACGCGCGAAAGAGATCAGAGGGCGGCTTTGCCGCCAAAGATCAGAGTTTCAGAGTTCAGAGGCATCAGAGTTCAGAGGGGGCTGGAAAATGGGGACGCACACACACACGAAAACCGAGGCCGTCGTCCCCGTAGTAAGGATCGTTCCCGTAACGGAGCGCGCACCGCAGCGCGTCCGCATCGTTATACCATGAACCGCCGCGCACCCGCATCAGTGAATCAGACGTTACATTCGCCGCCTCTTCACGGCCGTCGTCCGCCACATACGGATATTTCCCATCAATGCTCCGCGTCCATTCCCACACATTGCCCGCCATTTCCTCGCATCCATACGGACTGCAACTGTGCGAAAAAC
>JAAEOP010000705.1 GCA_024223125.1 Chloroflexota bacterium
ACTTCCTCGGTTATTCGTAATCCGTGTTCCGTAATCCGTGAACCGTCGAGACGGAACACGGATTACAAATTCACACCCGTGCAAACCAACGCCGCTTCTTATACGACGCGGCCGCAATGCGGTAAACATCGCGCACATATTGGTTCAAGCCGGCAGCATAAGATTCTAGCAAATCGGTGGTAATGCTAATAGCCAGGTCAGGACGGCCAACGGCCGTGAGCAAAGGCACATGCGGCCGAAAATCACGCAAGGTAATATGCAGTATACCTTCCGCGTCCGTCAGTAACCCCCAGGCCAGCTCCTTCTTCTCGTTGTCATCCTTAGCCGTCATAAAGCGCGTCAATGAACTGGTTGGGGCGACCTTACCCACATTAGAAAAAACTTCGCGCCCTTTCAGCATATCATTCAGAACATCAAACTGGCCTGGAATTCTATCCAGCATCCGCTGTAGCTGTACTGGTAAATTGGCTAACAGGCGAATGGTGCCAATGCTCATACTGTCACCGGCTACGGCCGCATCTTTGGATCGGTTTAAGACAGTGCCAAGACCGGCTAATGTAGTCAAATACTCCTTTTGCATTTTGGCAAATTGAGCATAAGCGTGGTCCCGATTGCGGGTCGCCCGTTCATAAGCCCCCAACGCTGCCAATGATTTTTGATGCTGGTTCAACAAATCCAGGTCATCCAGAGGCACCTCAAATGTCATCGGGAAAACACGATCGCGCGGGTTTCGTTTGCTGCCATCTACAGGAATGAGAATAGCCGGGTTTTTAGTGCGCCCTGTTTTGAGAATGGCAGTTAAGGCCAATTCGGCCGCAGATCGCGCTTCACCATCTTCATCCTGCTGTAGATACTCCAATTGCACCAATAGTTCGGGCGACGGCCGGTAAATAACCGCATGAATAGCCCGGTACAGCAGCAGCAAATCATTGACCGTCACTTGCAAAAAGTCATTGCGTTGTTTGAACAGTTCCCGCAGAGTCAAAATTGCCGGCATATCTACGGAGGTTGTTTCGGCGCTGGCTTCCATGGCTACCTGCGGCGCTGTTTCAAACATTTTCTGGTCTTCGGGGCGGACATGGAGTTGGGGGGAATACGGCCGTTTGTGTCCCGGTTGTGGCGTTGGCATTTGGGCTAAATGTACAGCCCAGGCTAAGGCTTCATTAGTCAAAATTTCGGCCAGCGCCACCCCCCACACCCCATCAAAATAGATGTGAGACAGATCAAAGACAAATGTTTCCCCGGTATCAAAAATCGTTAGCGGCTGATCGCCAACACCCCGCTCTCCCTGACGAATGGAAGCCAACGGTAAATTGCGAGAGCGGATATCTGTATTCAGCCAGATGGGCGCCAGGCGCAGTCCATCCAGCTCGTTGTTCAACCCTTCTGACAATTGTTCCCTAATATCGACCAGAGCCGAGCGTTTAACGTAGGCTAATTTGTGCAGCCGCGCCGGGGGTGTATCAGCCGGATGAGCCATAAAGGTAGTGACATGGGTTCGCATTGTACCCACATCTACCGGTGTGGTGGAATTAGGCAGACAGGCAGGCAGTAAATAATATCGTCCCCGGTGAATAATACCGATATGAGCTGATTTTAGGGAGACAGGTTTACGCAGTTCACCATAAATACTGGCGTCCAGGTAGGAGCGAATACTCATCTGCTGCTGATAGGCTAACAGATCATTTGCTTCTGCTTCCTGAATGTGCCGCTTCCATTCCTGTACTATTTGTCGGGGCAAACCTGTTAAGGCGGCAGCCATAAAGCCATCAAATTTGCGGCGGCGGTAAGCGGGGTAATCTTCCCCTGGCTTAACATCGCTGCCGCGGTGATACGGCCGCTTCCCATCCCACAAGCGATACATTTTCGTAAACGATTCGGCATCTTCTCGCGCGGCCGTAAGCTCTTGCAACACAGAAATAGAGACACGCTCACGCCATTCATTTTCTAGCAAATCATAATATTGGTGCAGGCAATAAGCGGCGGCCATGGCCCAAGCCGTCACCCGATCTACCAAAGAAAGCGTCAAACCATGTTGGTTTAAGGTTGAATCAAAGCCATGCGTTTCACAAGTATGGCGAGCAGTATCATCCCGCAGCGCATAATCTACGTAAAATTGCCAGGTTCCTTCAGGGAAGGACATATCGGGGTCTTTGCCGGCTAAACGGAGCAAATTTTGGTAAGCTCCCAATACGGCCGCTGGGCCGGCAAAAAAAGTGCCATAGATTGCTTTATCTATCAAAGTTTGTTCCACCCCCTTGAACAAGAGATGAATATCGCGCCGCACCATGTTGGCCGGGGGAATGCGATCAGGCAAACGTAGTAAGCCATTAAGGATAACGCCAGGAACATTACCGGCGGGGGCAATTTTAGCGATACGATTAACCAGTTCATCAATTTCCGGTAACGATAGGGATGATAACTCTTGTACCCGCTGTGTGCGGGCAATTGTTTTGAGATTATGGATTGTCTGTTGGGTAGCGTCAATGTACTGATCGTGATCGTTCATCAGTCATTGCCCATTCGTTGTGGTTGCGCCGCATTTGCCGTGTCATTATTTTTGTACTTCCTGGTGTGCGGTCATTATCCCCTATAACGGCCGTTGTGTAAACTACTCAGATGTACATTAGTACCAACGTTACCTTTAGGAATAGCGATCAAATAAGTTGAACATTTTCCACCGCAAAAAGTGCGAAGCGCCCAAAATTTTTACCTTCATTTTCTATGCGATCTTCGCGTACTTTGCAGTTAACCGTCCAAGTTAATAAATTACCATTCCTTAGATTGCATGCCTTGTTTGGGTGACTTATAATCTTTCCATTATTGTGGAGTACGCTTGTTGTGGGTAAACGATGAAAGGGTGGATGGAATTCAATGAACACGGTGATCTGCCGCCAGGAATCTATCAAGCTTCTCTTTCTGATGTGTTGGCACATTTTGGAGAGCAAACGCCAACACGTCGCATTCTAGGGCAGCGATTAGAACGAATTTATCATCTAACTGTGCAGACAAGCCACTTAGCGCGTTTCATTATTTTCGGTTCTTTTGTAACTGACAAACCTAACCCTGGCAATGTAGACGTGTTTATTCTCATGGAAAACAGTTTTAATGCAGGCAAACTTGACAGTGAAACGAGAATGGTATTCGATCATGTATATACTCAAAATGCTATGGGAGCCAGCATTTTCTGGATTCGTCGGCTAGCGGCGTTGGGCGGCAAAACGGCAACGATTGCTCACTGGCAAATGAAACGAGATGGTACAGAACGCGGTATTGTGGAGGTGATTGCTGATGATTAAGAATGATCAAGAATTGGAAAACACGCTGCAACGCATTGCTTACTTTCAGCAGCAGGTAACTCAGTTACGGCAAGTAGAAACCAATCCCGAAAATTATCGTCTATCGGTGACAGGGTATCTGGCCGAGATTGATCGGATGCAACTGGCTGTGCATGATTATTTGTGGTTACATCCGAGTGAATTAGGAGATGAAACAGTACCAGCCTGAAGCATGGAAATCCCGATTGGGATCGTTACAATGCTGCCAGGTCACTGCCAACTGATCACTGCCTGCTGATCTTCGCCCAAGTGTCACGCAGGGTAATGGTGCGGTTAAAGATTGGTTTCTCTGCTGTAGAGTCCTTGTCTTTTATAAAGTAACCGCGCCGCATAAATTGGAAGCGTTCGCCTACATCCGCCTCGCCAAGACCTGGTTCTAATAATGCATCTGCCAATAATTCTAACGAATCGGGGTTGAGGTTAACGGTGAAATCTTGCCCTTCGGGAACGTCCAGGGGATTTTCTGTGTTGAAGAGCCGGTCATAAAGGCGGATTTCGGCCAGGATGGCCTGACGGCCGCTGACCCAATGGAGCGTTCCTTTTACTTTACGGCCGTCAGGCGCATTCCCCCCTCGCGTTTCTGGATCATAGGTGCAGTGGAGTTCGATGACGCGGCCGTCATCATCTTTAATCACATCCGTACAAGTCACCAGGTAAGCGCCCAACAAGCGCACTTCCCGCCCCGGCGCCAATCGGAAAAACTTCTTAGGTGCATTTTCCATAAAATCTTCCTGTTCAATGTATATCACCTTTGAAAAAGGGGTTTTATGGGTTTCACTGTTCGTTTTGTCCTGGGGATAAGTACGAATGTCAAACCACTCTTCCTGATCGTCGGGGTAGTTCTTAACCACAACGCGCAGAGGTCGTAAAACAGCCATCGCTCGTGGAGCAATTTTGTTCAAATCTTCCCGCACAGCGTATTCCAGCATACCCATATCCACTGTACTGTTAGCCGGAGCCACACCGGCCATATCCACCAGATTTCGCAAAGCGGCCGGTGTATAACCAAGCCGCCGCACGGCGCTTAAGGTAGGCATACGCGGGTCATCCCAGCCATTGACATACCCTTCCTCTACCAGCTTCCGCAATTTACGTTTACTGGTAATAGTGTAGGTTAGACTCATACGGCCGTATTCCATTTGACGCGGATGGTGGATGCCCAATTGATCTAAAAGCCAATCGTATAGGGGGCGATGGTTCACAAATTCCAGCGAACAAAGTGAATAGGTAATCCCTTCAATCGAGTCGGATTGACCATGCGCCCAATCATACATGGGGTAAATGCACCATTCATCCCCGGTACGATGGTGCGTTTTATGTAGGATGCGGTACATGACGGGGTCGCGCATATTGATGATGGGGGAACTCATATCAATTTTGGCCCGCAGCACCCGGCTCCCATCAGGGAATTCTCCCTCTTTCATCCGTTCAAATAAATCCAAATTTTCAACTGCGGAACGATCTCGATAGGGGCTATTTTTACCCGGCTCGGTAAGTGTACCCCGATGCGCTCTGATTTCGTCAGCGCTCAAATCATCTACATACGCTTTACCATCTTTAATGAGCTGGGTAGCCCACTCATAAAGCTGTCCAAAGTAGTCGGAAGCGTACAGCAATTTATCCCATTCATACCCCAACCAACGAATATCTTCCATGATGCCTTCTACAAATTCGATTTCTTCTTTGACGGGATTGGTGTCATCGAAACGCAGGTTGGTCACATCTCCATAATCCTGGGCCACACTAAAATTTATGTGGATTGCTTTGGCGTGACCGATGTGTAAATATCCGTTAGGTTCAGGGGGAAAGCGGGTGACAACACGGCCGTTAAAATGACCCGTTTGCAAATCCTCTTCTACTTGTCTGCGGATAAAGTCTAATGATTCCTTTGCGGCCGTGTCGCTTCCATCTACATGCTCATTCATAATTAGCGCCTCTTTAATTTTTCATCGTAACTATACAGGTCATTCCTGCGAATGCAGGAATCCACATACCTGGATACCCGCCTTTGCAAGTATGACAGTCGGATAATATCTGTATAATTATTTCTCATCTGTGAAAGTGAGTGCAATTTTATCACGCCAGACTATATATACCAGATGACCCATTTCTTGTTACCGATTAGCACCGAATAAGATAAAATCCATCATGAGGAAACATGATGACGAAACCCAATATGTCTCAGTTGGCTTTGCTGTTACAAGAAAGTTTACAACAAGGACACCCCACCAATCTAACAGTGATCAGCAACAGCATGATGCCTCTTCTGCAAACCGGAGACCAGATTACATTGGAGCCCGTCCAGGTTTCACAATTGGAAACGGGCGACATCATTACCTTCGCGGCCGAAAAGCATCTTTTCACCCATCGTTTTTGGGCTTTGGCAACATCACAGGACAATACTCAATTATATACACGCGGAGACCATATGCTGCGCTTTGACCCCCCTGTGCCGGCAATGAACCTGGTAGGTCGGGTTAGTCGCCGGCAGCGGCAAACATCTACATTGGATTTAACATACGGTTGGGGTCTACGATTAAACCGACATCTGGCCTGGCTGGCTCGACTGGAGAATTGGGGGTTGGTGGGTGGGATTGGCAACGGCCGTAACTCCCAACCATCTCTCTTCAAACGGCTTATGCACCGGGGCATTTATATGTGGGCCTGGTTGTTCACTAAAATGATTGATCGGTGATTACAGCGAATTAAGAGTCCAAAACCTGCCTGATTTTGCGAACCAGAACATCCATTGTAAATGGTTTTTGAATGAACGTTATACCCGATTCCATTGTGCCCACATTGGCTAAAGATTCATCCGCGTAACCGGACATAAATACAATTTTCATCTGCGGAAAGCGGGTTTTTACTTTATCTGCCAGCGCAGTCCCCGTCAGGCGCGGCATGACAATATCCGTAAGCAGCAAATCCACTTCGTTGGCAATCTCATTTTTTTCTACCAGACGCAACGCATCTTCTCCGTTCACGGCCGTGATCACCGAATACCCTTGCTGCTCTAACAACTCAGTCACAATCTGGCGCACGGCCGGCTCATCCTCCACCACCAAAATCATCTCCTCCCCTTCAGGCAAACTGCTGCTTGTTCTCCCTGTTAATTGACTCGCAGGTGTTCCCGGAACCTGTGGTAAAAATATCTTAAAGACCGTCCCCTCACCCAACACACTTTCGACTTGAATGTGTCCCTCATTTTGCTTAACAATGCCATAACAAGTAGCCAGACCCAAACCAGTTCCCCGGCCCGGCTCCTTGGTAGTAAAGAATGGATCAAAAATACGAGCCTGAACCTCTCCCGTCATGCCCGCCCCTGTATCACTGACACTTAAACAAACATAATGACCGGGCAGCACATCCACATGTTGTTGGGCGTACTGTTCATTTAATACTTCATTGGCGGTACGAATCGTCAACTTACCTCCATTTGGCATCGCATCCCGTGCATTGACAACCAGATTAACCAATACCTGTTCTACCTGCCCCGGATCAACCTTAACAAAATCAAGATCGTGGTCAGGCAAAGTCACCAGTTCAATATCAGCATTAATCAATCGCCGCAGTAGTCTATCCAGATTCAAGACAGTATCATTCAGATTGAGCGTTCGCGGCACGACTACCTGACGACGAGCAAAAGCCAATAATTGATGGGTCAGGTTAGCCGCCCGTTGGCTGGATTCTTCAATGCCAATTAGTTTACTGGTGACAGGATGATCGGGTTCCACATATCGCCGTGCCAGACTGGCATAGCTAAGAATAGCGGTCAAGACATTATTAAAATCATGGGCAATGCCGCCAGCCATATGTCCAATTGCTTCCATTTTTTGAGACTGGCGCAGTTCGGCTTCCAACCTGATCCGTTCATCTTGTGCCCGATGCCGTTCAACGGCATAACGGATGGTGCGTTCCAACGTATAGGGATTCGTTTGGCCCTTAACTAGATAATCTGCGGCGCCTGCTTCCATCGCTTCCAGGTCAACCTGATGATCCCCCTGCCCTGTCATCAAAATCACGGGGGCAGAACAACCTTCGGCTACAGCCCAGCGCAGAAGTTCCAAACCACTGTGCTGACCCAAACGATAATCTACCAGATAGATATCATGTAAATTACGAGCCATCAAGTTTGCGGCTTCTTCATAGGTTGATACCCATTGCAAGTCATAACGGCGACGATTAATATCTTCAAGTAGATCTTGCGTGATCAGATAATCGTCTTCATCATCATCTACTAATAATATGCGTAATATTTGTGTTTCCATATCAGGAGCCTCAAACTTATTACAGGCCAATCATTAAGATTTCATACCAGCGATGGGCAGAATTATCTGAAAGCGGCTTCCTTCATTCAGGGCGCTTGTTACACGGATATTTCCATTATGAGTTTCTATGATTTCTTTGACTATGCCAGACCTAAACCAGTTCCTCCATAACGTCGTGTCGGACTGCCATCAACCTGGTAAAATCGGTCAAAGATACGGTCAATCTCGTCAGCAGGTATGCCAATGCCCGTATCGCTAATTTGCATTCAAGACGAGTCAGGGCCGATTCTAATAAAATGAGCAACGGCCGTTCTCCCATAGGGTCAAGGCCTCAAATCAGATGACCTGTGTCAGTAGGCGGCAGTTCTACTAACTCAAACCAATAGCGACCAATCGCCTGAATAACCTGTACCAGAGCGGCAAACGTGACCGGTTTGGTGATATACGAACTGGCTCCCAAATCATAGCTACGATAAATGTCCTCTTCCCCTTTAGATGTTGTCAATATCACAATAGGAATGCGGCGCAAATGGGGGTCTCTTTTTATTTCTTCAAGGGCTTCACGGCCGTCTTTCTTAGGCATATTCAAATCTAAAAGAATCAAACCGGGCAAAGGATCACCTTGCAACATAGCATAGCTGCTGCGCCGATGCAGGTAATCCATTAACTGTTCGCCATCTTCCACCAAATGCAAATCATTGACCAGACGGCTCTCTTCCAACGCTTCCTGAGTTAACAACCGATCATCAGCATCATCATCAGCCATTAGAATAGTTAATGTTTGCCCAATGTTACTCATGCCAAACACTCCTTATTACAAATTATATATTTCTGGGGATTGTATGCTCGCCAACTTTTGTGATATGGTAACTTCTTATTCATAATCAGCCACCTATCTGATATAAAAATCATATGGAATTACAATGCTAACTGTCCACAAATTATCTAAAGCCTACGGGTTAAATCAAATCATTGACGAAATTACCTTTTCTGTCAATGCTGGTGAACGAGTCGGACTTATCGGGTCAAACGGCAGTGGCAAAAGTACACTGCTAAGGTTGCTAACCGACCAGGAAAAACCAGATAAGGGAACTATCCAATTTTCACCATCCGGGCTACGGGTTGGCTATTTAGCGCAAGGTTTTGAACCCGATCCTGATTTGACCATCTCTGACCTCTTGCACCAATATGGGGCTGATCCTGCATTGCTTGAGGAAGAAATCGCCCAACTCGCCCAACGCCTGGTCCAAGAACCTGCTCGTGAAGAGCTGCAAATAGCCTATGACACGGCGTTGCAAAAACTGTCTCAATCAAATATTCATCACACACAATCGCTCCTGAACACCTTTAACCTGGACAATATCAAGCCCGATTTGCCCATTGGGTTGTTAAGTGGCGGCCAAAAAACCCGCTTAACTTTATTGTTGGTCTTATTAAACAACCCCCAACTATTATTGCTGGATGAACCTACAAATCATCTGGACATCGAGATGTTGGAATGGTTGGAAAATTGGTTAATTTCCTTCAACGGCGGCGTCCTCATTGTGTCTCATGACCGCACGTTTTTAGATCACATTGTCAATCGTATCATTTATCTGGATATGGACACACATCAGATACGCGAGTATGCCGGACATTACAGTGATTATCTGAACCAATTTTTGCATGAGCGGGAAAAACAGTGGCAGCGTTTCAATGATCAGGAATATGAAATTCGGCGGATGCGGCAAGATATTGCTCGAACCCGCGAGCAAGCGAATTCGGTAGAACGTTCTACGACACCGCGCCAACCCAATGTGCGCCGTATTGCTAAAAAGGTGATGAATAAAGCCAAATCGCGGGAGAAGAAGTTGGAGCGTTATATTGCCTCAGATGAACGGGTGGAAAAACCGTCTCGCTCCTGGCAAATGAAATTGGAGTTAGCAGATTCACCGCATCTGGGTAAAGATGTGTTGACGTTGGACAATTTGGCGGTTGGATATGAAGCGGGGAACCCGTTGTTGTGGGAAATGAATCAGCAGGTTCAGGCAGGGCAGCGTCTACTTATTACGGGGCCAAATGGGGCCGGTAAAACGACTTTACTGCGGACGATTGTGGGGGATTTACGGTCGTTAAGCGGACACATCCATTTAGGTTCCAGCGTGCGTTTGGGGTACATGTCTCAAGAGCAAGAAAATCTTGATCCGGAGCTTTCGGCTCTGGAAATCATCCAGCAAGCAGCCCCCCTTAACGAAACGGATGCCCGCTCCTTTTTGCATTTCTTTTTGTTTACGGGGGATGATCCTTTACGGCCGACGGCCGACCTGAGTTTTGGCGAACGCGCTCGTTTATCTTTAGCCAGGTTAATCGCCAGCGGCTGCAACTTACTGCTGCTAGACGAACCGATCAACCATTTAGACATTCCCTCCCGCACACGTTTTGAAGAAGCCCTGTCCCAGTTCGAGGGCACCATCTTAGCGGTGGTGCATGACCGCTATTTCATTGAACAGTTCGCTACAGAAATCTGGTATGTGGCCGACGGATCTATTGAAACGACGTGACTGTACAGGTGCGACGCACTTTTCCCAGAATAATGTGGAACACCACTGCTATTTGCAAGTGCGTCGCACCTCTGTAAGCTGAATAGTTACAAAACGACATGACTACTTCAGAAACGCATCCACGCCATCTTGGACGCTAGGATAAAAGTGTTTCGGATTGACTGTTTCTTCCAGACCGGCCCTCTGCATAACATTTCTCACCTTCATCTTGACACGCGCAAAACGCAAATCAATTCCGGATCGGGCCATTTCTTCGCCTAACTCCTTGAGTGTAATCACGGCCGTGGCATCAATATCGTTCATAGATTCCCCATCTATCAACACAACTTGTGGCGCTGGCTCTGTCGCTTCAACGGCCGTTCGGGTTGCAGTAACAAAATCATGTACATTGGCAAAGAACAACGTGCCGTCAAAACGAAGGATGAGCAAACCCGGATAAGTTTCTCCATCTGGATAATGTTCGATGCTGCGGTAAACGACCGTATCCGGCACATTACCCAAGACAAAGGTATTCCGTTGTTTTGTGCCAAACAACAACACGACTAAACCTAGCAATGCTGCCAGCAACAATCCTTGTAACAGCCCAAATGCCAATACCCCAACCATGGCTACGGCCGCTGTGGCAAAATCTAATGAAGTAATCGAACGGTATTGGCTAATCTTTCTGAAATTAATGTTTTTCCAGACAGCATGAATGACAATAGCTCCCAGTGTTGCTTCTGGCAAACTGTGGAAAAGTGGGGTGAGGGCAACGGCCGTTATCAAAACAGCCACGGCCGCTACAATAGAGACCATCTGTGTCTTTCCGCCAGCCTCATCCGCCGCGGCCGTACGCGACATACTACCATCCACCACAAACGCCCCGCTAAAACCGGAGCCGATATTGGACGCCCCGATGGCAATTAACTCTTGATTGGCGTCCACTTCATACCCATACTTCGTACCATAAGAACGAGCAATGGCCACCGATTCGGCAAAAGCCACCAGAGCCACTCCCACTGCCCCAGGGGCAACAGTCAGCAGATCATCAAATCCTAACCCCTCCGCAATGCCAAAGTCAGGCAGCCCGGCTGGAATAGCCCCCACAATATGAATACCTGCCGATTCAAAATCAAACAAACTGGAAACCCCAATCGCCAGGAACAGCACAATTAGGGCCGAAGGCAGTTTAGGGGTATATTTGTGCATGGCGAACAGTAGCCCCAGGCTGACCAATCCCACAACCAAAGTAGCGATATGCGTCTGTCCAATGTGGGTAATGAATTGAATCATATCTGGCACAAAATCGTACCCTTCCGGTTCAAACCCCAACATCTTGTCTAACTGGCCGACGGCAATGGAAATGGCAACGCCGACAACAAAGCCATCTAACACCGGCCGGGAGAGAAAATCAGCCAGTACACCCAGCCGTAAAAAACCGCCAATGATCAGCATAATGCCCACCATAAAAGCGAGGGCAATGGATAACACGATAAATTCAGGGCTGCCAACCGCCGCCAATCCAACAACAACGCTAAAGGACAAAGCGGCCACGGCCGAACTCGGTCCCACATCAAGGTGTTTTGAAGTGCCAAAGATGGCATAGGCAAGCAAGGCTAACGGAGCGGCATACAGGCCTGTCTCCGGCGGCATCCCGGCAATACCAGCGTAAGCCATCGCTTCCGGCACCAGCAACGCCCATAAAGTGAGCGCGGCTATTACGTCTCCCCTGAACCATCCCTTTTGATACGTTGACAGCCAGGTCAATATTGGAAAAAAGGATCGCCATGAGCGACGTTGAATTTTCTTTTCTGAATCTATAGTTGTCATAAATTGTTAAATTTTGGTAACCATACAAGTATTACTCTACTGTCCATAAGTGTTAACTTAAGCGAAGACCTCGCAGGTTTTAACGCAAAACCTCAGAGGGGCGTAGATCATTTTGGAAACCTGCGAGGTCTTAAGTTAACGACAATGCTCTACTGTCATACCTGCCTTCGCAGAGCCTGTCCTCATGAAGATGGGGAAATGACCTGCAAAGTTACTTTGGTCTAATTATCTTCTGGAAGAAGCACGAAGTAATAGTAAAAATAGATTGATAAAGTCCAGGTACAACTTTAAGGCGCCCAATACAATTAGCCCGCCACGCGCAGGGTGAGTGTCTAGTTGTTGTCCCATTTTCTTCAACGCGGCCGTGTCCCAGGCAGTCAGCCCCACAAAGAGGGCGATTCCGATAAAATTCAACGTCCAGTTAAAATTGGATGCTGGTGAGAAAATAATACTAAACAACCAGGCCAGACTCCATCCACAAAGGAGCATAAATAAAATACCACCTGTTTTAGCTAAATCTATTTTAAGAATAAAGCCAACCAGACTGGTAATAAAAAAGGTACCGGCCGTAATCCAAAAAACAGAGGAAATTTGTTCACTTGTATAAATCAGAAAAATGAACGAAATAGTCAATCCCGTGAGGGCGGCATAGAAAAAGAACAGCAAGGCAGCTGCACCTGTGTTCATATCCATTATCTTTGCGCTAAGTGCAATGACGATCACAATTTGGATGATAAACAAGCCAAAAGCCAGACCGGGGCTGGTGTTGAGTCTCAGTAGTAATCGTGGATTTGTGCTAACCCATGTTGAAACCAAAGCAGTTATCAATAATCCGACGGACATTAAAAGATATATTTGCGCCATAAAGCGCAGTACTCTTGGTTCGCTAACTGTACCTGTTTGAACCGCTTGGGCTTGAGCCATTTTATTTTCTCCTTGGTTAAAAGTAATTTTCTTATTCTCGTCCAATAATTTTTGCCAACCATTGCGTACTTTCATGTTGGTTCAAGATGAGCATGAGCATAACCGTGATCGGCATAGATAGCAAAGCGCCAATAGGACCTAAAAGCCAACCCCACATGAAAAATGAAATAAATACAACTGTAGGCGATAAGCTGAGTTTTTTGCCTGTATAGGATGGTTCTAATACATTTTCAACAATCAGATTAAGGGTAACTGCGCCAACGACAACCAAAATCCCGCGTGTTAATCCAAATTCAGCTATTGCCAAAATGGTGGGTGGAATCATGGCGGTGAACAGACCAATATAGGGGACGTAACTGAGTATAAAGGTGAGAACGCCCCACAGTGGGGCATAATCTACCCCTAGCAAGAACAGCCAAAGGGTAAAACTAAGTCCTGTGAACAAATTAAGCCGGGTACGAATACCAAAGTAGGCCACGGCCGTTTTCATTAAAGTTGGCATCTGGCTTAACGCCGGACGGGCGGCCAAATCATTTTTCAGCAGCTTGTGAAAGCGGGGTGCTTCCAGCAAGAAAAACGCAACCAATACCAACCCAATCAAAAAGTTACTGATCGCATCAATAATGGCCGGCAAAAAATTAGCCAACAATTTTCCCAGCCCACTGCCGCCCAAAAGCTCGGCCAGCTTCATATCTGCACCAACTTGACCTGACGCCGATTCCAGACCGGTTGCAAATTCATCAAGGCCATCGAGATAGAGTTGCAGCCCATCCTGTAAGCTATTGATAGAAACAACAAACAGGATGACAAGGGCCACACCGCCAATCAAAATGGCCGCAATCAACAACAACAAAGCGAGACCCGGTTTGACTCCTCTTTTTTGCAGCCACAAGAAGCCCGGTATGGCCAGAGCTGTCAGATACCAGCCTAACAGAACGGGAGTAAGCACTGGCGCGGCCCAGAATATCAGCGCCATCACAATGCCCACCAGAGCTACACCGGCTAATGTCAAGGTTATGGGAGCAATCTTGTCATTGAAATTCATGATGAACGACCGCCTGTTTGAGGCTTAAATGCGGCTGCCTCACTCTGATAGAAATGTACATCCCGCTGTGGAAAAGGAATTGTAATGCCCACTTCCTCAAGACGTAATTTCCCTTGCTCGACAATATCAAAAACGATACTGATAGATTCTGGAAGGTCTTGTTTTTTCAAGATGGTTTTTAGCCAAATCCGGCTATTATTAGCGAACCATTGTCCTACAATAAACGTGAGCGCCATGCCAAGTAAACGGACAAGGATTGCCGCAATGGGAAATTCTACTTCAATAATCTCTATCATTATCTTTGTTGTTTTGCTCGACTGGCTGATTGAGCCATGATTGGGCGACTAACAATGCTTGTTTTGTTGATCCGCCAAGGGTTTCGCCAACCAAAAAGACATCTTCTTCGGGAATTGTCTCAAATGTTTCAGTGCGCGCCAACTGGTCCCATACATTTTGGCTGACACCAGATAGCATGAGTTTACCGCCTTTGGTTTGTAAGCGACCGGCGTATCGTTCTGCTATTTGGATGAAGGTGCTGCCGACGTGGGAACGGCCGTGTAATCTCAAGATCACAACCGCTCGTTTTGCCTCATCCACATCCGGTAATAAATCTTCAATGGTGCGGGCGCTGGCAAAGAACAGTACCCCCCAGGCATATAAGATGGTAACACTGTTGTCAGGCGGCACAGCGGGACACGGCCGTTCTTCAAACACACCATCCCTCTTTTCTACTAGCTCAACTACTTGCACATCCTGCGCGGCCGTGTACACAAAATCCAGAATCGAGAGCAAGACGCCAAGAAAAACAGCCTCCTGAATCTCCAGCGCCAGCGTCGCTAGAAACGTCGCCAGCATCACCATGCGTGAAGAGCGGCTGACATCCCAAATGTCCTTGATCACGTCAAATTTATAGGTGCTAAATCCGGCCACAATCAACACGGCCGCAATGGCTGGCACAGCCACCTTTTCCACTTGATTGCCAAAAACAATGACAAAAATAGCGACAAACAAACCCATCAACACATTGGCCCAACGAGATTTGGCGCCGGCGCTCATTAAAATACTGGTTCCGCCCAATGAGCCGCCCAACGGCAAGCCTTTGAAAAATCCTGAAGCCACATTGGCAATACCTTGCCCTGTGAAATCTCCTGATGGATCCGGGTACTCGCCATCAGGATTGGGGATGTTCTGGCTGATTCCGGCGGCTTGAATCAAGCCTAGCAAGCCAATGGCAATCGCCGGCATCAACAACGACCCTACCATAGATAAACTGGGTAAGGTAGGGGTTGGCAACGCGGCCGAAATTTGAAACGAATCCCCCACCAGTTCCACAGAATCCAGTCCCAAAACCAGCGTAGCTACAGAGGCCAGCAGTAAGGCGATAGCCAGCGAAAAGTTTTGAAGTTTAGTACGGCCAAGCAAAATAATAATGCCAATGGTTGTCAAACCTGTCAGCAAGGTTGGCATGTCAATTTCACCCGGATGCAGCAACAGATCAATCGCTTGCGCCACTTTGTTACTGTAGGCGCTGCTATAACCGGTTAAATCTCCAAGCTGACCCAAAATTAGTATGGTAGCCACGCCGGTAAAAAAGCCAATCATAACAGCGTTAGAGATGAAGCGGGTAAAAATACCTAACTTAAAAATGCCTAGTAGCAGTTGAAAAATGCCAATCAGCACCGTCAACGTAACCAACGCGGTCAGAATATTTTCCTCGCTAAAACCAGCCAATGCGCCGCCTACTGCCAACATCATAGCGGCCGTAGAGCCAATATTCATAAACTGGGAGCTGGTGAATAAGCTACCAATGGGCGTGCCCACAATTAGGGCGTTGAAGCCATACGTGGGGTTGACGCCTGCCAATATGGCGGAGGCGATGGCATCAGGGACAGCTACCAATGCCATCGTAATGGAAGCGCCTAAATCAGCGGATAAGTTCTTGGGGTTAAAATCTAGTCGAGCCATAAGGTTGTTTAATCATCTTCCAGGAAGCTGGTACCTCCCTGAAAGATAGCGCTAAAAAATCACGCGCTGCCAGGGATGCGATCTTTATTACCATAACCACCACCGGTATACATACCAATGTCAGCCAATAAAGCCAAACCCATCCATACCCAATCAAAGCCTATTATCCCACCTGGAGAAATACCAACATACATCAATGTTGACCACGGCAAAAACAGGAAACCCAAGAAAGGCCAGATAAAAGATTCAAAAGCAATCTGCCAACGCAGTGGATTTATCAACCACCAAATTAGAATACCGGCACGGGGGCCTAAAAACATCAAGGTCGTGAAAATACAACACATAACAAAA
>JAAEOP010000706.1 GCA_024223125.1 Chloroflexota bacterium
ATGCCCGGTATCATCACCACTTCAGTATTTTCCTTCATCATCGCCTGGAATGAATTTCTCTACGCCCTGGTACTTACCAGAAATGTCGCCACAACAATGACCGTTGGGCTGCTGACCACCCAAACCCATCGAGGCGTGCAGTGGGAGTGGATGTCGGCTGCCGGTATCCTGGTAATGATTCCGATATTCGTATTGTCCCTCTTCATCAGAAAATACTTTGTTGAAGGGATGACAATGGGCGCGGTGAAGTAGATGGGGGCAGGTAATTTATTTTGACACCCGGAATGAATACCTATACTATCCGGTAAAATAATTTTACTGAAAAACATAATCATGAAAAAGAAAACTCAAAAAGATAGCAGAGCTTCTCAAATTGATGTGGCTCGGCTGGCCGGGGTGTCACAAGCAGCGGTGTCGCGCACGTTTACACCGGGTGCCAGCGTGTCGGCAGAGGTCAAGCAACAGGTTCTGGATGCCGCCGAACAATTGGGCTACCGGCCCAATGCCATTGCCAGAAGTCTTATTACAAACTCTACCAATATCATCGGTATCGTCGTGGTCAGGTTTGCCAATCCGTATTACTGGCAGATATTTAAAGGATTTACCCAAAAATTACAGGACCTGGGATACTCTACCTTGCTGTTAAACGCTGCCCAGGATCAAGAAGTTGAACAGACCCTGCCCACGGCGCTGCAATATCAGGTAGACGGGCTCATCATTACCTCGGCCACCCTTTCCTCTAAAATGGCCGAGGAGTGCGTTCGGGCCGGCACGCCGGTAGTGCTGTTTAATCGTTATGAAATGGGAACCATGGCCAA
Source organism: Chloroflexota bacterium (assembly GCA_024223125.1). The sequence continues at coordinate 819 of JAAEOP010000706.1, forward strand.
CGCCGTTTGCTGCGATAATGTGGGCGGAGGCAAATTGGTGGCTAATGCTCTGTTAGATGCGGGTTATGAACGGTTGGCCTACCTGGCCGGCGAGGAAGGGAGTTCGACCAACCGGGATCGGGAGCAAGGCTTCATTCATCAACTACAAACCCGGGGTCATACGCTGGCTTTCCGGGAAAGCGGGAATGAATACACCTATGAAGCCGGCTATGCCGCGGCTAAACGTCTTTTGCAAAATGATCCCCCCCCGAATGCCGTTTTTTGCGCCAGCGATCTGATGGCGATGGGGATGTTAGATGCTACCAAAGAGCTTGGCCTTAAAATACCGGATGATTTGGGCATTGTTGGCTTTGACGATATCAAGATGGTTGCCTGGCCCAGCTACGCTATCACCACTATCAGACAGCCCATAAATCGAATGGTTGATACCACCATTGAAGTTTTATTGAACGCCATTGAAAATTCAGATTCTGAAACCGTAATGAAATGGATCCCCGCCACCTTGGTTGAGCGAAACTCCACCAGGGCTGTAAACCCCCAAGAATGAAACCAGTAACCAGTTAACAGTAATACTGAATACTTACTTTCAAGGCAGATCAAAAATGACCCCAAGAGAACGATTTAAAAGAATTACCAACCACCAGGAAGCAGACCGTGTTCCCGTAGATATGGGGAGCCACGTGGCTTCTATTCATCAGCTTACCTACATTAAACTGAAGGAATACCTCAACGACCCCGACATGAAAAACCAGGACAAAATCCTGGATCGAATGGTGCAAAATGTTGTGCCGGATGAAAAAATATTGCAACGGTACAACGTTGATTTCCGCTGGATAGCCCCCCAGTGGATTGGCGTTACCGACATACGCGATGACATATACCGCGATATGTGGGGCATTGACTGGCAATTTATGCTGGATGCTTACAGCGTGTATGACTCGCCGCTGAAAAACGCCACCATTGCCGACATTGACCGCCATGACTGGCCCAACCCTACCAACCCGGCGTTAGTTACGGGGCTGGCTGAACGAGCCAAATACCTGTATGAGAATACTGATTACGTGTTAGTGGGCGACGCCATTAAAGGCGGTATCCTGACCAAAGCCCTGCAAATTCGTGGCTATGAGCAAATGTTTGCAGATTTGGTCGACAATGTTGCTTTCACCGAAGCCTTGCTGGACAAACTGCTTGAGCTATATAAAGAGTTCTGGACTACATTCTTAAATGCAGTGGGGCCATATATTCAAATGGTCTACTTTACCGATGACATCGGCGGGCAAAACGCCATGATGATTTCACCGGCTACCTTTCGAAGCCTGGTTAAGCCCCGCATTAAAGAATTAGTTAACCACATCAAAGGGCAAGCGGATGTAAAATTTATGTACCATACCGACGGCACGGTTGCTCCGGTGGTTGATGACATTATTGAAATGGGTGTAGACATTCTCAATCCTATCCAGACCTCGGCCCTGGGTATGGACACGGATATGCTGAAAGAAATGTATGGTGATCGCATCTGCTTCCACGGGGCCATTGATGTGCAGATGATGCTCCCCTTTTCTACCCCCGAAGAAGTGCGCTACGATGTAGCCAAACGTATTTATCACCTGGCTCGGGGTGGCGGTTATATTTTAGCCCCTTGCCACAACATTGGTTCAGACGTGCCGCTGGAGAATATTGAGGCTATGTATGAGGCCGCCCGTGAATATGGACGTTATCCTTTGCGACTGGATTCGGTGTTAAAAGAGGCCGATAAAAAATTACCTGCCAAAGCTGAAATTGAAGCCCATCGAAAACCTCGCAAAGTCAAGCGACGGCCGGCCGAGGCCAAAGGTATCGGCAAGACCCTAACGCTACACTGCACACCCCAGACGCCCCCATTTTATGTGAGGAGATAAAACTGTGAAAGTCAAATGGCTGGCCCACGCCTCATTTTTAATTGAGGGTGAAGGTCTGCGGATTATCACCGACCCGTATGAACCCAATGACATCATCAACTTGCCCCCCATCACAGAACCGGCCGATATTGTCATCCGCAGTTCTAATGATGATGAGGCCCACTGCTTTGTGGGCACTATTCCGCAAGGCTTTGATTTGGTTACCGCAACGGAAATTGTTGATACGGGCACCACCGTAAAAGGGCTAAAGATTGATGCCGTCTGGTCCCAGGAAAGCCATATTCATAAAGACGTTGCCCGTGATAATGCTATGTACCGCTTTTCGCTGGAAGGTATCAACATCACTCATATGGGCGATGTCGGCAAGCCGCTTACTGAAGCACAATTGGAGGCATTGGCCGGTACCGATATTTTGCTGGCATTGACCGGCGGCCCGCCCACCATCGAGTTGGATGACCTGGTTAGAGTCATCGACATGATCAAACCAAAGGTCGTCATCCCTATGCACTACCGCATCCCCGGCCCCAGGTTTTTTATGCTGCCGGTCACAGAATTTACCAAGCGCTACCCCGCGGAGATGGTCCGGTGGGTCGACACCTCGGAAATTGAACTTAGCCGCGAGACACTGCCCGTCGAAACGCGCATCTACGTGCTGAAACCGAGCCTGACCACTCAGACCAATTGGCTCGGAGCCTAATGAGCAATCACCACGTAAAAATGAACGAGTTGTTCGCCGACCCGCCGTGGTAAGGAGTCGCCTATGGCGCGGGGGGTATGGGGGGTGTCCCTCCATTTTCTTCTCCACGCCAGACGCCCGGTATGAAATCCCCGGAACAGGGTTTCATAGGAGTTACAGAAATGGCTGAAGAAAAACAAAATACCAAAATGTCCCAAAAACCTATCACAGATTTAACCGGCCACACCGACATTAATCAATTGATGCAACCCGGTTCGGAAAAACGGCAGGAAATGCAGGGGTTTGATGACGATTACGTAGACATTGTGGATTACATCATCCGCAGTACCCACAAAATTTGGGAAGAACGAGGCGTGGGCTTGATTTACACCCATTACCGCCACAACGCCTCGGTCCACACCGCCGGGGGGCTGGTGTATGGCCGCGAGGATTGGATTGCCGCCACCGTCAATACCATTTCTGCTTACCCGGATATTCGTATTTATGCCGATGACGTTATCTGGTGCGGAAACGAAAAGGACGGCTACCACACTTCCCATCGCAACACAGTGGTGGCTACCAACACCGGTTACAGCAGCTACGGCCCGCCCACCGGACGCAAATTTGTACGAAGAGGCATTGCCAACTGCTTTGTCAAAGAAAATCGGGTGTGCGAAGAATGGGTGGTACGAGATGAAATGGCGATTGTACGCCAGCTTGGTCTGGACCCGCAAGCCGTAGTAGCTAAAGCGGTTCAACAGCCGCCGCTGCCCGGCGCTCGCCCCGAACAGTATGGCGAAATTGAGAGAGTGATGGGCCAGACCACGCCCAAAATGTACCAGCCCCAATCACCCGGAAAATTTGATATTGAGGACTTTGTGCAACAAACGCTTCACGAAGTCTGGAACTGGCGGCTGTTCAATAAAGTGTACGATAACTTTGTTGACAACTACCAATGCCACACCGCCGGCGACCGCGACCTTGTCGGACTCAGCGATTACCTGGGCTTCATTATGGCCCTGATGGTTGCTTTCCCCGATGCTGCCTACCACGTTGACCATATCTACTGGCCGGGCAACGATGACGAGGGCTACCGGATCGCTGTTCGTTGGACGCTGCAAGGTACGCACCACGGCCCCGGCCTCTACGGCGACCCCACCGGCAAGCGGGTCAACATTATGGGCATCAGCCACTTCCACATCAAAAACGGCAAATTTGTCAAAGAGTGGACAGTGTTCGATGAGATTGCCTTGCTCAAACAACTTTATACGCCACCCGCTGATAGCTGGTTGGACGACGATATTCCATTTTAATTGCCTTGGACCCCGAATGAATTTGGAGGCATCAGGAGTAACCAATGAATCGCAGAGAATGTTTTAACGCAATTGTAAACCACAAAGAGCCGGAACGGTTGCTGGTTGATTTTGGCAAGCATATCGGCTCTTTTCACCGTATGGCCTATGACAACCTCAAAGAACAGTTAAAAGCCGAAGTCCCGATTTCAGCCGAAACTAAAATTCTGGACCGGATGGCCCAGAACGTGATTCTGGATGAAGAAATCTGCCAACGGCTTGGCCTTGATTTTCGCTGGCTGATACCCAAATGGGTTGGCGTGCACGATGTCGAAATTGATGGCGAAAGAGGCTACATTGATATGTGGCAAACACCCCACAAATGGACCGATGTGGGCTACTACTACGCCATTCACAGCCAACCCCTGGGACACAAAGATATGACCCTAGAAGATGTAGAAAAGTTCGAGTGGCCCAATCCCAACAACCCGGCTATGTTTGAAGGGCTGCGAGAACAGGCTAAAGACTGGCACCAAAACACAGATTACATCATCGGTGCCGACGGCATCAAGGTGGGTGTTTTGCAAACCTCTTCCCAACTGCGCGGCTACGACAAGCTGTTTATGGACTTTGCCCATAACCCGGACCTGGCCCATGCCCTGCTAAGTAAAATTTCCGGTCTCATCAACCAGATGTATCGCCATTATATGGAAGCGGTGGGCGAGTTTGTGCAGGTCGTTTGCATCACCGATGACCAGGGCACCCAAAATTCGTTGATGGTTTCGCCGGAGATGTTTCGCGAGTTTTTCAAGCCCTACCTCAAAAGCCAGATTGAAACCATCAAACAAGCCGCAGACGTGAAGGTGTTGATGCACTGCGACGGAGCCATTATGCCCATTCTGGATGACCTCATTGAAATTGGGGTAGACATCATCAATCCCATCCAGACCGTGGTCAAAGGATTTGACGACACCACGACGCTCAAAGCCAAATACGGCAACCGCGTTACCTTCCACGCCGCCATTGACGTGCAGCAGGTAATGCCTAACTACACCACCGAAGAGCTGAAATACGAAGTGACCCGGCGTATACACGATTTGGGACCGAACGGCGGCTACATCCTGGCTCCTTGTCACAACATTAATGTGGATATCCCGGTGGCAAATGTGCTGGCTATGTTTGACGCCGCCCGGAAATTTGGCGCATATCCGCTGCAACTGGAAGCGATTCTCAAAAGCGGTCAGGCCAGAGTTGAAAAGGAAGTTGTTCAGCAAGTCACCGAGATTGAAGAGGATCCCGCACCCGAGTTAGATGAATACCAGCTTGAGTCGCTGGAAATTATTGGCGAATGTGTCATAGAGGGAGATCGAGAAGGAACGGCCGAAGAGGTAGCTGCTGCCCTGAAAGATGGTATTGAACCGGGCGTTATTCTACAGCAGGGGATGATTAGCGCGATGTCTATAGTGGGCGACCGCTTTGAAAATGGCGAAGTCTTTGTGCCCGAAATGCTGATTGCGGCCCACGCCATGCAATCCGGGCTGACGGTGCTAAGACCGCGTCTGGTAGAGGCCGATGTGGAACCGGCAGGGATGGTTGTATTGGGCACGGTCAAGGGCGATTTACACGACATTGGCAAGAATTTGGCCGGAATGATGCTGGGAGGCGCCGGGTTTGAAGTGCTTGACCTGGGTATAGATGTGTCGCCGGAGACATTTGTGGAGGCGGTGAGGGAACACCAGCCCGACATTGTGGCCATGAGCGCCTTGCTGACAACCACCATGCCCTCTATTGGAAAAACCATCGAGGCCCTGAAAGAAGCCGGGCTGCGCGACAAAATAACCATCATCATCGGCGGCGCGCCCATTACAGAGGAGTTTGCCAACCAGGTGGGTGCTGACCTGTACGCTTCCGACGCCTCGGTTGGGGCCAGGTTAGCCAAAGCGAGTGTTGGTTAGACAATGGAACATAACCGCATCAAAAAAGATGAACTCCTGAATACTCTGCCGCCTGAATGGCCGGTTGATTTACTGCCGGAAATATGGGCACAGATTGAGGCCGGTAAACGAAAGGTGGTGGTGCTTGATGACGACCCCACCGGCACCCAAACTGTCCACGGCATCCCGGTTCTCACCAAATGGTCGGTTGAATCGCTTCGGGCCGAACTGGCAAATGATTTGCCGGCCTTCTACCTGCTCACCAACTCCCGGGCGCTGCCGCTAGCTGGAGCCAGGGAGCTAAATACTGAAATTGGCCGCAATCTGGTAAAAGCCGCCCAACAAGCAGGTCGAAACTTTGCAGCGGTCAGCCGCAGCGACTCCACCCTGCGGGGCCACTTTCCCGGCGAGGTTGAATCGCTGGCGGAGGCGCTGGGGCAAACGTTTGACGGCTGGATTGTGCTGCCCTATTTTTTGGAGGGCGGTCGTTTCACCGTCAACGACATTCACTATGTGGCCGAAGGTGAGTGGCTAACGCCGGCAGGACAAACCGAATTTGCCCGCGACAAAGCCTTTGGTTTCCAATCATCCAACCTGCGGGATTGGGTAGCGGAAAAAATGGGCGGGCGGGTGTCGGCCCAAGATGTGACCTCAATCTCCATTGACGACATCCGGCGCGGCGGCCCCGAACGGGTGACCAAAAAACTGATCAGCCTCCCCAAAGGGAGTGCCAGCCTCCCCAAAGGGAGTGCCAGCCTCCCCAAAGGGAGTGCCAGCCTCCCCAAAGAGAGCATTTGTGTGGTAAACGCCGTCACGTACCGCGATCTGGAAGTTTTTATTCACGGCCTGCTCGCCGCCGA
>JAAEOP010000707.1 GCA_024223125.1 Chloroflexota bacterium
AGTCGCGGCAAAATCAGATAGAATGGAATTCTGCGGGCTTGTATTTCACCGGCGATGCAATGCGCTGTGATTTCAAAAAACCGTGGCAATGAGAACAGAATTCTAACGACACCGCTGAGATTTGTGTTTTCACACAGCCTCTCCGCTGAGCTGCCAATCACACCCAGATTTTCGTAAGCCAATAGTTGTGCGTTGCGGCGAAAGACCGCTGTGAGCCCAGAGCGGACGTGCCAACCCACTTGAAATATGCCTGTTGTGCGCCCAAGAATCATATTCTACCAATAATTGAGTTGCGTAATCTCAAAAACTCCAAACGCGAGAGAATGATTGGAGCTCCTCTCCTCATGCGACACGTATGGACAGCCACTCGCCTTTTCTTGATCCCTGCGGTGCAGGTTGTTTGTTACCTACAATTTGGTTTCAGCGGCTTTTGCGTGTCAGTCCTGACATTCTGGGTTTTCAATAAGCTTTTTCGGATCGCCCAGGGTTACCGTCCCTATCAGGCCATTGGCGAATGGATTTGGTTACTGATACCCGCTTTTTTTGGCGCAGCGTTGTTCAGTGTTGATCCTTTCTTTGTGAAGTATCTGCCAACTGTTTTAGGTTGCAGTCTCATATTATTAGGATCGCTTTTGCTTTGGCCTGATCGTCCCAGTTGGGCAACAATCAGCAGTGGCTTTGAAAGCTTTTCCAGCAGAACTCAGATTGCAATACTCGCGAGTGTGGCTGTTCTTGTTGCCTCAAACGAGATCATAAGAGCAAACGCCCCAACTGAAGTTTGGGTGTGGTTCTATGCATTCTTGCTGTTGGAGACCACCTGTGGCGCACTCCTTATCTTGTTTTTAATCGGGTGCCTGCGTGCTCTGCTCACTGCTGTTGCGGATGCGTTTGGTCGCTATTGAGCGGTGGAGCAGGACGATCTCGGGTTACCCGCAGATCTTGCCACGAATGTCGGCTCAGTCCGGAGGCTGTGTGGAAACACAAATCTCAGCGGTGTCGTTAGAATTCTGTTCTCATTGCCACGGTTTTTTGAAATCACAGCGCATTGCATCGCCGGTGAAATACCAGCCCGCAGAATTCCATTCTATCTGATATTGCCGCGACTGCGTTTTCACACAGCCTCTCCGCATTGCTGCCGTCCGAGCGTGTTTAGATGTGAAATATTGTCCAAGGTCAGCTCCGAGCCCTTTACGGGCGACCTCCAAGCAATCGGTGAGCGTGACGAACGAAGTGGCGGTCATCGCTGCGTATTCATATCAGTGGAGGTTGATCGCACCCCGCTTGGCATCTTTAATCCGACCTGTGAGTATTCAACGATGGAGATCATTGTGACAAACTCCCACCAAAGGAAGCTCGTGCGCGTCAAAGCTGTACACGTGCCCGAACTACAGAGCCGACCGTACACCGATTTTTACGTCTTTGATCTAATCGTTGATGCAAACTGCAGACCATGCGGTGAGACGGAAACTCTAGGGTATGAGTGTTTTCTAGTGGGCAGAGAATATACCGACAGAACACCAATTAGAATCCTGCCCGATTTGCAATTCTTAAGTTATGAAATCGCAGTCGACGGACGCGGAAAAAAACATGAGATAGAGCATAAAGATCGTATCTCCAAAGACATTGTCGCCAAAGTTGGTCGCCGTTTTTTTATGTGTGTGGACGACGAATATGAGTACGAAATTGTCGAAACGTTCGATGTAGTCGAATTGCAGTAGATGGATCAGCTATTCTGCATATTGGCTGAACAGCTGACGTTTGGCACATCCCTTCTGTCCTTTCGGCTTGTCCAGAACCATTCCCAGTTACCCATTTGACATGCCAGTTTGAAAGTTGGCTGCTCTGAGCCCTGAGCGGTCGTGAATTGCAAAGAATAGTTTCTACGGGTTTTTTCTTGTCGCATAGTTCTGACGAGGACTAATTTCATGGGATTGTCAGCCAAAGCGGCTCGCCGAAAAAATTTCATACTTGGTTGGTCGGTGGTTAGGAGTAGATCCAGTTGCAATACGATTTAGAATTACTAATGGAACTGTGCGGAGAAATCGGGTTCCCTGTTGTGCCATCACCTGCGAATTCTGTGCGGATTGATCTTGGTAGAGGCGTTTATTTGGAGTTTGTGAATTGGCCAGACAAAGACGACTGTTTGTTGGGGTTTCCAGACACTGAATGGCATACACATGGCGATCTATTGCGTGTTACCCGAGACCATTATGGGCGCTCGTTTGATCAGATGGATGTCATCACCGGTTTGGCAAATGGGAAGCTGTTGATTTGCGAAAAATGGACAAATGGTCTCATCGAGGATCGCGAACTGGTCCTTTCGGATTTTGACGTCTCTGAAGAGTTTGAATTTAGTCAGCAAATCGAAATTCGGGTGCGCCGGGCTTGCGCAAGGAGCTAGTAGATTTCAATCTCCACCCATGTCAGCAATGTCCGCAGAGCCGTCCTTCAGGTCAAGAAAAATGCCCCTCCGCTAGTTTGCGTCGCGGCGAAGGTCCGCCCTGAGCCCAAACTACCGAATTGCCTTTCAAGTGCGGATTTGACGGACAGACTTTTTTTGCACACCATCAGGCCATGGAAAAATGGATAAGAATTGGTGACGATGAAATTGCGCAGTTCGGCAATCATAGTTGGCAGTTCAGCTTCCCAGACGGTACATACACGATAACGGCCTCACAATCCGAGCAAGATAAGATTTCAGTGGGATATTACGGCAAAACAGAGGACTGGCCGATTCAGCGCAAAGAACAGTCAGGCACTCTGTTCAAGATTTCTGGATTGGCGGATTGGACGCCTGAAATTTTAGAATCTG
>JAAEOP010000708.1 GCA_024223125.1 Chloroflexota bacterium
CGCGGGAATTCGTGGGTGACGGGGGCGTATGCGATGCGCGTGACCCGGCGCGTTTGGAATGCGCCGACGTATGCGGATGTGAATGTGGGTTTTCGGTGCGCGCTTTCGCCGTGATTGTGGTCGGTGGGAATTGGTACACGGATAACACGGATCGCACGGATAAAAACAAGAAAAATCCGTTTTATCCGTGCGATCCGTGTTTAGCAGGATGTCGGAGAAGTCGACTTATCCCCCCCATATCTGGGGGTCTGACGCTGAAGAAAAGCACCATACATGGGGGTTTTGATCAGTTCTCCGATAAACTGCTAGCTCTTCATTCTCAACAGCCCAATAATGCCCCCAACAGCCATTAGAAAACCCATTCCAAAGATAGCCAAATTGCCAAGGTATGGAATGGGTATCAGAAGAAACAAGATTATCAGTCCATTGAACGTAGCTATAGAGATTGTGACCATCGTAGCAATGCCAGCAATAATGACAGCAATTCCAACGAAAAGAAGAACAGTGTTTTGATGATGGTGAATCTTGCCGCTGTGTTGAAGCTCAACTTGGGTGACAAAGTTCTCGGCTTCGTCCCATTGCACTCCTGTCATTTCGCAAACAGTCTTAATAATGTCATTGCGGCTGCGACGCTTGCTTAGTTCCCGGATCACATAGTTGGTTACTTCTTGCGTAGCCATTGTTTCTATCCTTAGCATCTTGCCTCCCCATCATAGTTTGCTGTGGGGAGTTTTTATGTGAATTTTTCTCCGATGAGCTAATGTAATTACTCGCCAACCCTCTGCCAACCATTACAACCACCCCCGTCAATTAGACCCTTCGATTATAACACCCGGCAGGTTGTGCGCTTTTCTCTGTGCGAGGGGAGCGCTCAAGATGTGTAGATTCTGGAGCGGGTAATTGAACCACAGAGACCATTGTATCCTCCAGTGGTCTCTGTGGTTTCAGTGGTTCAAAGGGCTTGTTCGGATGCTCGTGGATTAATACGGGTTTTTTAACAGGGCCGTCTCGTTTCTTTGCTCTAAACCGCAAAGGTCTTCCTTGTTTTTTCGCGGCCTTCGCGGTTAAAAACGTGCCGTAAAAATGTCAACCACTTGTTCAGAAGAATAAACCATCCCAAAACGCAAAAAGATGTCAAAATTTGTATTGGATAAAACCATTCGTAATGTATAATTCACTATAATCATTTCAAACAATTTCTATTGCAACAATAGCATATTCACGTGAGGATTCTATATGTCTGAAGCCATGGTTTCGTTTTTAACCAGCATTGTAATTGCCGTTTCGATTGGTGTAGTTGGCTACATTGTTGCGCTATTGCTTGGTCGTCTCGTACATCGCATAACGTCCAAATTCCTAAACGCTTCCTGGTCGGGCTTTATCGCCAATTTGGCGCGCTTAGGGATCGCCATTCTAACCATCAAGATAATCGTTGACCAGACAGGCGCAGCCGGGGCTTTTGCAGTCATCATCGCAGCGCTGACCGGCGCTTTTGCCATCGGCTCCGAGCGGCTGGCCGCAGACCTGGTCGCTGGGCTAAAACTACTCTTCCTAAACTATTACGACGTAGGCGAACTGGTCACCATCGCCAAACACATGGGTAGAGTAGAAGAAGTTAGCCTCACGCACACCGTTCTCGCAACCTTCAGAAGAGACCGCGTGATTATCCCCAATTCAGATGCACTTGCCCAAATTGTTGTCAACCACTCGAAAATCCCCGGACACAAAGTCAATGTCCGTATTCCCATCCCCGGCCCGCATGACCGTGAGCAAGTGATGGAAATTATGCGGGTCGCGGCTGTAAAGTATACGTCGCGCATGGACCCTCCCATCGTTGTGCTCAACGAAATCGGCATCAATACCAGTTACTATCGGGTGATGGTTCTCGTCCGCGAGGAAGATTGGAAACCGATTGTCGCCGAACACGTACTCCTGGTCATTGTAAACGGCCTTGAGGCAGCGGGGATCCCGGTTGGCGAAGCAGAAGCAGTCAGATTCGCAGAAAGGTAACCCTTGAAAAGAAGCCGGAAATCCCGCTTTCTTATCAGGTGGTTTGTTGGGGCCTCGCTAGTTGCCATAATCCTTATATTTGGAGAAGGGATTTTCTTCCCCGTGAATGACATCTCCGATGATCTGCGCATCATCATTGTGGAGAATGTGCCGCCCGAACTCATCCAACCGGTGAATGATTTTATAGAGGCGCTCGCTTTGCCCACCTTGCCAGTGGAAGGGCAGACGGGAACGGATGGCGCGTCGGATGTGCCGGGGGCGCAGAGCGCGGTTCCCAAACCGACTACCTTTCTCAAACCTTCTCTCACCCCTATGGCTGCGCCGGCAGGCGGCCAGGATGAGCCAGACAACACGTCTCCGGAAAATACCCCTACCGCAGCGCCCACAGTAACTGCAATTACGGCTGCCCCCACGGCGACCCGGCTTGTTAGCCCCACCCCCACCTTATCGCCGCCCTCTGCGACCCCCACCCCGCAGCCCACCGCCTCCCCGCTGCCCACCATAACCCCCACGGCTACATGGCTCCCCCTCCACACCGCCACCCCCACCATTACCCCGCGCCCTGCCCGCCCAACAGACACCCCGCAGCCTGCGCCATCGAACACTTTATCCCCCCCCACCCCCACCAACACCCTGCCGCCTACCATCACCCCTACCCCCACCAATACCAATACCCTGCCGCCTTCCGTAACCCCCACCGCTACCAATACCCCGCTGCTTACCCCAACCCCCACCCCCGTCACCATCACCCCCAACCCGACCATAACCCTCACACCCATCCCCGCCAACCAACCCCCCTCTGCCCAAAATGATAGCTCATCCGTGCCGGAAGATACCGCTGTCACAGTGCTGGTCCTAAACAACGACAGTGACCCCGACGGCGACTCGCTCACCATAACCTCCGTATCTCAGGGCGCGAATGGAAGCGTCTCCAACAATGGCTCAAGCGTCACATACACCCCCGCG
>JAAEOP010000709.1 GCA_024223125.1 Chloroflexota bacterium
CCAAAACTAGATGACAGTCTGGCACAAAGACAAGAAGAAGAAGAGGAAATGCTTCAACCAAAACTAGACGACAGTCTGGCACAAAGACAAGAAGAACTACCGGAAGAAGAAATCTAAAGCGAGCGTAAGCGATGTTTGCCGATTTGGACGAAACCATCAAAAAATTGTTAATAGCCGAAATCCCCATCAAAAATGGGGAGATTGACATTAAGTTTGACCAGCCTAAACGGGAATGGAGCGCCAAACTGGGCAAACCAACCGTCAACTTCTTCCTTTATGATGTGCGTGAAAATCCAGTACTGCGCCAACATCAATGGGAACAGATAAAGCAGAATGGTAACGGCCGACTAGACATGGCCCAACTCAAACGCACTCCCTTCCGCGTGGATTGTCTGTACATGATTACCACCTGGGCGGCCGAACCAGACGACGAACACCGTTTGCTTTCCCGCATCCTGCTGGCCCTCTTCCGCAACCCCATCCTCCCGGCCGACTATTTGCAAGGGCACATGCAGACACAGGCTTTTGAAATTCAAGGACGTGTCGCCGCCCATGACAAGCTCACCAATCCCGCCGAAGTGTGGAGCGCGTTGGATAATGAGCTGCGTCCCAGCGTCTCCTATCTGCTAACGATTGCCATGGACCCCTGGACAGAAATTGCAGAACCGCCGGTACGTACCTTCACCTTCCGCACCGGCATCGCCCCCGACCCGCGCCAGCCTGCTTTGGAAGATGGCGATCCCGCCTCCCAATTACGTTATATCGGCGGGCAGGTACTTAAGAAGGACGTACCCCAGGTCGGCATTCAGGTTGCTGTCAAAGGAACGGGAATATTTGACGAGACAGATGATGACGGCCGTTTTCGACTTGGCGGTTTACACGATGGCAAATACACCCTCATCGTCTGGCCCGAAAGCGGCAAACCCAAAGAACGAAGCGTCTCCTTACCCGACGAAAAAACCGGCAACTATGATATTGATTTGTAATTTAATTTTGGCCGGAGATTAGAGATTGGAGATTAGAGATTTTCCAATCCCTAATCTCCAATCTCAAAGCAGGAAAAGTTATGAAATCCTACCCCATCATCAACAAACGCGCCCCACCCGGCGACTCACAAAAATTGTCTTTATTGTTTGGCAAGGTCCTATCTTGCCAACTTTTTTAGTGGAGGTTCGGTTAACCTAAACCGACCCCAAATAACACAAGGAGCGTGAAATATGGCTGTAGCATATGCAACTCCCGGTGTCTATGTTGAACAAGTAGACAAAGGCACCAAGCCAATCGAAGCGGCCGGAACCTCCATCGCCGCTTTTATTGGCATTTCAGCCGAAGCCAGCATCAAAACGGTGGATCCAGCAGGTAACGAGGTACGCGAATCCGTTCTCGGAAGAGCCATGCTTGTTACCAACTGGACCCAGTACACCACCCTCTTCGGTGGATTCATCGAAGGGGCATACATGCCTGATGCGGTATACGGTTACTTTAATAATGGTGGCGGCCCCTGCTATGTCACCAGTTTACGGGCGGTGGATGAAATGCCGGCGCCTAAAAAGCCAGCCGCGAAGAAAAAGGTAGCAGACGCCAAAGAAGAAGCGGCGCCGGCTGCTGCGGGCGGGCCACTGTCAGCCAAAGAGTTTATTGGCGACGCGGCCGAACGCACCGGCATCAATGGTCTGGAAGCGTTGCGAAACGTGAGCCTGCTGTTGTGCCCCGACATCTTCTATGGCTACGATGGCTCTTCCGCTGCCAAAACTCGCGTAAAGCAAGTACAAACAGCGATGATTGCCCACTGCGAAAATATGCAGTACCGATTTGCCATCCTGGATACCCCGCCGGGACTCAGCGCCCAGCAAGCCAAAGAGTGGCGTGACTACGTTAACTTCGACACCTCCTACGCCGCCCTCTACTATCCCTGGATAGAAGTGGCCGACCTGAGTGATGGTCCCAGTACCAGCAAAAAGATGCCGCCCAGCGGTCATGTTGTTGGTATCTACAATCGCAGCGATGCCGCTCGTGGCGTTCACAAAGCGCCGGCCAACGAAGTGGTTTTAGGGGCGACAGACCTGGAAATTGATCTAACGAAAGGCGAGCAAGATACGCTGAATCCCGTTGGCGTAAACTGTATCCGTTCCTTCCCTGGACGCGGCCTCCGTGTTTGGGGCGCGCGCACCCTCAGTAGCGATGGCTCTTGGCGGTACATCAATGTGCGTCGTTTGTTCAATCAGGTGGGTCAATCGCTGGATGTGGGTTTGCAATGGGTTGTCTTTGAACCGAATGACAGCAACTTGTGGGCGCGTGTCAGCCGGGACATCACCGCTTTCCTGCGTGTCATCTGGCGCAGTGGGGCGCTGTTTGGCTCCGCGCCGGACGCGGCCTTCTACGTCAAGTGTGACGAAGAATTGAACCCGCATGAAATCCGTGACCTGGGCCAATTGATTATTGAAGTAGGTATGGCGCCGGTGAAACCGGCCGAATTCGTCATCCTGCGCTTGAGCCAATGGGCCGGCGCTGATGCGGAAGCATAGCAAGTAAACCTGTAGGGCAAGACGCTGTCATGAACAACGGTGTTTTGTTCTACATTTACTAAGGAGAGACTCTCATGGCAGATCGTGAAGACCCCCTTGTTGGTTTTCATTTTGGAATTGAAATCCAAGGGGTAATCAATGGCTACTTCACAGAATGTTCTGGCTTAGGTTCTGAACAGGAAGTGATTGAGCATAAAGTGGTTACAGAGCAAGGTACAGAAGTGGTAATGAAATTACCCGGCCGTTTGAAGTGGGAAAACATCACCCTGAAGCGGGGTATCACCAGCAACATGGATATCTGGACCTGGCGTAAGGATGTGGAAGATGGCAATGTGGATTCTGCCCGTCACAACGGTTCGGTGGTGATGTATGACCAGCATCTGAATCCGGTAGCTCGTTGGAATTTTGAACAAGCGTGGCCGGTGAAGGTAAGTGGCCCGCAGCCAAAAGCCGACAGTAATGAAATTGGTGTAGAAGAATTAACAGTTGCCCACGAATACATTGAGCGTGTGCAATAAGAGTGGCAAGTTTGCAAGTAGCAAGTTTGCAAGTAGCAGGTCGTCTCACTTGCTCACTTGCACACTTGCAAACTTGCATATTCATTAACTATGCAAACAGAAGTTGAATTTTCACTCCCTAGAGGATTTTTGGATGAGGGCGGGCAGATGCACCGCCACGGCCGCATGCGTCTGGCTTATGCGATAGATGAAGTGGACGTGATGAATGACCCACGGGTGCGGGTAAATGAATCGTACCTGCCCATCTTGTTGTTAAGCCGGGTAGTGACGCAGTTGGATGGCGTGACGGCCGTGACCTCAGAAATTATTGAGCGCTTGTTTGCCTCCGATCTGGCCTATTTGCAGGAACTTTACCAGCATATGAACAATGGTGAACAAGTAACTATAGGCGCTGTTTGCCCCGCATGCCGAGCACAGTTTCAAGTACAAGTTTCACCTCTGGGATAGATTGTGAACAGAGATGGCTGAATCAGAACAAACGACCACAGATGAAATGGTAAAAGACGGCAAACCAACTCCCGAATTGGTGCGGAAGGTGGTTGAAAAAGTATATGCTTTATGGCAGCGAGATTTAGCGATTGAGTTTGAAAGACAAAGGCGCTTTAAGGGACGATAAATGAACATTCAAAAAACATCCCACGTACACGATTTGCATCAATTAACAAATCCGACTTTTCGTTTTGTCGTTCAAATCGCGAACATCTCTCAGGCGGCCTTTACCGAATGTACTGTACCGGTGATTGAGTGGGAAATTGAAGAGGTAAAAGAAGGCGGCTTAAATACCTTCACTCACCAGCTTCCCGGCCGGCGCAAAGGGGCCAAGATAACGTTGAAAAATGGTGTTGGCCACAGCGGTTTATTTGATTGGTATAAAAAATCAATGAGTGAGCAGTTTGAGCGTAGAGATGTTACCGTCACACTTAAAAATTCGTTAGGGGATACGATTATGAGTTGGTCTTTAGGCGGCGCATATCCTATTAAATGGACAGGGCCGCAGCTAAAGACGGGCGACAATACCATTGCCATCCAAACATTAGAGTTTGCTTGTAACGAGGTTTCTGTTGTGTTGGGAGAAATAATGAAAAAGGAAACTAATTCCAATCAAAATTAAATGTAACCATTCAGGTGCCCGGCACTTCATTACCAAGTCTACTGGAGTAGCACACTCGTTTATAAGTGCCGGGCACCTTGGGGGAGTGAATGGTTACAATTAAATATATCAGGTAATTGCTCATGTATAGTCAAAATCCTTTGCTACGGCGTTTACAACGGCATAAAAATATGCCAGTGATTTTTCGTGCGCCAGAAGAGAAGGTGCAAACTCCGCTCCAATCAAACATAGGTGGCACGGCCGTTATCTCTGGCATCAGACCGGTACAAGCCGTTCTCATGTCCTCGTCCCCCATGCCATCTGTCCTTCCTGAACCGGACAGTAGCCAGTTTGATGCTGCTATTGCGGCCGCAGCTACTTCTTCCACCACTACAACTTCTGTGGCCGGGAAGGCTGCCCGTCAAACACGAAAAGCAGCAACACAGCCAACAACACGTTCACCAAGACCATCGACCCAGATTCAGAGGCAGACCCAGCCAGAAAGCGAACAATCTCGACCAGCCGACTCTGTAGCATCGCCTACATTGAGCGGCGACCAAAGGTTGCCGGTCGAAGCGACTGCACCAAAAACACCGTCACCTCCCACAACGCTACCGGTACAACGGCAAACAGCTCCAGAAACACCTGAAGATCGTAATTGGCGGCGGTTAGAGCGCATTATGGATTTACATAAAGAACGGCAGTCGGCTGAAGAAGCGGCCGAGTTTACAGGTAATGAACCAGTAGCTCCCACACCGGCTTCACTAGCCTCAACGTCGGTGCAACGCCAGCCGGAAACGCAAACGGTTTCATCATCTACTGCTCCCCCGGTTTCCAATCTTCCTGAGCCAGCGCAACCTGTGGCCGCCCCGGAATCTGGGCTACAAAGACGAGCTGAAGTCGGCGCGCCAAACGAAGAAACACCAGCGCCTGAATCAACTACGGCCGTCGAAGCGCCAACATTGAGCAAAGCCGTAGAACCTTTAGTTTCAGCCACGCCGCCGTCTGTACAACGTCAACCAGAAGTTGGTGAAACACCGGCAACCTTATCAGCGCCGGAACCAGTAGCAGCGGATAAAATCATTCCAGCTCCGCATGGTACGGACTTACCCGATTCCCAACCCCAGGTTCAGTCTGAAACCCAACCCCAACCGTCACCTATACCAGCGTCCCCAGCAGAGCCGACGCCAGTGCAGCGTCAACCGGCGCCGACAACACCGGAAACGCCGGAGGAACGGAATTGGCGACGGCTGGAAAAGATTAGCGCCTTGCATGAGGAACGGCGGGCGGTTGAAGAAGCCGGAGAAGAAATAGAATCGCTTGCGCCGAAATCGGTAACTGTTTCACCATCCACACCGCCGCCTTTGCAAAAGAAACGGGCTGAAGTCAGCGTTACGAACGAGGAAAAGCAAGCCCCTGAACCAATTGCGGCTTCTGAGGCGCCTGCGGTTTCAGAAACACCGCTGTCTGTACAGCGCCAACCAGAGGTCGGTGAAGCAGCGGCAACCTTATCAGCGCCGGAACCAGTAGCAGCGGATAAAACCATTCCAGCTCCGCGCGGTACGGACTTACCCGATCCTCAACCCCAAGTTCAGGCTGAAATGCAACCCCAGCTGTCACAAACGGCGGCATCCCCGCCATCTGTGGCCGCAGCGCCAGAGCCGGCGCAGCGTCAACCGGCGCCGACGCCGGAAACGCCGGAGGAACGGAATTGGCGGCGGCTGGAAAAGATTAGCGCCTTGCATCATAAAGAACGACAGGCGGCCGAAGAAGTGGCTGCGCTGCCAACTGCGGACCCAGAAACACCTGCACTGAGCGGAGCCGAAGTGAGTGGCGACCAAAGGTCGCTGGCCGAAGCGGCCGTATCCCCTCCTGTTCCCTCGCCGACCATTCAACGGCAGCCTGATTCTGGCAGTCCACTGCCCCCACCCCCAGAAAATGACGAGGCGGCCGTGTTGTCCAGTCAATTGGCAGAGACAGTGATCAGTCGCCGTCCGGCAAAATTGCCGGCTCCGCCAGACAAAGAAATACCAACCGTGCCCTCGGCGGCAAAATCGAGCAGTTCCCTGCAAACTTTTATCAGCCGCCGGCCTGATGTGCCTGCGGCGCAAAAAAAAGAAGATTCTTCGGCAGCGCCGGCACAGAGAGGAGTCGAAGTGGCCGCGCCGCCCACCGAACCAATCCCTGAACCCCCAGCTGGAAAAATAACATCGACTCCAGACCCGGCACCAGAACCCCCACCCCCAGAATTAACAGCAGTTTCTTACCCAGAAGATGCGCCACTTATGCGTGCCCCGGAACTGCCAAAAACACCGGCGGTTCCAATCTCACCAGAACTGCCGGCTGTGCCTGAACTGGCGGTTCAGGCTGAACCGGGATCATTCGTGCTCCCAGAAAGTAGTTCTGCCCCGCTGGTTATGGGACCATCTTCAGCCCGCTCTGAAGAAACGTTGATTATGCGGCAGCCGGAGCCATTGCCACCATCCGGTGACAGTTTGCCTGAGTTACCAACGGCCGAAGGTACAACGCCGCTGGAAATGGCCTGGCCTGTACAAAAAGTAACGCCGCCGGATAAGCCGGAACCCCGACCACAACCTTTTGAGACGATGGAGACAGATTTGTTTACACCGGTTCGGACGCCATCCTCAGAAGATACAACAGTTCAAGAACGACTGGCTCAGGTGCCGCCGGGTATGCCTACAGATTCATCGGTACCGGTTATGCGGCCGCGCGGCCCTCGACCTACTCAGTTTGCGGCCGATACGACCACAACTCCACCCAATATACAGAGGCAGGAGATGCCAGAGATGAGTATGGAGACGGCCACTTCGACCAGCGACCTTTGGTCGCCGCTCAGTGCAGGCGATGCCCCGCCGCCCACGCAAACAATTCAGCGCACGGCCGTTCCAGAGACAGCGGACTCTGCTCCAGCCACCGAAAAACCGGCTCAAGAAACCGTTCTTACAGAAATTGGGGAGCTACCCGCAGATTTATGGCAGTTGATTGGCGACCAGCCGCCTTCAAAAACAGAACAGGCTGCTGTTGCGCCATCGGCCGTGCAGCCGACCGCCCAACTGCAGCCTGCTGTTACGCACACATTTGTTCAGCGAGAAGCAGCCCCAGCGCCGGTTGAAGATTCGGCTCCGCTCAGTACAGACGTGGCCGATAATGGTCCCACAGCTGCAGAGGGTGAAGAAGAGAGTGAGGCTAAAAAAGAGGAATTAGACGTAGATGATTTAGCCCGCCAGGTGTATGGACAGGTAAAGCGTCGCCTGGCTGTTGAATGGGAACGCACACGAGGTAGATAAAAGGTAAGACGATGAGTAATACCAAAGGCGATTTAGTCCAGGCTAGTATTTATAAAGCTGACGAAGATGGTAAAAAGATTGGTTTTGAAGTGCCCTGTATGTTCAATCCGTATGAGTATACTGTCTCCAAAACCAATACCTACGCCGAAAAGTCCAAAAACCAGAGTGACGCCCCTTCCATGGATTTTAAGAAAGCCGGGGCGCAAACCCTAAAACTCAGCCTGATTTTTGACACCTATGATACCGATAAAGAAAAGCAGGATGTCAGTAAGATTACCAGGGATCTATGGAAATTTATGCAACCCACAGAAGCGGTAGCCAATTCCGACAAAAAAGAGCCGCCACGGGTGGCTTTTCATTGGGGAGTGTTTCGTTTTGCGGCCGTCATCACCAGTATGACTCAAAAATTTACCCTGTTCCTCATTGACGGTACGCCGGTGCGGGCCAAAGTAGATGTCACCTTTACTCAACATAAAGATACTGACGATTACCGTGGGCAAAATCCGACTTCTGGCGGCGGGCCGGTTATGGGCACATACCAGATTATTCGCGGTGACCGGCTGGACAATATTGCCGCTGATGTTTACGGCGATGCGACCCAATGGCGTTACATTGCCGACTATAATGGTATAGATAATCCGTTGGCGCTGCGTACCGGCCGGCGGATTGTTATTCCTGAAATCAATAAATAAAACCTTATGCCTGACCAACATCCAATCTCCTCAGCCATAAAAATCTCGGTAGGCGGCAACGATCTCCAGGAATCTATGATAGCCAATGTGGCCGAAATTGTGGTTGATCAACATGTGCATCTGCCGGGCATGTTCACCATCAGGCTGTATGATTCTCGCTTTGAATTGATAGACAGCGATACATTTGCTTTGACAAAAGAGGTGACGATCAAGGTTAGCGATGCCGATGAACGCAGTCATACTTTGATGAAGGGTGAAATCACAGCTTTGGAGCCGATATTTGACGAAGGTATGGTGCCAGAGTTAATGGTAAGAGGGTATCAAAAATCGCACCGCTTGTACCGGGAGACGAAAACAAAGGCGTACCTGAATATCAGAGACAGCGAGATGGCTGAGGAAATTGCCAGCGACGCTGGACTGACGCCGGAGACAGATCGGACTTCAATGGTTTATGACCATGTGTACCGGCATAACCAGTCGGGTATGTCGTTTTTAATGCAGCGAGCCTGGCGTATTGGTTATGAATGTTTTGTGGATGAGGATAAATTGTATTTTCGTAAACCGCCTAATGTCACATCCTCTACTTCGTTGACTTGGGGGGATGATTTGCTTACGTTTCATCCGCGTATGACGGTAGCGGAACAGGTAGGCGAGGTGCTGGTGAAGGGGTGGGACCCAGAAAAGCTAGAAGCGATTGTAGGACGGGCGAATGACGGTAAGTTATACCCGGAGGTGGGAGAACGTAAAAAAGGGAGCGACTGGGATAGCCCATTGGGCACAGGCAAGCTGATTGTGGTAGATCAACCAGTGGTTAACCAATCTGAGGCTGATACGCTGGCGCAGGCACGGTTGAATGAGTTAAGCGGCGCTTTTGTACAGGCGGATGGGACAGCCTATCGGCGGCCGGATTTGAAAGCCGGTATGTGTATTGATCTACAATCGTTAGGCTCTCGCTTTAGCGGTAAATATTTAGTCACCAGCGCCACCCACGTTTACAGCCCCGAAGGTTTACGGACGCAGTTTGAGGTGATGGGCGCGCGCACCGGGTCGTTGTTGGATTTGACGAATCATGAACCGCCGTTAACGCGCTGGCCTGGAGCGGTCACGGCCGTTGTCACCAACAGCGACGATCCTAAAAAGTGGGGCCGGGTGAAGGTCAAGTTCCCCTGGATGGCCGACGATGCCGAGAGCGATTGGTGTCGCCTGGTGGGACCGGGCGGGGGGCCGGAAGCTGGTTTTTATGCCGTGCCAGATTTAGAAGATGAGGTATTGGTCGTCTTTGAGCATGGGGATTTTTCACGGCCGTATGTCCTGGGCGGTCTCTGGAATGGCAAACATGCTGTACCGCCGACGGCCGCCAGCGCCAGCGGTGGAGATCAGCCAAAATTGCGTACCTGGCATTCTCGTACTGGCCACGCCATTACCATGAATGATATTGATGGCGAAAAGAAAGTGGAAATCAAAACGGCCGGCGGCCATACCATCACCATGGATGATGATGGCAGTAAGATCGAAATCAATAGCAGCAACGGTCTTAAAATTACATTGGACGATGGGGGAAATAAAACCACCATTGAAGGCAGTAATGAAGTCCAGATTAAATCCAATACCAATATGAAGCTAGAAGCCGGGGCTAATATGGAAATAAAAGCCACCGGCAAGATGGATATTCAAGCCAGTGGCCCCGTGACTGTAAAGGGTGCGACGGTGGCCTTGAATTAGAAGGAGATTGGGAGATTATTTTGGCAGTCTAAGTCAAATCTCCAATTTCAAAGGAAACTCATGGCTCAACTTGTAACCAATAGCGCCCAAGCAACATGTAGTTTTGGCGTGGCCCCTAGCGGGTTGCTTATTACGCCAGAAAACCGCGTGATGGCCAGCAATATGCCCGCAGCCACAATCATGGACAATATTCCCATGAAAAATGTGATGCCTTTTGGCATGTGTACCACCCCTAGCAATCCACAAGTCGCGGCCGCTACAGCGGCCGCGCAGGGTGTGTTGACGCCGCAACCCTGTATTCCGGTAACGAGCGCGCCCTGGACGCCTGGTTCGCCCACCGTCATGATTGGCAACAAACCGGCCCTGAATAATACCTGTACACTGATGTGTACTTGGGGCGGTGCCATAACTATCATTTCCCCAGGGCAGCAAACGACGATGGTGCCGTAATTGAGATGGCGGCTGGCGGTTGGTGGTAAGTACAAGCTACCAGCCACTGACCACTATTGCGAGGAACGTAAATGAAACAAGACATTATCGGCAAAGGATGGGCATTTCCACCCCAAATTGATCGGCAGGGGGGGCTGGCGCTGGCTCAGGGTGATGCAGAGTTGAACCAGGCCGTCCAAATTGTGTTGACGACTGCGCCAGGGCAGCGGGTGATGCGGCCGAACTTTGGCTGCCGCTTACATGAATTACTGTTTATGCCCAATAACAGTTACACGGCCGGGCTGGCTCGTGATTACGTAGATGAAGCGCTGGGTATGTGGGAACCGCGCATCAATGTGTTGGATGTGGACGCTTTTCCTGATCCGGCCCGAGATAACTGTTTGACCATAAAGATTGAATATGAAGTGAAGGCGACACATGATAAACGCAGTCTGGTACATCCTTTTTATTTGATACCGGAGGAGTGACCGTTGTCCGTATTCCGTATGTCGTGTTCTGTTATCTGAAACTCTCACAGATAACAGAACACGGCATACGGTTCACGGAACACGATGGAAACGGAGGCAACATGGCACTAACAGCGCCCCAACTCGACGATAGACATTTTCAAGACTTGGTAGATGAGGCCAAGAAGCGAATCCCCCATTACACCAGTGAATGGACCGACCACAATGTTAGCGACCCCGGAATAACGCTGATTGAACTGTTTGCCTGGCTAACGGAAACGACCCTTTATCGGCTGAACCGGGTGCCGGAACGACATTACGTCAAATTTATGGAGATGCTGGGCATTACCTTGAAGTCCCCTGTTCCGGCAAAGGCTCCGGTGACTTTTTGGCTTTCTGGCGTGGCCGATACAGATTTGATGATCCAGGGCGGCACCGAAGTAGCCAGTACGCAAACAGAAACAGAACGCTCGATTGTTTTTACGACGAATGAAGATTTCATTGTCTCGCCACCCAAATTGAAGACAGTGTTATCCCATATTACGGTGAAAGGAGATCGTGCTTTTAAGTCGGCGCCCCGATTAAGCGCGTTGGAAACGGGGTTGACCCGGCAGCAGCAGTATCAAATCTTTTCCGATGTGCCGCAGGTAGATGACGCTCTTTATTTTGGCTTTGAGAATGATTTGAGCAACCATATTTTGCGCCTGGAGATGGGTTGGGATAATGCCGGCGGCGCGGGGCCAAACCCTGATTTGCCCCCTTATGTGTGGGAAGCGGGCAGTCATAATCCTGACCGTCCCTGGCTGCCGTGCCATGTGGAAACGGATACGACGCGAGCAATGAACAGCAACGGCCGTGTGCAAATCCATCTCCCCAAAATGGGCCCACAGCGGGTGAACAACCAGAAACTTTACTGGGTGCGGGCACGAGTGAAGCCTATAAGCCGTCGTGAAAAAGAAGATGGGATGAAACCGTATACAGGATCCCCCATCCTCATCAAGGTAACCAATTCAACACATGGGGGCGTTATCATGGCCACCCATGCTCAGATGATTCGGGATGAATTTTTGGGCCAGAGTGATGGGTCGGCCGGGCAGCAATATCATTTGCAAGTGACGCCCATTTTAGGGCGACGACCGGATGAACAACTGACTGTACATGTAGATGGCGAAGGGGTACAAACATGGCAGGAAGTGAAGGATTTTGCCGAGGCGGATGCTGACAGTCCCCAATATGCTTTGGATAATGTGACCGGTGAACTGCGCTTTGGGCCGGCCATTCGGCAGCCAGATGGGGCTATTAAGTTGTACGGCCGTATTCCTCCCCGCGGCTCCAATCTCATCTTCAAAAAATACCGCTATGGTGGCGGCGAAGAAGGGAACGTGGAGGCTGGTATCCTCAACACTCTTAAAACAGCCATTCCCTACGTGGGCCGGGTAAGTAATCGCCAGCCGGCCTGGGGGGGACTGGATGCGGAAACGTTGGAAGATGCGATGGTTCGCGCCCCGCAGGTGATGCGCCATCGAGACCGGGCTGTAACGGCGACCGATTATGAAGAGCTGGCTTTGCAGACGCCGGAAGTGACAATCGGCCGTGTGAAATGTTTACAGCCCGAACCATCGGAAGCGGGACGGGTGGCCCCAGGTCAGGTTTATGTGCTGATTATTCCCCGTGTTCGCTATCCCGAAAAGTATTTGACGCCAGATGATCTTCAACCAGAGGAAACGGATATTCAAAAGCTGGAAGCGTTTTTGGATGAGCGGCGGCTATTGACAACACGCCTGTTTATCCGGCCGCCAGCTTACCGTTGGGTGGCGGCACAGGTACGGCTGCGGGCTAATCCTGACGCGGAGCAAACGGACGTGGAAGAAGAAGTCCTGGCCCGCCTATACCGCTTCCTCAATCCGCTAACGGGCGGACCAAAGGGGAAAGGGTGGCCGTTCGGCCGTGAGTTGTTTCTGTCTGACGTGTACCAGAGTTTGCAAGGCATGGCCAATGTGCAGTTTATTCGCTCAGTGGAGTTGTTTGTGACGGAGGCCGGCAGCGGTCCGCAGGAGGAGCCGGTGGAAACGGTAGAAGTGGTGGCGCATGGCATTATCGCCTCCGGTGTACATGAGGTGGAGTTTGTTTAGAGATGTCCAAACAAATAGCTAAACATCAACAAGATAAACAAAAGCAGCACAAAGGTAGACTGGATGGTGTGACCGAGAAAACTGGGGAACAAGTTCACTTAACTGAACAGATCAGAACCCTACTCAGTTCGGCAGATGGTTCAGCTATTCAAGCACAGGCAGCATATCTCAATGATGTGCGCTTTGGGAGTACCCAACGCCAGGAGATGGCAGCCCAACTAGGGCGTTTAGGCGGTAATCAATATTTACAAAGAGTTATGGCATTCGTTCAGCAAAAAGATCAGGTTATTCCTGAACAAATAACAGATTGCCCTGCGAATAGATTGTCTGCAAATACAACAAATGTAAGTGATCAACAGTTAGCCCGTAGACCAGCCTATATAGAAGAACAAACCTCACAACAGTTTGTGCAGAGAAAATGGCGGTATAGCACAATGCCCCCGAATTGTCCGGCATTAGAGAAGGCGGATGAGGTAGTTAAGGGAAAACTGAAGGAGGATGGAGATGCAAATCCAGACCGGAAACTTACGATGGGATCAAAAGATGCCAAATACAGGGTTTTGTGGATGGGTACATATATTAAGCATGGGGGCAAGGTTTCTCGAAAAGATCCTCATCTTCCTATGGGGGCATTATCTGGATATTGCAAAGAGCAACAAAAAAAGAATATCCCTAAACAGCCATCTGCTACACATGGGTATATTGTAGTTTCTGTTGTTGAAAAAAGCGGGGGCGCTACAAAGGCTGTCGGGGGGGCCAATGTACACATACTAGATTTGCTTATAAAGCAATCTACAAACCAAGGGGGTAAAACGAGAATCAAAGTTCCGGCTGGGAAACCTTATATCGTTTCTGCCTGGAAGAAGAACTACACAGAATGGTTTGCAAAATCGCCGACTGTTCCAGTTGGAGGAGAAACAACTTGTAAGATTGAATTACACTCACAGAAACCAGGTACGCTACCTGTTCAGGTTATGGATGAAAAAGGTCGGTCAGTGAAAGGTGCAACAGTTTATGCAGAACCGACTAATAAGAGCCACGGCTCATGGAAAACACTCACAGGAAAAACGGACAACCTGGGGCAATGCTATTTTGAAAATATCCGCTGGAATACTTATAAGGTGAGTGCATATAAGGATAAAGCAATAAGTGGAACGAAGCGCGGAAAGGTTAGTCGTTCTGGTATGAATCGATTGGTGAAGTTAAATATCAACTTGAAGGCCGAGACAATGTCGGTTCGGGTCTCATCGGCCAGATGGTATAAAGCTTCAATACCTGGGAAACTTAAGCAGATTCCTATTCCTGGTCCAGGCATTTTGGGGTTAGATGTATATTTTGAGATTTGGGATCACGAGAGAAACAAGGTTGCCAAATATTTTGGGGCAATGACGAGATTGGGTATTACATGGGGATCTTGGTGGTCTTCAGGCAAAACAACAGCGGCTGGCCCATGGACGCATTTCAATGTTCCTAGAACCTACCAATACAATGAGGATAGTTTTAACGGGGCGGCCCAAGTAACTATTTATACCATAGGAACAAATATGTATTTTGATCTAAGTTTCAAGCGTCTCCTGATCAATCTTAATGCTTACAATATCGCGGTTGGCAAAAATACCGATAAAGTACCAGGTTTAGATAGATATTCAGGCAGCTTAACCCTAACAAAACAGTAGCGATCTGTTCTGTGCTAAATGGAGCAATTGTGTAATCACTATTTTTTATGTGGGTACATCAGGAAGAATTGTTAGTTGGCGCAACAAGGGCGTTAATATGGCAAAACGGAAATACTCTCGGAAGAAAAGAAAAAAGAACAAACGACAAGATGAAATGTTGTCTGGCTCGTTACATCTTGAAAGTGATACTGTGCCGGAACAGTTACCGGATCATCATACGTCACGGCCGCTGCGCCAGGCCCAACTGTTACAAATGCAGCAGCAGCACGGCAACGCCCATGTCCAACGGCTGCTGACCAATGACACGGCCGCGCAAAGGCAAGAAGATGATGCAGCTGCCGACACA
>JAAEOP010000710.1 GCA_024223125.1 Chloroflexota bacterium
GCGCATGTTGCCATCAAACGTACCTGTCCAATCATTGGTGCCAAAATGAATGAGAATGATCGAGGGATTGTTGAGACGTATTTCACAGGCCAGCGGCGTCTCGTTGGGCAGGCAATACTCCTTATTCGCCCAGGCGGGGTCTAACACGGCCGTACTGTTCAACCCATCACGCAAAGCTACTCCGAAACGGCCGTAGACACCCCCATAATAATCTACAACTCCCTCCAAATAAGCATACTCGCCCAGATTGTACTGCCCAGAATCAAACCAGGTAAAGAACTGTTCTGTATCTACAATACTGTCTCCAATTTTGGAAAAGCGGTGGCCGTCTCGTCCTAACGATTGGCCTACAGCAAAAATCTCGCGGCTGCGCTGGATAGTTTCTTCAGGCATAGAAATAAACCATTCGGGCGACAAACCGTTCACATACACCTCAGCCGGAACCGGCGGCAACGTCGGTGTAGGCGTGGCTTGGGGTGTGGGTGTTGTAGAGGGTGTGGGGGATGTGGTGCGGGTGGGCACGGCCGTTGGCGCTGGCGGTGGCTCATTGGTAATTCCCGGCTGGGTAGAAGATGTAGAAGATGTAGAAGATGCTGGAAGGGTAATGATCACAGCCGTCGGCTCGGCAGCAGTTACTGTTTCCGAGGTGCCGGTTATCGTGGGGATAGGGGCAGATTGCACGGCCGTTTGGCTACAGCCCGCCAATAATATAACCCATAACACCACACCTAAAAAGATAGCTAAAACTTTTTTGTGAAGAGACAACTTCCCGCGCATTTACACTTATCCAATGTCAAGATTTTGCCTCCTTGACCGAGGTTATGGTCTATGGCAGCAATCGCAGACAAGTATACCAATTAAGTTTGCAAGTTTGTAAGTCAACTCGCTACTCCCTCCGCCAAATCATAGATTGAAAGTTCCGCACACTAGACTCCTGCGGAATGGTATGGAGGTACACGGGGGAAAAAACACGGCCGACAACAACCTGGATAGCATCATCAGTGTACAACGAAAAAAAGCGTTTCGGCTCGTGCAAATCATCCTCAAAGACACCTTCTGAATTCTGGCCGCCATACACGCCCATGTAGAACAAACCTTGTGGTTTCAGCAAACTGTGTAAACGGTGTAAGATGACCGGCAAATCCTTTTTGGGCACATGCAGCAAACAGTTTAGAGCATAGATGGCGTCAAACGGCCGCGAAAAATCCAGGTTAGCAAACTCCATCACATACGCCGTCAACCCCTTTTGGCGGCACAACGCTACCATCTCCGGCGACAGATCGGTGGCAGTC
Source organism: Chloroflexota bacterium (assembly GCA_024223125.1). The sequence goes on from JAAEOP010000710.1 coordinate 1,293, forward strand.
ACATCC
>JAAEOP010000711.1 GCA_024223125.1 Chloroflexota bacterium
TGACACTTCAATATTGGATGCTGCACTCAAAGAGCGCCGCGCCGCTAATGAGCGCGAACGGCAATTATTATTAACCAGAGTGTTGCATTTATTAGATGAGTTAGCCCCGCAGTATGGTATTCGGCGAGCTTATATTTTTGGTTCCGTTGCAATGTTGGGCCGGTTTGGACCACATTCAGATGTGGATATTGCCGTTGAGCAGATTGACCCTGCCCGCTTTTTTGAAGCAATAAGCAAATTTTCATTTTATGTAAAACGTGAGGTAGATCTGGTTGAATTAAGTAAGTGTCACTTTGCCGATAAAATTCGACGGGAGGGGGTTCGATGGATGCAGTCAGGCTGAAAGTTTTACAAGCCGAAGTGGAGGCACAGTTGGAGAAGATTGAACAGGTTTATGAGGAACTTGAGGATCGCGCCGGCCAAATACATTCCAATCACCCTGGTTCAATCGAGAGTACGGCTTACCAATTGCATAATTTATACAGCGCTGCTGAAGATTTGTTCAAAATCGTAGCGGGCGCTTTTGAAAATAGCGTGGCCGATCTTTCCCGTTGGCACACTGAATTGCTCCATCGGATGACTTTGGATATCCAGGGGGTTCGCCCGGCCCTGCTCTCAACTGAAAGCGCCGAATTGCTTGATGAATTACGTGCTTTTCGTCACGTCTTTCGCCATGCCTACATGAGGCGATTAGATTTTAGTCGGGTGGAA
>JAAEOP010000712.1 GCA_024223125.1 Chloroflexota bacterium
ACTAGACGGCAGGCCCCCCAGTTTTGGGGGTGAAGGGATAGTCCAGCCCACAAACCTGAAAAGGGCAGTGAAAGCTGTAGGGGGATGCATAACCGGTTGGTCGTAGGTTCGAATCCTACAGGGCCCATAATAAAAAACACCCGATGGTAAACATCGGGTGTTTTTTATTGAAATCCTATTGCTAAAAACCCTGATGTATGCTACACTTGTATAAGTGAATTTTATAACTACCTCCATTTGACCTTTAAGCAAAAATGATAATGTCACACTCCTATCAGCATTTTTTCCATCTGGTAATCTTGTTCAGCGACCGGAACCCAAAAACGCCAGCAGGTACTTAAGCGCCTGTTGGCGTTTTTTGTGGAACAAAAGTAGGTTTCTGAAACGTATGCAACAATTCGCTGCCTGATTTACCTGGATTGAGGGACCGCTATGCCAAACCACACCAAACGCACCGACTTTAAAAATGAATTAGCCCGCCTCAAACAGGCTCGTGATAACGGCGACATCACCGAGCAGAAATATTACGACCAAAGCGGCTATCTGCGCTTTGACGACGAAACCGGCGGCCAAACCTGGTGGCTGGACCCGGAAAGCGAGAAATGGTACGTCGCCCCGCTTGGTTCTGAGGATTTTGTGCCGTATCAGCCAGAGCCGCTCGCCCCCGAACCGGAACCCGCGCCGCCGCCAGAGCCGGAACCACCCGCTCCCGAACCGAAAACCACGCCGTCGCCAGAATCGGAGCTTGAACCAGTCGCCCCCGAATTGCAAACCACGCCGCCACCGGAATCAGAGCCGGAACCGTCTACTCCCAAACCGGAACCCGCACCACCGCCGAAACCGGAATCACCCACCCCTGAACCGCAACCCGCACCAGGGCCAAAACCACCCGCTCCCGAACCAGAACCCGCGCCGCCGGAACACTCAAATCAAACTAGAGTACTGCTCATTGGTGCAGCAGCAATAATTATCATAGCCGTTGTATGTGGTGGATTCTGGATATATTCATTGCTTGACAGCAGCGACCCCACCCCAACGCAATCCCAGGTTGCCGCAATCACAAATACCCCGACCCCTGAACCGGATACGCCAACGCCTGTGCCGCCGCCAACCAAACAATCTTCACCCACCACAACACCACCCAACACGCCCACGACAGAAGCCACCCAACCACCTACTCCTCAACCGTCTACTCTGGAACCAACAGCGGAACCCTCTCCCACCTCTGAACAACCCACTCAGGAACCATTGCCAACAGCTACCCCTTCACCGCTGCCTCCGGTTACAAATACACCCATACCTACCCCGGAACCTGTTTTTAGCGGCAAATTCGCCTACCCTGAATTCGATGAGAAAAACGATACTTTCAACGTTAAGGTGGTAGAACTGCCAACTAAACAAGAAATTACAACAATTCCCAATGCCAGTCAACCGGCCCTGAGTTCGGACAGCGCTCAGTTGGCCTACATATCATGGGCCAACGACAATATCGGTTTGTATAGCATTTCATTGGCGAATGGTGTGCAGAATCCCGTCAGCAAAATGTTAGAAGCTTACCGTCCGCAATGGGGCTTTGTTGACAACCAAGCAAAGGTTGTTTTTGAATTTATCAAAGGCGAACAAAAAGAGATACATTTTAGTGATGCCCCCGGAAGCGGCGTACCCGATATACAAAAAGGGCAAACCCCCGCCTGGACGCCCGATGGTCGCTTAGTGCTACAGGCTTGTCAGATAACCGAGTGCGGGCTGGCCGTGGTCAATACAAACGGTACAGGCTTTGAATTTATAACCCACAACACCGCAGATATTGCTCCTACCGTTTCACCCGACGGGCAGTGGGTGGCCTATACCGCCAATAGTAACATTTGGCTGGTCAGCCTCAAGGGAGGAACACCAACCCAATTAACCGACTCTCCCGGACGGGACGGCATCCCAACCTGGTCTCCCAATGGCAAGTGGATTGCCTTTGCCTCGGAAGATAATATGGGACAATGGACTATCCAGGTGATACGCTCTAATGGAACAGGCCAACAAAAACTATTAGACGTTGCCGGCAATCTGGATAGCAAAACCTGTATAAATAAATGTCGTGAATCTGGCCCCGGTTGGCTGCACGAGAGTATTAGTTGGTCTAAATAAACTGCTACAAAAAACGTGTTTCAAACACGTTTCTACAGCATACGCAACACGTTCTTAACGTGTTTTCAATGTTAGACCGTGAATTCATTCACGGGATACGGCAAACAAATACAGACAAGGGGGAAACAGATGACGCAACCGACTGTTTTCATTAGCTACAGCCACAAAGATGAAAAAGAAAAAAACATTCTCCTTACATACCTGAATAGCTTAAAAGCTCGTGGTGTAAAGATTTGGAGCGATGACCAGATTAAGGCAGGGGCCAACACAGAGGAAAGTATTAGTCAGGCTATTAAGCAGGCTAAAATGGCCATCTTACTCATTACAGCCGACTACCTTGCTTCTGATAATATAGATAGACAAACATCTGCTTTGAAAGAACGTTACAAAAAAGATAACCTGGCTATTATTCCAATTATTGCAAAACATTGTCCTTGGAACCAATACGAGTGGCTTGCTTCAATGAAGGTTCTTCCCAGAAGTAAACAACCTGTCTGGCGAGATAGCGGTGAATATGTCAATGAAGAACTGACAGCCATTGTTAATGAAGTAGCAGATATACTTGGTTTTAAAAAACCTTCACCCCCTCCTGATGACATTCCTACCCAACAACCCCGGCAGTCAACTATTTCTTCTCCAACCTTTGAAATCAAAATCGCCCGTCACGGCCCTGTGATGTACAAAGCAGAAATTGATTCTCCAGCGGGAGAAGCAACCGCCACCTTCAAATTACCTCTTGATAAGCAGACCATTGATACTACTCTGGCAGAATTTCGTACTAATTTAAAAAATACACGCCGATTGTCTCACGATCAGTCATTTACACCCAAAGATGCCAAAGCGCTTACCCCGGAGCATCTAGGGTCAACCCTCTTTCAAAATATATTTCAAGACAAAGTGATGGGATTGTACAAAGAGAGCCGGCGGCAGGCCAAACGAGCGCGTAAGCCTCTATCCATCATTCTCAATATTGATCCCAAAGCGGGCGATTTGATTAATTTACCCTGGGAATTTTTGTGCGATACTTCTGACCAACGTTTCCGAGGACATTTCTTAGCCTTTGGGCAGGATACGCCTATCATTCGCCGCTGGCTTAAAGCCGAGAAGGTTGAATTTTCCTATGATCCACCTCTCCGCGTTTTGTTGATTTCCGCTACTCCTGAAGAAAGCGGGCCTTTGAATGTGCCACGTGAGTACCGCCTTATCCGGGATCAATTGACCGTCTTAAATCGAGGCAACCAGGCCAAAGTCAGAATAGATTATCAACCGGCTGCAACCTTAAATGACTTAAAGAAAATTGTGCGTGATCCCAGAAGAACGCCCCATATTTTCCACTTTATGGGACATGGTGGATTGGGCAGCCTGTTGATGGAAGATGAATTAGGCGGTCAGAAAAGCGTTTCAGAGCAAAGCCTGTCAATTATTCTCAGAAACGCCCCCTCATTAAGGTTAGTTGTGCTAAATGCTTGCGAAACCACTCAAGCTGATTTTTTAGAAGAGCAATTGGGTGTTGCTCAAAGTCTAGCCGATGCCGATGTCCCGGCTATTGTAGCCATGCAATTTGCTATTTCAGATAAGGCGGCTCTGGTTTTTGCCAAAGATTTTTACCAAGTAATTGCCGAAGGCGCCTCAATAGACACGGCTGTAACCTGGGGACGAATTGCGATTCAAACCGAGTTCGAGGAATCGGCCACCAAAGAATGGGGAACGCCGGTACTCTATCTGCAATCGCCGGATGGACACATTTTTACCGACTTGCTCGGCGAGCAGCCCAAACATCAAAAGAAAACACCAGAGGAGGATGTTGAGGAAGCGGCTGATATTTCAGAGCAAGGTAAAGAACAACCGCAAACCTCCAAAACAGAACAGATGCGTCGTGAAGCAGCTGAAAAAGCAGCCGAAATCGAACACCTGCAGCAATTACGCCAAGAAAAAAAGAGGAGATTACAGGAACGGGAAATCCAAAAAGCCAAATATGGCATTGATACATCACCTCATATCACTCTTGAGATTGCAGACATTCGCCAGGAGATAGACGAAATTGAACAGAAGCTAATAGCTCTGGAACCGGAAATCCCCCTTCATGATACAACACCGGTGCCGGTTACAACCCGCCCAGTTAGTGTGCAAGGCATAGATGACAGTAAAGCCTTCGATGTTAGCAAAACAGATGACTCGGGGGTTCACTCAGAAGGATTTAAGCTTTATACTCAAGGACGGGCTGCTTTGGAGAAAGAGGAATGGGGGCAGGCTTTGGGTTATCTAAGCCGGGCTCAAAAGCTGGCCTCCGGCTTACCGGATATTGATAACTTTGTCACCCAAGCCCGCCAACAGTGGCGGCAAACGGTTGAGGGCCAGAGCGAAGATGCCTCTCTTGAGGTACTCTATAGCCAGACGCAGCAATATTTAGCTCAATCTGATCCGGATCTGGAAAAAGTTGCCTTGCTTCTGGAACGAATCGTTCGCTCTGATGCCGGTTTCAAGGACGACGTTTATGATTTGGCCCTTGAAACGCGAACCCGGGCCGAGAAAGAAAAAGCCGAACGGGAGAAACAGGCCAAACTAGAAATGTTGTATGCCCAGGCTCAAGTCCATCGCCAGGAGGAAAACTGGTCAGAAGCGGTTGACAGCTTGACTCAAATCATTGACATAGACGACGCCTATTTAGACGCCCAACCACTTTTACACGAAGCTACCAAACAGCGGGATTTGTTGAATTCTTATCAGCAAGGAAAGACGCATTTTAAAAAGAAGGATTGGGCCAAGTCCGTGGCGGCCTTTGGCAAGGTAGCTTCAATTGATCCGGATTATCACGACGCGGCTAAACTTTTACGACTGAGCCGCCACCAGAAGCAACTGGATACCTGGATAAAAGAGGCTGAGGATTATCTGGAGGCGAAGGAGTGGGAGGCGGCCATCGAGGTCTTAGAGGAGAACCGGATAGTCGCAGAACGGACGGAGGCCGGAATACCCTTGAATTACGCCTATGCCCAACGTTCCCGGTTACAGCGCGACTGGGGCCAGGCCGTTGAATACTTAAAGGCGGTAATTGAAGACAGGCCCAACTACCGGCCTGATTTAAACACCCTCTACGAGCAAGTCAATGAAGAGCGTCGCTTGCAACAGCAGTTTGAAAAAGCCACGGCCCATATCGAGCAAAATGAATGGGCCACGGCCAAGGCGACTTTGGAAAGTATTGTCCAAACCAGACCCGACTACCCGCTGGCTCAAGATCGCTTGCAAGAGGTCAATGAGGAGATCCGGCTGGCCGGCCTTTATAAAAAGGCGTTGGATTTAATTGAGTTAAAACAATGGGCCAAGGCCATTCCTCACCTGCAGCAGATTCCAGATTATGAAGATGCCCGGACTTTATTGAAAGAGGCCCAAAAACAGGTTGAATTAGATGCTTTCTATAAAGACGGTCTGGAAGCAGCCGGTCAGGGCCACTGGCAAGAAGCGGTAACGGCCTTTGAACGGGTGGATGAGATTGATCCTGGCTATCGGGAAACCCAACATCAGTTAGAAACGGCCCGCAATAAAATCATCTTGCAACAATCTTATGATAAGGGAATGGCAGCCCTAGAAGCTGGTCGGCAAGCGCACAACTTGGCCCAGCTGGATGAAGCGGTTGGTTGGCTGGACACGGCTGTTGAAATTGACCGGCGTTTTCGAGGTGCGGAAAACCGTCTCCGTGAAGCCAAACGAGAGCGATCATTGTTGTGGCATTATCGGCAAGGAGAGGGCGCTTTTCAAAACGAGCAGTGGGCTGAAGCTATTAACCATTGGCAAGTCATTGTCAAAGATGAGAACGAGCCTGGCTATCACGGCGACAGCGCCCGCCGCCTGGCCGAGGCCGAACGCCAGCAACGTCTGGCCAATTCATATATCGAAGCCTATCGCCACTTCAAGGCAGAGGAGTGGGACAACGCCATCATTTTACTGGAGCAATTGCAGCAAGAAACGCCCGGAGAAAATTACAAAGACACGGCCAAACTGCGAACCGAGGCCAAGATACAACAACAACTGTTCCAACATTATCATCAGGCCGAACAAATGATGACCGCAGAGCAATGGGATAAAGCCATTCAACATTTGCAGCAGATTCAGGCTGCTCGCGCTGAATATCGCCAGGTTGAAGTGGAGCGGATGCTGGCCGAAGCCCAAACCAACCATAACGCTGCCGGCAATTATCAAACCGGACTGAAGGCGCTGGAAGCAGAAAGGTGGGCAGAGGCCGTAACCGCTTTTGATCGGGCCTTTAACCTCAAAACCGACTTTCGAGACGTGGAGACCCGCCTGAATCAGGCCCGGCAGCAGCAAACCCTGCACCGGCATTATCAAGCGGCGATGGGGGCTATGGCTAATGAGGCATGGGATGAGGCTATCGAGCGCCTGGTCGCCATTCAAGGACTCGACCCCGACTTTAAAGACGCCCGCCGGCAGTTGGAAGAAGCGGAATGTCAACGTCAACTGGCCGTCGATTATCAAGCTGCTCTGGCCCACATCGAGGCCGAACGCTGGGCCGAAGCCCGGACCGCGTTTGATAACATTCTGGCCCGCCAAAAAGATTACAAAAAATCCCAAGCTCACCGGGACCAAGCCCAAACGCATCTGGATATGGCGGGCAGGTATGAACGGGCTGAGAAAAAGATCGAACTGGCCGGGGAACAGCCGGAACATTGGCAATCCGTCGTTGAGTTGTTAACGACCGTTGTCGAGTGGCAGGCCGACTACCGGGAGGATGCCCAGGTTTTGCTGGCCGAAGCTCAACAGCAGGCCGAACTGCACCTGCTTTATCAGCGGGCTACGGTTCTGGGTCTCAAAAACGACATTTTAGGATTAGAACAGGCCATTGACCTTCTGGCCCAAATCATCCAAATTGATCTCGACTACAGAGACGCCGTCTCGCTCAAGGCAGAGTGCGAGGATAAATTAAATCAAAAGAAAGAAGAAGAACGAAGGGCAAAAGTAAAAGTGTTGCATGACTTGGCTGTTAACAGCGCCCGCAAAGGAGATTTTACTCAGGTGTTTTCATGTCTGGAACAAATTACATTGTTGGACAAGCAGTATAAGACAGTACAGAACCAAGTTACAGAACTCATTCAACAATGTCAAGCAAAATTTCAACAGGGTCAGCAACTTAAAGCACAAGGGGAAAAATATAAGGCGCTTGCCATACTCAAAGAATACAATCAAGAAATAGCACAGCTTCCTGTCCAGCTTCAAACAATTCTGAGTCAAAATTTACCCAATTAGAGAATAAGGGATCAACACAAAATGGAGACACAAATTTCTATACCGACACCAAGTGCCGATGAGGAAATCAAGGAGCTTCTTTATGAAACCGGCAAAGACGCTCTGCATGATGGAAACCTTAAAGAAGCAATTACGCAATTTGAAGAATTGTTAGAGCTAGATGGTCAGTACCGTGACACGCGTTTGCTTTTACAGCAAGCCCAAGCTCAAGCCCTGTATAAAGTGGGCAAAGCAGCTTTTGAGCAAGGTCATTGGGCAGAAGCAATCAAACAATTTGAATCGCTTCTGCACCTGGAAGCCAATTATTCTAACACCCGTTCTTTATTACAGCAGGCTAAAATACGTAAGTTGTTGACTGAAAAGGGCTTGATATTTGCTGCTGCCGGCATTGTTATTGTATTGGGTTTATGTGGGGTCATCGGTATTACAGGGGGCTGGTTCGCCTTCTCTGCTGATGATACGCCAACCCCAACCGAAACTCAAATCGCTGGGGTTACGGATATCCCTGCTACCTCGGAGCCGGATACACCATCTCCCACAACTGAATCCACCAGTGAACCCACTGTTGAGTCTACTCAAGAACCTACTCAGGAACCCACAACCGAACCTACCGGAGAGATCACACAAGAACCTACTCAGGAACCCACTACTGAGCCCACTGCTGAGTCTACTCAGGAACCCGCTGCTCAACCTACTCAAGAATCCCCCGCTTCTCCGACCAATTTTCAGGTTTCCGAGACCACAGACACCGGTCTTACCCTTAATTGGACCAATCCCACCAACAACTACACGCAGATCATTTTGCAGCAAGATGGCGCCGTCATTGCTGAATTGCCGCCGGAAAGCCGAAGTTATACTATAGATGGCTTGACTTGTGGCCAGGCATTAAACTTCTCTATCATCACCCTCAATGATGCAGGGCAGTCTGAACCGACTCAACTTAGAGCCCAAACGGCTGATTGTTCGGTCTCATCTCCACCCGCATCACCACCCACAGGTAAAATCGCTGTGCCCGTCTACCAAAACGGAATGTACAACATCTACCTGGCCGAAGCTAAAAATAACTGGACGTCAAAACTGCTCTTTAAACGGGCCAGTCAACCCACCTTTTCTAATGATGGTCAAAGTATGGTTATCCATTCCTGGGTTGACAAAGACCGAGGCAAAGAACTAATCTACTTCTCAGATTTTACTAACGCTGCCATCTTCCAAAAAATAACTAATCGCATAGAAAATGCTCATCCCAGTTTTAACCAACAGGGTAATGAGATTGTCTATCACAGCCGGCAGGAAGGCATAAATAGAGATGCCATTCTTATCAGAATGAACCTCAGTTCAGACCTTACAGATGCATCACAGATAAAGTTACCGGGAGAAGGAACTAACCCTGATTGGCTGGGAGAAAACATCATTTTTTACAAATCCTTCCCTGATGCCGGACTTTATATTATTGATCAAAATGGTGGGGGTAATAATAAACCAATCCTAAAAACAGGCAAAACTGTACCCGCCGCTGCGCCGGATGGTGACACTGTTGCCATTTCTATGAAACGAGACGGTGGGAACAACCACTGGCAAGTGTTTACCTTTTCTGCAAGCCAAGGAGAAGGCAGCTTGGTCCAACTTACCTCAACGGACAATTCAGACAATTATCTTCCCACCTGGTCGCCTGATGGTCAGCACATTGCGTTCGCTTCAAATCGAGAAGGGGTGTGGGCCGTATGGGTGATGAATGCCGACGGCACAAATCAGCGCAAGCTGTTTGACCTTCCCGGTTCCGTTGACGGGATCATATCAGACGTAAATGTCGATCCATCCCTCTCCTTTGGCTGGTTCGAGGAACGGATGGCCTGGGCGCCGTAAAAATATTCAACCCAATCTCAAGGCCGAAGCGACAGCCCCAGAGGTTGTACCAAGCCAAGCTCAGACAGTGTACCGTTGATTTAAATTGGTGACGCTATCCTTACAAGAAGAGGCAAACAAGGAGTTGGTTGAATTCAACGCCACCAAAGATAATTCTTCTCCATTGTCGCTCATGATTTGAAGTCGCCCTCTAATCCTTTACTGGGCAATTTTGATTGACAATACACCGTCGAGGTTATGGTTCCCCAACTTCCAAGCCTTGTAGTTGCAGGGTTTGCCCCTACAAAAAAGGGCGCATGTACTCGTTGGGGAGGAGGCATATGTTTGGGATTTCTGGCAGCACATATCATTTCGAATGGAGCGTAGCGGAATGAGAAATCCCCCAAGACGTTGATTTTAAGCAGAGTCTATAGGGATTTCTCGCTCATTCTTCGCTCGAAATGACATGCTAGAAGAAGCCCCTCCGCCCTTTACATGCGCCCTACAAAAAACATATAGCTCGTACTAACGCGGCCTTTTTCCGACAGGCCGCTAGGGAACATACGGAGCGGTGAGAATATCCAACGGCCATACTACCTCGAAGTTGCCGTCTTGAATTTGCAGTACCTGAGTGCGAACCCCATTTTGTCGCTCAAACTCATCGTAACTGGCAAACTTAACCGGCCCAAACGGGGTATCCATAACGGTGTTGTTCAACGCCGTGCGGATGTCTGCCGGGCTAAAGGACTCGGCGCGGACCAGGGCGTCGGCGGCTACCAGCAATGCGGAGTAAGCTTCGGCTCCGTGGTAGTCGGGAATGGCCGAGTAGGTTTCTACGTATTGGTCATAATATTCCTGCGCGCCGGAGTAAGGGAGCTGGCTGGACCACAGGCTGGCCGTCGTCAAACCGTTGGCCGCTTCGCCGGCAGCGGTCACAAAGTCAGGGTGGGCAAAGCCAAACGCGCCGCCACTGAAATCCGACTCAATCCCCAACTCGCGGATGGTCTGCACCAAGACGATGCTGTCGGACAGCGAGGCGATCATGTAGATGATGTCCGGTGGGCTTTCGGCCAGCGGCGATAACGTGGCGCGCAGTTGGGACGGGACGGAACCGGGATCATATTGGATCAACGTGCTCGACTCGATCCCGTTATTTCCCAGAAACTCTAGCATGCTGGTCGCGCCGTCAATGCCTAAAATCGTACTTTCGTGGACGATGGCTACGCTTTTGGGCCGGACTTCTTTTTGCCACAAATCTTCCAGGCTGGTGGTATACTCGCTCACGGGCGGGCTGAGCCGGTACACATTCCGCCAACCGGCCTGGGTAATGCGGTCGGCGGCGGCGGTAGAGATCAGAAACGGCAGATCGCGGATGTTGGATTCGCTGGACATGGCGTAGGTGGGGTCGCTTCTAAAACCGCCTACCAGCATTACGGCTTTAGCATTTACGGCTAAATCCTCGACCAATGCTCTGGCGTTGTCCGGGTTTTCTTCATTGTCGCCGTACACCAGCAGCACCGGCCGGCCATTAATGCCGCCCTCTGCGTTAATTCTTTCTGCGGCCATGGCAAACGAGTTTTTCATCATCAGCGCGGTTTCTGAAGAGTTACCGGAAAGCGGCAGTGGTACGCCGATAACCACCGGCGGCTGGTCGTCAGATGTGGGGGCGATGGTTTCCGGCTCCGGTTCGGCGGGGGTAAGTTTGGCCCATTCCGGCTGCACACCCGGTGTAATATCGAACACAATGGTGCCCCACAGGAAAAATATACCGGTGACCAGGACTATACCAATAAAGTTGAGAAAAAGGCCGGCCCTAACCATTTCACCAATCCTCACCCGCTCACTGCCAAACACAATGGCGTTGGGCGGCGTGGCCACGGGCATCATAAAGGCACACGAGGCCGACAGCGTGGCTGGGATCATCAACAGCAGCGGGTTTTCACCAATTGCAACTGCCAGCGAACCTAAAATCGGCAAAATCATTTGTGTGGTCGCCGTATTAGACGTTAATTCAGTCATAAAGGTCATCGACAGGTTGATCATACCAACCATAACCAGCGGTGAAAAAACGGCTAATCCGGCCAACTGGCCGCCCAAATAATCGGCCAGCCCGCTCACCTGAAAACCTTTAGCCAGGGCAAACCCGCCGCCAAACAAGATAATCACCGCCCAGGGCAGGCTTCTGAAGACGGTTACATCAACAAGGGTAGAGCTTTTGGACCGGGCCTCCGGGCTGCGGGTGGGGATAAAAAAGAGCAGCATGGCCATGATCATGGCCACCGTGCCGTCATCCACGCTGATGTCGCCCAACAAGTTTGACCAGCCAGGAATGGTGAACCCGCCCAAGGTGATATCTTTTCTAAAAACCCACAGTAAGGCGGTGATGATAAAAACGGTCAGCACTACTCTTTCTTCAAAACTGGTTTTCCCCAGTTCTTTGTACTCCTGCTTAACGATCTCTCGATCAACTTTTAAATGCGCCGCCGGCCGATAGAGAACTTTGGTCAACACCAGCCAGGTAACCAGGATCATAGCCAGCGACAAAGGCAGCGCCATAATGAACCAGTTGCCGAAGGAAACCCCCGGCCCTTCCGGAAAGCTCAGTTCGAACACCCGCTGAAAGACCAGGTTGGGCGGGGTGCCGACCAGGGTTGCCATCCCCCCCATTGAAGCGGCATAGGCAATGCCCAACATCAGCGCCACGGAAAACTTGTGCGAGTCACTTTTTCCAAACTCCTCTTCCATTTTCAGGATAATCGACAAGCCTACCGGCAGCATCATGACCGTTGTAGCCGTGTTAGATATCCACATTGAAAGAAAAGCCGAGGCGGCCATAAATCCCATCACCAGCCGGGCCGGGCCGCCGCCCACCGTGCGAATGACCAACAGCGCAATCCGTTTATGCAGGTTCCATTTTTCCATAGCCAGAGCAATGATAAAACCACCGATGAACAGAAAGATTGTGCTGTTAAAATAAAGTGGGGCCGTAGCCTTGGGCGTCATAATGCCCAGCAGCGGGAACAGAACAATGGGCAACATCGATGTAGCTGCCAGTGGAATGGCCTCCGTTACCCACCAGACGGCCATCAGCACGGCTACGGCGGCCATGCTGGTAACCAGCGGCACTTCCGGGTCAAGATTTAGCGATAATGTTGCAAAAAACAGGATCGGCCCTAATACTAATCCAACAAGTTGTACTGTGCTTCGGCTTTGAACTGTGGCGGTCATTGCTATCTCCTCTACTTAGTACTACAACGAGACTTTGAAATAACGGAGGCAAGAAACCGGGTTTTTTACAAGTTCATCGGCAAATCTGCTGATATTCCAGAATTAATTTGCCGGTCAAACCAATTTGATTACGAAAAACCCGGTTTCTAAAGCGAAGTCT
>JAAEOP010000713.1 GCA_024223125.1 Chloroflexota bacterium
CAAGCGTACCGGTTGACAGCCCAAATGCAAGGCAGCGACGGCCGTCTGTTCCTGGCGTTTGACAATGGCAATGTGTTAACTTTGCAAGATGGGGCCACGAATCTGACCGACTTCACCATTCCGGCCGCGGCCAGCAGCTTTCAGGTAGGCACAGAAGCGGTGTTAGACACAGGGGTGCATACCTTTACCCAACTGGATTTAACCGCCTTCAGCGACGCGCAGTCGGTACAGGCCAACCGAAGCTATGATTTGGCGCTGGATTTTCAGGGTGAAGTGAATGTTCCCGCCGGGGAAACGGGCATAGAAGTGGCCCTCTATGACAGTAACTACAACCAATTACATTCCTTGTGGAGTGTGGAAGACTTCAGTGATCCGTCGGGCTGGACAACGGCCGCTGTCACCTTCCCCTCCCTCAACAGCGACATCCATATGGGGATCAGTACCCGACTGGACAGCGGCTGGCTCACTTTTGCCGACCCGACGCTGACAGAGTGGAGCGAGCCTATCAACCTGAACGGGACCCTGCCCAATCTGATGGATATTGAAGTGACGGGGCAGTTGAATGCGGCCGTGGGAGATGGCGGTAAGCTGCTGTTGGCAGAAGATGGCAGCGTGGTTGAATTGTGGCCCAATCCGGCTAACTTTAATGGCAGCGCCTCTATCCAACACGGCCCCTTCACGGCCAACAGCGTACAGATTGGTCTGGAAACCCATTTACACACAGGCAATTTAGCAGTAGACGAGATGGGGCTGACGTTTTTGAGCGCTTTGCAGCCGGCGGCCGCTAACAGAGACTACGACATAACAGTCAACTTACAAGGCGCCATCAACGCCCCCAGCGGTGAAACGGGCGTCGAATTGGCTTTGTACGACACGGCCGGGAATCAGCTACAATCCCTGTGGAGTACGGAAGATTTCAATAATTCATCGGGTTGGACAACGATCAACGGCTCATTCACCCCCACAAGCAACGGCGACATCCGTCTAGG
>JAAEOP010000714.1 GCA_024223125.1 Chloroflexota bacterium
CACGAAGACCGGCAGCTGACGGCAAAATACGTGGGCGATCAGGTTACGCGTAACCTGCACCGAAATATGGGCCAGCCCATTGCCCACGGAACCTGGGTTGTGCTGTATCTAAATGGCGAATTCTGGGGGCTGTATAATCTCACGGAACGCATTGACCTTCAATTTATGAGGTCGTATTCTGATAAGGACGGCGATTGGGACGTTATTACCAAAGAAGGTGGGTGGAACGATCAGGGCGAATGGTTCGTCATCGAAGAGGCCAAAGACGGCGGCGATTGGGGCTGGCTTGAAAACCAGAGCTGGGTCGGTAGCGCAGATTTCACTATTCCGGGCAATATTGGCGGGTTAGAATGGCGGGTCGATATGGAAAATATTTTTTCCTACACATTTCTCTTGGCTTATGTCCAAGATATGGAGTGGCCCGAATCCAATTGGTATGTCTACCGGCGCTATGATGCAGGCGCCGTTGGCAGCGAGCGTCAATGGCGGATGATGGTTTGGG
>JAAEOP010000715.1 GCA_024223125.1 Chloroflexota bacterium
CAGTAATGGATTTGCCTATGCAATCGCCAGCTTCTACACGTCATTATTTCGTGGTCTGCCGCTGCTCTTGCAAGTCTATCTAATTTATATGGGGCTGCCACAGCTGGGCTATGTGATTGACGCGGTTCCTGCTGGCATCATTGCACTTTCCCTTTGTTATGGCGCGTATACGACTGAAATTTTCCGGGCCGGTATTCAAAGCATTCCGCAAGGTCAGTGGGAGGCTTCCCGCGCTCTTGGTTTCAATTTCACTTTGGTTATGAAAAGGATTATCCTCCCGCAAGCGATTCCTATTGTTATCCCGGCGACTGGCAATAATTTTATCTCCATGCTCAAAGATAGCTCACTGGTTTCCGTCGTTGGCGTTTGGGAACTGATGTACTTGGCACAGACTTTGGGACAAAGAGATTTCCGCAACTTGGAAATGTTGATTACAGCAGCAATGATCTATTGGGCGTTGACCGTGGTCCTTGAAATTATCCAGGCACGGATTGAACTCCATTACCGCAAGCAGGTGCAAAGATGAGCCCGCAAACAAACACACAAGTTAATGATACCGAGCGTGATGCCATTATCTCCATGCAGGATGTCGGTAAATGGTTTGCCAGCTTCCAAGTTCTGAAGGATATTAACCTTAAGATTCATCATCGGGAAAAGATTGTCATTTGTGGACCGTCAGGCTCAGGAAAATCGACGTTGATCCGTTGCCTCAATCGACTGGAAGCCCATCAAAAAGGCAACATTCATATTATGGGCATCGAACTGCATGAGAGAATGAAAGAAATTGATGTCGTCCGACAAAACGTGGGCATGGTGTTTCAGCATTTCAATTTGTTCCCGCATATGACAATTTTGGAAAACTGTACCGCTGGTCCTAAGTGGGTCAAAAAAGTACCCGAAAAAGAGGCTGAACATCTGGGTATGGCAATGCTCGAGAAAGTGAAAATCCCCGAGCAAGCCCATAAATACCCCATTCAACTATCTGGTGGGCAGCAACAACGGGTGGCCATTGCGCGTAGTTTGTGCATGGAGCCAAAGGTGATGTTGTTTGACGAACCCACTTCGGCC
>JAAEOP010000716.1 GCA_024223125.1 Chloroflexota bacterium
AATTGTGGTAGAGGGTGAAGTGGATGCGGATGCCTTTATGGAAGAAGGGCCTTTTGGGGAATACACGGGCTACTATTCCGGGGTGGGCACCGATCCCAGAAATTTTATTAAGGTCAATAGTGTAACCTACAGAAACAACCCAATTTTCTGGGGCACAACTGTGGGCAGGGCCGTAACAGACACGCATATGACCATGGCCCTCACCTATGGCTCAACCTTATGGCAGCAACTGGTGGCTATGAAAATTCCGGGAATTAAAGCGGTTTATTGCCCGCCGGAAGCATCCGGTAGATTCCTGGCGATTATCTCAATGAAACAGATGTACCCCGGCCATGCGGACCAGGTTCTTACCGCCGCTATTTCCACGGAAATGGGCGCGTATGGTCTAAAGACCGTCATTGTTGTCGATGAAGACATCGACCCCTGGGATATATCGCGGGTTATGTATGCCTTGAGTTTCCGCTTCCAGCCAAACCGGTCGCAAGTTATTAAACGTGGCCGGTCAACACCTCTCGATCCGTCTCTGCCGCTCAATGCCCGCTGGATCACCGGCCGGCTGCTCATCGATGCCACCATTCCTTACGATTGGGAAGAAAAACCGATTCCCATTGAACTGGACCC
>JAAEOP010000717.1 GCA_024223125.1 Chloroflexota bacterium
AGGACGGGTGCGGCGATCAGTATGCCGCGAATAACCGGAAAGAATCCACGACGGCCGTATTGCCGCGCCACGTCCATATCCACACTTTCCCCCAGCAGCAGGGGTGGTAAGATGGCGCTATGACCACCCACGCGCAACGGTTTGCCGAAAAGCAGTACATCGGCCATTATTCCCAAAGCTAATCCTACTGCTAGACTTCGGCCTGGCGATTGGATGTGTGTGATTTTGGACGGCCGTTCAACCGCCGGTTCAGTCATGAGATATTCGCTTTTTACACTATTCATGTTTACTCCGTTATCCGTTATCCGTATTCCGTATTCCGTGTTCCGTATTCCTTACCCGACAGTTCACGGATTACGGATAACGCTCCTACGGATATAAACAGCATCATGCTCCAAAATGGGGACAGTTTGCTGTATGATGTAACTGCGAAAAGGGTACTATAAGGAAACGGCCGTGCACCATGACCCAAATACACAAACCCACGCACTCAAGTGCTTGACAGGAATGGCTGAATATTGGAAATTGGAGAAATATGCTTAAATTACTCGTTGTTGAAGATAATCCCAAACTACGTCCAGCCCTAATATCTGGGCTGGAGGCTACCCAAGCTGTCCATGTCATTTATGATTGTGACACAGGTGAAGCGGCGCTAGAATTTTGCCTGGAGACACCACCAGAGGTGATTTTGATGGATGTGCAGTTGACCGGCGAGATGAATGGGATAGACACGGCCGTTGCCATCCGCCGCGAATTCCCCCGAATACCAGTCGTCTTCTATTCCATTCAAGATGATGACGATTATTATCGCGCCTTTCGTCGTTCTGGCATTCTCAGTCATTATGCGTATGTGCGGAAATCCAACTATCTGCTGCCCCAGATGATTGTGCCTTTGTTGCGGGATGCGGTTAACGGCCGTTCCTTCATAGACCCCGACATCGAATCTCGCGTTCAGGAAGTGCGCCAAAAAGATGAATATGCCCCTATGGGCCTGCTGGAACCGAATGAACAACAAGTAGCCCGCATGGTCGCCCAGGGGATGAGCAATGAACACATCGCCGCCTGCATGGGTTTCCGCGACAAACGCACCATCAGCCGCATCAACGGCCAAATTTACACCGCCTGGGGGCTTAACAAAACCAAAACTGATGAAAAAGTAGCCCGCACCCGCGCCGCCATTATTGTGCAGCACGGCCGTCTCATTTCCTGGACAGATGATGGTATCCTCCAAATATTAGATGCTGCCGGTAATTGGGTGGAATGGAGATCGGAGATTAGAGATTAGGAGATTGGTTTCAGCGGGTAATCTCCAATATCTTCCTAATCATGAGTTCAAACCTTTACCTCAATTGGGTCATTATGACCGTTTCATTGTTTAATGCCTTGCTGCTAACGTGGCTGGGTTTAACCGTGCTGCTCAATTCTGACCGGCGCGCCTGGGGTATCTGGATTGCCAGCGGCGGCTTACTGTTGGGCGCAATGTTCTTTATTAGCCATTCAGCCATTGCCGGCTTGGGATTATTTGGCATAACCTACCGCAACATGATCTTTTGGTGGTCGGTGGGCATGGTTCCGGTCATTTTACTGCCGTTTGCCTGGTACGTGATTATTTTATGGTACGCAGGCTTCTGGTCGGCGCCGTTAGCCCCCCTACACCGCAGCCAGCGCATTGGTTTTGGCTTAGTTCTGTTCATGCTCCTGTCCGGATTTACCGCTTTGTTGATTGGTGTCGTTTTACTGATCATCCCCGCGCCACAATTCACCCCGCTGCGGATTTCTATCCGGTGGTCAGTAGCCGGTATTCCTTTATTGGCTGTGGGGTACAGTGTCTACGTACTGCTTTGCATTGGCCTTTCGTTGGATGCCTTACGCCAACCGGGGCCGTCAAAACGAGTTATGGGAATGTTGGCCCGGCAGCGGGCACGGCCGTGGCTTATTGCCGCCTCTCTGTTCATGCTCATTATTAGTCTGTTGGTGATAGGGGTTATGGTGTGGCTGGTACAAGATTCGCGCCATCGTTTCTTTTGGGAAATTTATCTGGAATCCCATGAACGCATTGCTCGTCTGGATTTGCTCATTTCCGGGCTGGTATGTGTTGTTGTTTTGCTGGTAGGGCAGGCGATTGTGTCATATGAAGTCTTTACAGGTAAAACGCTTCCCCGGCGGGGTCTAACTCACCATTGGTACCGGGCTATTTTGCTGAGTGGAGGCACGGCCGTTCTCATCAGCGCTACGTTGACCATTCAACTACGGCCGTTATACAGCCTCATTTTAGTAGCCGTTGCCATTGCCGTTTTTTACGCTCTCATCAGTTGGCGCTCTTATGTGGAACGGGAACGGTATATGGCTCAGTTACGGCCGTTTGTCAGCAGCCAACGCTTGCTAGACCAACTCCTCACCCAAACCTCCCCCCAAGAAGTAGATATAAACACCCCATTCCGCGCCTTGTGTCGTGACGTTTTGGATGCAGAGGTGGCTTATTTAGCGGCCGTAGGCCCATTAGCCCCCCTCGTAGGCGTGCCACTCACCTATCCGGCATCTTCCTCCAAAATGCCGCCCATCAACAATTTAATTGAGCGCTTTACCTCGCCCGAAACATTGATGTTGCCTCTCGATTCGGCCGTATATGGCAACGCAATTTGGGCATTACCTTTGTGGAGCGAGCGCGGCTTGATTGGTCTCTTCTTGCTAGGGATGAAACAAAGCGGCAGCCTATACAGTCAAGAAGAAATGGAGATTGCCCGCGTTAGCGGCGAACGTTTGATTGATACTCAGGCCAGCGTAGAGATGGCCCGCCGCCTGATGAGTTTGCAGCGTGAACGGCTGGCCCAAAGCCAAATCATTGACCAACAAACCCGCCGCATACTGCACGATGATATTTTGCCTGACTTGCAGGCAGCGATGATTTCTCTCAGCAGCGAACAAGCAGTGGCAAATGGACAAGTTGCGGCCGCCCTAAATCTGATGAGTGATGCTCACAAACAGATTTCAGACTTGCTGCACGATATGCCCACGACAACTGCGCCAGACGTAGCCCGTCTCGGTCTCATACGTGCCTTGCAACGAACGGTAGATAATGATTTGGCTCATCTTTTTGATGAGGTAATATGGCAAATTGATCCGTTGGCGGCCAACCAATCTAAAACAATACCGACCTTAACGGCCGAAGTTGTCTTTTATGCGACGCGAGAAGTCATTCGCAATGCTGCCCGTCACGGCCGTGGCAGCAGCGAGAACCAGCTAACGTTACAAATCGCCATCTCCTGGCCAGACAGTTTATTGTTGACCATTGAAGATAATGGCGTGGGTTTACAAGAGGCCGCACCATCATCTGGCAGCAGGCAAGGATTGGCTTTACACAGTACCATGATGGCTGTTGTCGGCGGCGAAATGTCGGTGGATTCCTATCCAAACAGCCATACAAAAGTTACGCTGCGTCTGCCCGCTCCCACCGCTTCTGCCAGTAACGCATAATGCCATCTACAGACATATACAAGGGATTGGTGGTGTCGTATTTCAATATTTCCAGGTCAGAGAAGTTAACTTGCCAGGCGCGGCCGTGGTTCCATTCTGTATAACGGTCTATTAACGTATCCCGTTCAACCCCTGTTTCCATCTGTTCCCGAACAAAATTGGCACAGTCGGCCACTAATGTTTTGACGGCCGTTAAATGCTCACGCACATTGGTAACCGGGCCAAAATGAGTGGGGTAAATGGTGTCAAAATTGCAACCAATCAATTTGGTCAAAGAGTTTTGCCATGCTTCCAGATCAAATTCTGGCGGTGGTGCAGGAATGTCCAATAACGGTAAATTGCCTAACTTCATCCCGGCCGTGTCGCCGGTAAAAGCAATATTCCCCAACACAAAAACATGATGGTGACGTGCATGACCAGGAGTTTCTATTGCGTACAGTCTTAAACCGGCTGCCTCAACCATATCCCCATCATACAAAGCGACCACATTCTCGGCTGGCGCAGGTAAAATATCACCCCATAACGGCCCCATCTGGTCGCCATAAATACGGCTGGCGCTGGCAATCAGCCGGGATGGATCAATTAAATGTCTGGTTCCAAAATGATGCGCGTAAACAGTGGCCCCATTTTGTGCCCACCAGCCAGATGCTCCCGCGTGGTCAAAATGGATATGTGTCACCAGCACATGTTGAATATCTTCTGGTTGGCAGCCATGGGCGGCTAACTCCGTTTTTAGCGTGGATAAGGTAGACCCTGGCCCTGTTTCGATAAGCAGTAACCCTTCTGGCCCTTCAATCAGGTAAGAAGCTATCGTATGGCTAAGCCCTTGAAAATTGAGATCGAGTGTGTGTATTGTGTAATCAGTCATAGTTTAAATATTATCATATATCCCTAGAATGGGGGATCGTTTCTTCCGACCTACACGGCCGCCAAACAATGCCAGGTTCGAGCACGGCCGTCATACCAATAAATATCCTCGATAGGTCCTCGATTGTACGCTTGAGCGGCGACACGGCCGTTGGCATAGAAACATTGCTTAATTTCGCTTTGTCCGTTCCCCGTCATCCCTTGCATAAACAGGTCAGACAAAACGTGGTTAATTTGTTTCTGTCGCCCTTTCGGCGCCGTGTCGTGCGGCCCTTCGTAACTATTGGGCAACTGCCAGGCAATGTATGTTTGCCCCGCTACCCCTTGTTTGCCTCTGAAATCCTGTAATTCAAATGTAGCTCGGCCGTGCTGCCAGGCCCGTTCTTCCATCCTCTGTTTTGTGGCCTGACTGCCCACTGCAAAATGGCGTTGGGTGCGGACGCAGGCTATTTTTTCATACCGTTTTTGTGTGCGTTCTTGCACCTGGGTCAATTTGGCAATGGTTGCGCGCGCAATGGGCGCGGCCAATTTCCCGTTTTGTTTTCCGCGGCCGCTATGAAATGCAGCATAAAAATGCGCCCGTACTTTGCCAATACTTTGCGTCAGGATGGTGATGGGCAGCGCTACCGGTTTTAGATTTAGCCGGCTAACCTCTAAAGCGGCCGCTACTTTAGTCACAGAGCGTAACCAGACACGGCCGTCAACCCGCTGCCAAAAAACCCCTTCACCCTGACGCAGCAGATTACGCAACTGCCGCCAGCCACAAACTTTCAAATTAGACTGCTTGCCGGTTAATTGTTGTCTGATGTCGGCCATATTGTGCCAGCCGCGACCGTCGCTATCCAAATGTCGCAGCAGCAGCCAAATACGGCCGGAAGCGGCCGCTTCTTGTTGTAACATGCCAATGGCAATATCAGGAAACAGTTTGATAGTTTGTTTTTGGGGAGGGGGTGGTGGAGAAACGGCCGTGTTGTCCAACGCAACTTTTACGACGGGTAGATCAGGTAGAGAATTTTCTCCCTTTGCCTCGTCGCAATGAGAGCGAATCGTTTGTGTAACGGTCTGGCTTCCCCAACCTAAATGATCGGGAAGATGGGTTATCGTTTGTGACAGTGTTGGGGGAGGGGATTGTGTGGCTGGGTAACGGGCGTGTTCAACCAAATCAGGTGTAGTGCCTGCGGCCGACCGTTGTTGGCGTAGATTCGTTTGCAGCTCTGATAGTTGCTTCTGGGCGGCTAACAGAGCTGCTGAATGGTTTCCTGCCAGAAAAGCCACAAAAAGCTTCGCTTTTCCCAGCCAGAGCAGCAAACAGGCAACACAAAATAAACATACTGCTGACGGCCGTAATAAAACACCGTCGTTGACAGCATGGTGAGCCTATGCTATGCTCTTCTGAGACTAAGTGAGCTACCTGGGGACACAAAAACCCCCTCCCCAACAAAGGGGCACTGTGAAAGTGTTGGCGGCACCAAACAGTTAAGTAGCTTGCTGATATAAATCAAGGCTAGGCACTGCAATGTCTGGCCTTTTTTCTTGTCCTGACGCTACATTTTTCTTCCCATTTCTGCAATAATGGGAGCCGTGTGATTACTTCTAGTTAGCATACTCCCCCCAATTTAACAAAAACAATACCTTTAATCTTGTATTTGAAAGGGGATTTATGCTAAAGACCATAACCTTTAGCCAGTCTAACAAAAATAACACCCTATGTCAACTAATCTATAGGCTATAGATTGTACAAAAGGGGTTGTTATTGGTATAATACACAATGTAGATCGCTTCACTGGCTAAACTTGACAACTTTTTCAAGGTTACTTAGGATACGGCTTATGAATAACATCAACCAATTTGAGATCAATTTTGAACAGTACAAGCCAGAGTGGGATCGTCTGGGTGTCGTTGTAGCCCCCTTTACAATAGAAGCCGATCCCCGTTTTATGTATTTGTCCACAGAAACCAGACGTGCCTTATCCAAAGTCAGTTACATGGTTGAGGCCGGGCAGGGGGCTTCCATTATCATTGGCGAGATTGGAACTGGGAAAACAACCCTCGCATCCTGGTTCCACAGCCGTTATGATCGACGGCCGGATTTTGTAGCCGCCAAGATAGATGAATCTCCCAAGAAAAGTGGGTTGCTGCTGTTGAGACGGATTGCGGCCGAATTTGGACTACGAACCCGCCGGGCGACAGAAGATCAACTAAATGAGTTCCGCGCCTTTCTTACAGAAAGCAGCAACCAGGGAATACTGCCCCTGATTATTATTGATGAAGCGCATGAACTTAGCCCTGAACAGTTTATTGAGATGCGACGTTTACTCAATTTCCGCGATCCGCGGGGTAGCAAAGCGTTTCAGTTAGTGCTTTTGGGCCGACCGGAACTGGACATTAATTTGCGCCAGTCACCCGATTTTAATGACCGAGTAGCCACCCGCTCTTCGTTGGATCCTTTAACGCCGGATGACACTAATTCTTTGATCGAATACCGTTTATTGGCAGCTGGACGTGATTCCAAGCAGCGACAGTTGTTCACCGATGACGCAATTTTACCCATCTGGCGGGAAACGCGCGGCTACCCGCGTAGTATCTGTTTGCTATGCTTGCATTTGTGTCTGGAATTTTTAATCCAAACAGATGCCGCTCAAATTGACGAACTATTTGTGCAAAACTTTCTGGAAAATCATCAAGATTATAGGCGCGCGGCCGAATAGTGACATATGAGTAAAAAGGATAAGAAGAAAAATGTGCAGTCTGCCAGTACCCTGGCTGCTCTGCTCAAAGAAAAACCCAAACGCGGCCGTCCCAAACATGCTGTCAGCCGGGAAAATGTTTATGTAGCCCTGTCTAAAGAGCAGAAACAACTCATGCGACAAATGGCCTTAAAGTTACCGAAAGGGATTGTGCGAGCCGATATTCCCGATTTAGCCATTTCAGTCTTGTCCGTTCGCCTGGAATCGCTGCACCAAGCAGTGGCCGACCGCAGCCGCGCCATTCCCGAAGGCATCACCGATCTGGAATCCCTTTATCTGCTGTGGGATTTACCATTGCCTATTTTTGATTCTGAGCAAAAGTGGACGTCTATCCGCGTTTCGCCGCAGCAAGCGTTAGAGTTTGGGCGGGCGCAGGGGACGTTAAAAGCTGCCTTTAAGACCACTCGCAGCGAGACATTTGCCCTGGGATTGTCTTTGTTGACCCAATTCATTGAGGATTATCTTTTGAATGCGGACAATATGACTCCTGAAGAGGTTCGCAGAATGATAAACTCGAATTATTTATGAGTAACTCATAAATAATTCAAAGATTTTCGTAAATTTAAACACTAGAGTTTTCGTGTATATATTATTACATGTGGGAAGATCCGTCCCATTTTCCAGAGAAAAGTGAAAATATAGGCAAATTGTGTCGTTGTTTTGCTAGTTCACGGCCGTGACAATCCTCCTCTTATATTAATCGCATAGTCAAGTTGTTTTGGCGTGGGGCTGTGTGTGGTGACGATGGACGCGGCGCAGCAGGTGACAGCTACGGTGGTGAGTTGCTTATGCCAGGGACGGCAGTGACGTTAACGGCCGTGTCCTGAACCGATTCTACTTTAACGGCTGGGGCGGCGCTTGTGCGGGAACTGTGGGGTTAGTGTGTCAGGTGACGGTGGTGGGAGGTACGGTTGTTACGGCCGACTTCACCCTTGATGACCCCGGCCCGACTAGATACACGTTGTTCCTGCCGATTATTCAAAAACCATAACGGACAAACTGAAAACCGCGCTAGAGTTAGCGCAGTTTTTTTGATCAAGGGGACAGATGTTACAATACGGCCGTTATGCAACAATTAACCTTACTCCTCAACATCGTTGACATTCAAACTGAGTCATCTCCTCTCGCCCAGGATTCATTTTCCCACGAAAATGTTTGTGATGAAACGG
>JAAEOP010000718.1 GCA_024223125.1 Chloroflexota bacterium
AAACATGGCCGAACAGCTTTATGTACGCGGTGGGGCTGTCATCATTGATCATGGCCTGGGTATTTACAGCGGCTACTACCATATGTCCGAGGTCTCTGTGGTAGTTGGCGATATAGTACAGTCCGGGCAGGTCATCGGCGTGGTTGGCACAACCGGACTTTCTACCGGCAACCATCTACATTGGGATTTGCTGATTAACGGTGTCTGGGTAGACGCGCAAGCCTGGTTGGAGCAGGGTATGAGTTGTTGGATTTTGGCAGCGTGGAGGGAGGGTTGTGAGGATTAAGAGATTGGGTTAATCTCTCAATCTCAATCATCAAAACACCATATCGTCTAATGCCAACGATTCCAGAAAATCAATCACAGCATCGTTAAACGCATCGGACTGCTCCAAATTGGGTAGGTGTCCGGCGTTAGGGATGGTGACAAGACGTCCGTTGGGCAGCGCCTCTGCCATTTCTTTTGCTTCACCCAGAGGGATGAGTTGGTCATCTTCTCCATGAATGACTAACACGGGCACATCAATCTCAGCCAGCGTCAGTGTAGAATCGGGTCGGTTTTTCATGGCGGCTAACGCGCCTACAATCCCCTCCACCGATGTTCCCTCCATCATATCGCGCACATAATCCACCAGTTCTGGGTCATTTTCGTAGGCAGTGGGGGCAAACATTTTGGGCAGCATAGCTGAAGCGATTGCCTTTCCCCCCCGCCGCTGTGCCACTTCTGCCATTTTATCCCGGTTTGCCTTGCCTTCATCCGAATCGGCCGCAGCCCGTGTAGCCGTCAAAATCATACCGGCAATATGCTCCCGGTAGCGGCGGTAAAATTCAAAGGCCACATACCCACCCATAGAGAGACCGCATACCACAAACGGCGAGGCTACATTCAAGTAACCCATTAAATCGGCACAATCATCGGCCAATATTTCCATACTGTACGGTCCAGCTACATTGTCCGCATTGCCATGTCCGCGTAAATCGGGGGCAATCACCCGTACAAAATTCGCCAGATCATCAATCTGCAAATTCCATAGGCTGCTGCTTAATGGAAAGCCGTGAATCAACAGCAGCGCCGGTTTATCACAGCTATCCTGAAAGGCCATCAAAAAATCGTCTGCATGATTGTGGTGATTATCGCTCATTGTATCTTCTCCTTTTCAGAAAGATTAGAGATTGGAGATTATGCTCAATCTCCAATCTCCCAATCTCCAATCTCATCCTTCCATCCCTTCAAAAAGATCACCAATGGAACGGCGGCAATAATTTTGGCGAATGGCTTCAGAAAAAACTGTGCCTACGGGTAAAACTGTTAAATTAGGTGGACAACGGTCTAACGGCCGTTGCACTGTATCCGTCGTCACCACCTCCACAATTTGGGGAATAGAGGCAATGCGTTCGACGGCCGTACCTAAGAACAACCCATGTGTACACATCAATGTAATCCGCTGTATACCACTTTCTATCAACACCTGGCTCAATTCCACCACCGAACCGGCGGTGGCAATTTCATCATCATACACAATAGCGTGTTCAAAGCCGCTTACCTGTCGTCTGATCATCCCCCCAATTTTCACTTCTGTATCCGATACTCGTGTCTTATCGGCCGAGGCAACGGGCAAACTCAAATCGCGGGCAAAACGGGCCGCCGGTTTGGCCCGCCCCATATCAGGCGCCACTACCACATCTTTGGCCGGATCAAGTTCACGCTGTCGAATGTATTGGGTTAATTCCATCCGAGCTGTCAGCGGGTCAGTCGGAATACTGAAAAAACCATGCACCTGCGGCGCATGAAGCGTCATGGTCATAAAATGGGTGGCCCCCGCTGTAAGCAGCATATCAGCAATCAGTCGGGCCGTAATGGAGATACGGGGGGCATCTTTTTTGTCGGAACGGGCATAGGAAAAATAAGGGACGATGGCATGAATTTCACGCGCGGCCGCGCTCTTAGCAATATCCAGCATCATCAACAATTCCAACACATGGTCACTAACAGGTGGCGTTAAGGATTGCACAATATATACAACGCGACCACGCACACTTTCACCCAGCTGGACAAATAGGTTATCGTTACTGAACTTGGCATATTTGGTTTCTGCCAGCGGCACTTGCAAATGGTTAGCTATTCTGTGAGCCAGGGGATGGTTGGAACGGCCGCTAAAAAAGCGTATTTCATCCGGGTCTATTTCTCTGCTCATTTCTAATCTCCTACATGATTGCGGATTGCGGAATGGAAATCGACAATTTGCGAAACCTGTGAAATTTCATTCATCATAATGCACGTCATTCTCCATGCTGCCAAAATCAGCCGTGAACAATAAAGTATGCGCCAGTCGCCTTTTGTATTCGGCGGCCGAAATTTCTATAGCTCCAAACTGCTGCAAATGCTCGGTTAAAAATTGGATGTCAAGCAGTTGGAAACCGCCTGCCCGCAGCCGCCGTACCAGATGCACCAGGGCAACTTTGCTGCTGTCACGCGCACGGCTAAACATGCTTTCACCAGCAAACAATCCTTGCACAGTCACACCATAGAGGCCGCCTACCAGACGACCGTCTTGCCAACATTCCACACTATGGGCAAACCCTAAACGATGCAGCGCCGTGTAAGCTCCTATCAGCTCATCACTAATCCAGGTCGTGTCTCGGTTTGAGGTTGGGGTGGCGCAGGCTTGCATAACGGCCGTGAAAGCTGTATCTACCCGCACCTCAAACACCCCGCGCCGCACCAGTCGGGTCAAACGGTGCGGCACATAAAAACCAGGCAAAGGGATAATGGCCCGTGGGTCTGGATCATACCAATAAATTTGCCCATCTTCATGAGCCATTGGGAAAACCCCTTTACAATAAGCGGCTAGCAGTAGTCTGGGTGTCAATTGCATATATGATTGTCTTGTTCGTAGTGACCGCTTTAGCAGGCTAAAGCCCACACTACAAACAAGGGATGATTACCTGAATTCCACCGATGGTTCTGTACGGCAGTAGCTTTCCCACCAAGCGCGAATACGGCCGCCAACCGGACGGCCGATAAATGTTTCCAGATCATGCACCACATCCCACAACCGCTGAAAGTCTACACCCGTGCCAATATCCATTTTATAGGCCAGGAACACCAGGTCTTCTGTGGCCAGATTTCCGGCCGCACCGGGGGCGAAGGGACAACCGCCCAAGCCGCCTACGCTGCTGTCAAAAATACGTACCCCTGCTTGCAGGGCCGTGGTGGCATTGGCCAAGCCCATCGCCTGTGTATCATGCAGATGTACCGCCAGTCGGTTCATGTCCAGATGACGGCCCAGCTTTTCCATGAGACGGCCGACATCTAACGGATTAGCAAAGCCAATTGTATCGGCAATTGCCAGCTCATCTACCCCTAAATCCCACAGCTTTTCAGCCAAGGCAACAGTGCGCTGGGGCGGTGTTGGTCCTTCAAAGGGGCATACCCAGGCTGTCATCACATAAGCCCGCGTCCAGATGCCGTCACGTTTGGCTTGCGCTGTCAAACTGCGGGTAATTTCTAACGCTTTCTGGGGTGACATGCGTGTGTTTTTCTGGCTGAATGTTTCACTGACGCCTACGCCAAAAGCCATCGCCCGACAGCCGGTTGCCAGGGCGCGATCATAGCCGCGTTGGTTAAATGCCAGACCAATAAAATCAGTCTGGGGATATTTTTGCCGGTTCGCTTGCATCAATTCATCGGCATCGGCCATTTGGGGCACAGCTTTGGGATGGACAAAACTGGTCAGTTCAATATGTTGCAAACCGGCAGCTATCAGGCCATCTACTAGTTGATTTTTTTGGACAGTGTTAACGGGGGTGGCTTCATTTTGTAAGCCATCGCGGGGGCCAACTTCATATATTTTTATATAGTCTGGCATTGTCTTGTACCGATATTCCCGGAACGGTATGTGGGTTTATGGATGACTTTATTGGCCACGCCAGGCAGCTATGAACAGGCAAGCCCACCCTGCAAGAAAGGCTAAACCGCCAAACGGGGTTACAGCGCCCAGCCAGCGCAGCCGGGTGGCTACTAGCAAATACAAACTGCCTGAAAACAGGATGATACCCAGAACAAACATATATCCAGCCCATGTTGGCAAAGAGTCACCCCATTTTTCTATGGCCCAGGCGGAAATAAGAAGAGCCAGGGCGTGGATCATGTGGTAACGCACGGCCGTGTCATACGTTCCTTCTAATTCTGGATATTGGCTAAAAGTAGGGGCTAATCCATGCGCCCCAAATGCGCCGGCCGCCACACCCAGAAACATTAGGGCGGAACCGATCATAAAAAAAATTCTATCCATCGTATTTTTTATTCCTTATCTTCCTGGCGGGGGTGTTGGGAGCTGTCCCAACGCATAGTGGGCGGCTCTTCAATAGCTTGTCCTTCGCCGGCCGCCATCCTATCCAACCAATCTAAGCGGTTATCCCGCGGACTGTTTTCTGGCTGTAAATATTTCTGATAACGGGGTTTTAACTGCGGCCGTTCTTGAACTAATAGAAGCATCAGGTCTGGCAAACGGCCGCTGCGCTCCACCTTACCAATCAACGATCCGGCTTTGTCTGACAGGGATTTGCCGCCTAAAGACGCAAAATTTATCCCTAAACGGCTGCTCAATTGGGCCAGTTCATCTTTAGAAAAGTTAGCTACTAAATCATCACGTAATTGGTGTCGGTTCATCATCATTCCCTAAATACCAGTTTCGCGTTACAGTTCATCTTATCGGCCGTTTAATGTTTTGGCTACATAGTGTACCAGACGTTCGGCGACGGCCGTCTTGCTTTGCAACGGTATCTCTTCCACCACCCCGGCCGAACTGAGCAGCAGCACTTTATTGGTGTCGTGTTCAAATCCCACGCCATTGTCCATCACATCATTGACGGCAATGAAGTTGAGACCTTTACGCAATAATTTTTGACGGCCGTACTCAAAGGCGTCATGTGTCTCGGCCGCAAAGCCTAAAGCCACTCGCGGGTAGCCCGTTTTCTCACGTTGCCCCTTAATAGCCGTCAAAATGTCCAGCGTCACTTCCAGGCCAATATTCCGGCTCCACTCCTCATCCGTCTTTTTAATTTTGCGGTCTGACCGTGCGCCGGGACGAAAATCGGCTACCGCCGCCACCATGAAGAGCGCATCGACGTCTTTCACCATTTCTAAGGTAGCGTCACCCATCTCTGCGGTTGTTTGCACGGGCACGGCCGTTGCGCCCGAAGGAATCGGTTCGGCAATGGGGCCATAAATTAGCGTTACATCCGCTCCGGCATCCAATGCTGCCTGAGCCACCGCCAACCCTTGCTTACCTGTAGAGCGATTGCTGATAAAACGGATCGGGTCCATCGGTTCACGGGTGGGGCCGGTGGTGACGACAACTTTACGGCCGTGCATCTCCCCTTTTTGAGCCACTGCCAACCTTACTTGAGCCAGCAATTCCGGCGGTTCCAACATGCGCCCCAAGCCAGATAGACCAGACGCCATGCGGCCGGCGACCGGGCCAACCAACGAGACGCCCCGTTCCCGTAAGAGTGCAATATTCGCCTGCGTAGCCGGA
>JAAEOP010000719.1 GCA_024223125.1 Chloroflexota bacterium
AAATATACCGGCAAACCGATTAATAAATCATGGTATATCCCAGTGGTGTTTCTCGCCATTGTCTGGGCGTTTAGTATCCACACGGTAACGGCTTTCCTGATTAATACCATGCCGGCAAGGCCGATGTGGCATCACGGCATGATGCCGATAAAGTTCATTTCCACTGCATTTGCCGCCGGTCCCTGCGTCATCATTATCGTGTTTCAGTTAATTCGTAAACACACCAAATTTGATATCGAAGATTCCGTCTTCAATTTGCTGTCATTGACGATTACGGTTTGTCTGGGAATTGCGTTATTTCTAACCATGTCAGAAGTAGTGACCGAATTTTATCATCCGACTGAACATTCATTTGGTTTACGGTACCTGATTTATAGCTTTCAGGGACTAGGTAAACTGGTGCCGTTTTTCTGGGTATCTCTAGTGACATTGGTGATTTGCTTTGGATTATTGTTGACGCCAAAAATCAGATACGATCTGAATAAGCTGTCTTATATTTGTATCGCGGTATTTATCGGTATATGGATCGAGAAGGGCATGGGGCTTTTACTCCCCGGTTTCTCCCCATCTCCAATTGGCGAAATGACAGAGTATTATCCAACTTTCATAGAAATTGCCAATTCCCTGGGTAACTGGGCCTTTGGTTTTATTGTTCTTAGCGTGTTGGTTAAGGGGGCGGTTGGAGTTCTTCTGGGGGATATAAAATATGAACAACCGCAGGCCGGACAATAGGGGGCGATATGAAACATAGAATACAAAGTTCCATATTGGCGACTATTTGTCTTGCTCTGTGGGCTGGCACCAGCTACGCGGCTGAAGAAGAAACAGTTTGTTTTGAAAGCCGTAAAGGCAGCTCCGAAGTAGTCCAGCGCGAGATTCGACCGGGTTGGCCCAATGTAAAATGTTCGGAAAGAACAAACGGAGTACTGTGGTGGGGCGACCCTTTCGACGGCACCGTTCCCATGGGTGATATGCCGGTGGAGGCAGATTATTCGCATGCCGAAGCGGTGGTTAAAC
>JAAEOP010000720.1 GCA_024223125.1 Chloroflexota bacterium
GGCGGGCTTCGTGGTTATCTACAGCGCCGATGATCAGCTTCTTGGTCGCACTGTTGTTAAAGTGGTAAGCGTTGTAGCTTGTTGACAGCGTCATCTCCGGCTGAAAAGGAGCCGGAATAGCCCGTATATCCAAGCCAAAGGCCGCATTTAGCCGGAGACAGAGAGACAACGCCTTTTCGTAACCGACCTCGGCCCGGCAAAAGCGCTGCCGTCCCAGGTTAGCCTCACTGATGGTGTCTGGATCAATAATAGTCAGGCCAATGTTCATCCCCTTCTGTCGGGCGTGGTAGAGCAAGCGAGCCAGGGCATCGGCCAGAGCTGAACCGGTTCCCCCTGCCCCCACCAGATACAGATGCATGTCGTGTGCCTCCCCTAGCAGCGCCCGGTAAGTTGGGGTGAAGTCAAGATCGAAATTATCTACATCCATGAATAGGCGTCCTTATTTTGGGGAACCATCTGGAAGAGAGCGTTCGCAGGCGTCTCTACCCAATGTCCGTAAATACCCAGGCGAAACTTAAACTGGGGCACGGCATTCAGGCTGCCGATGACGCCGTAGAATCGCAGACGGGTCTCGTCATGATCGTCAGTGGGACTAAAGAAGGGATCGGCACGGCCGTGTGAGTGGATGTCCATAACGACCAATGTGTCCGTTTCTACAATGTGACTGCGGACGGCCGCCGGTGTTCCTTGTTGATCAGTTGGTTTTCGCAGATGGTAACGGCCGTTGGCCCAGGTAACGTAATACAGAGTTTCATTCAGGTTGGGTGTGTTTTGGGCATCGGCGACGGCCTGCTCCAGGATAGGAAAGGGAATTTTGGGCGCTTTTAGCCGCAGCCAGCCCTTGAGGGGGTGTAGACCACAAATGGATATGCCGGGCGGCACGGGCGCTGTCACCAAGAAGCAAGCATCCACGAAATCATTTTCAGCGCGGACGAAGACGCCGTTTGCAGCCGTAATATATTGGTAGAAGACGGCATCGTTAGGTGGTAAGTCAGCTTCTTGATGCCAGACATACGTGA
Organism: Chloroflexota bacterium; assembly: GCA_024223125.1. Next base: position 1,020 of record JAAEOP010000720.1, read on the forward strand.
CTAAATTGTGCATAGGTTGTTCCTTTTTCTGAGAGCATTTGGAGGTTAAGACATTAACTGCCCCAGGCGCAGGCGAGCAGATATCAGCTCGGCATTAGGAAACTTTCTTTGCCCATCCAACTGTTGCCACAGGTCTAACGTATTATCCGGGAAACTGCGGCAGCGATTCTGGCCGTTGTCATGGTTGAACGCGCTTTCTTCCAGAAATAGAGTCAGCGCTTCTTGAATAGTCTCCCTGCCGGCCGTTGGAAAAGGAGCGTCTCCCAGGCAGACACGGCCGTTCCCATTCACATTGGGTACGGGCAAATGGTAAAGAATGGCCTCCGGAGATTTGGGCTTTCGTTTAACGGCAAAGACAGTGTACTGGTTGCCAAATCCCATAAACACCATACC
>JAAEOP010000721.1 GCA_024223125.1 Chloroflexota bacterium
CAGATAGAGATAAATTTTACGCAGAACCGAACGTTCTTCCACCGGATGGCCGCTGGAAAAATCACGTTGCAGCAACATCCAATGCGCCACCCAAACCACCGTTCCAACCAACAACTGGGCGCTGAAGTTGGCCACGGGTGTCCGCCAATTAACGCCGGTAGAAAGCTGCATTAACGTTTGCAGTAAACCAACGGCTCCCCAGGTAGTCATAACCAGCCCCCCTAAGGAAAAGATCAAAAGATACACCCGCCGAATCCCCAGGTTGATCACCAGAGTCGATTCAAGCCGGCGATCAGAAAGCGGGCCAGCGAGTCGCCAATTGTAGATCCAGACCACGGCCAAAATCAAAATCGTGATTAAATACTCGGCGGCGGACAGGTCGTAGGGGTAATAATCAGCTCGAATACCGCCTACCAGGGCCAACAAACCATTATCAAACAGGCGATAGACATTGCTGATGATAGGTGCCGCAGCAGCCGTCATTATGACATAAAAATAAAGCTGTCTTATCGGCGACTCGGCCTCTTCCGGGCTCCGGGCTACCAGACGCTG
>JAAEOP010000722.1 GCA_024223125.1 Chloroflexota bacterium
AAACCGGGGATAATCTCATCTACGCGACCCGGAGGGAAAGCCGTCAGAGTCTTGTATATTCCGTTATGAACAGAACTGGAGTAAAAATCATAGGACCCGGAGGGGTCTAACATGATTGCATCTTCGGTAATGCCCACAACCAAAGTTTTTTCACCGGCCGCCACCGGCGAAAAGACGGACTCTAAGAGCATTGCCTGGGCCGTTTCTCCCGGCGGAACACACAATTTCCAGCCGGGTTCAATGACGTTAGGATCGTCAATGGTGGCATAGCTATCGTCAGAAGCGGCCATGGCATTGGTGGCATCGGCAATTACCGGAAAAGCCAACACGTTGCCGTAAAATTTTTCGGCCAGGTTTGATAGCCAATCTTCGGCCTGCACCACCACATCACTGTCACATACCACATCCTGAGCCATGGTATGGGTTGGGGTCAACGATAAAATCAAGGTTAACAATAACGTCATACTCACTGCATTTACTATCTTTTTCACGGTTAAGCTCCTCCTTAAAAGGTGATAATAAATTTATTGAATATTGAACTGAATTTTTACCCTTGCTAAGGATATGGGACAGCTATTCAATCCTTAGCCCTAATTAGCTGTATATGTTTGACCTCCTTTTCATAAATTGTGTCAATCTGGTGTTACTAATTGATATAGAAAATGATGTTGTGTTAGAAGATTACCAAATGACATAGGATAGGACACAGATGACACAGATCGAACGGATTTACGCAGATTTTTCTTTGATTTTTATATTTTTATCCGTGTCAATCCGTATAATCGGTACGATCCGTGTTCTATTCTTACTCCGTTATGTTAATTGGTAAACTTCTATTGTGTATTGATCTATTTCTACCTGTAGTCATTGGGAATTGAAATTTGAAGGGTTACAGTATAATACACTTTCCATAATTTGTCGATAGTGGTATTTTAATAATTGAAAGGAAATAGAATGCAAAATGAACCTAAATTCAAAACGAGATTCTGTTAATAGCGGTACGCACTGGGAAGCATTGGCCGGTTACGCCAGGGCCGTACGCATTAACGAGCGCATACTTGTATCCGGCACAACGGCAACCGGCCCCGATGGCATTGTTGGGGTCGGGGACGCTGCGGCGCAAACCCACTTTATTATCGACAAGATCGAAACCGCTATTCAGCAGTTGGGCGGCTCATTATCCGACGTGGTCCGGACGCGCATCTATCTGCGCTATATCGACCAGTGGGAGCTTGTGGCCGGGGTTCATGGCGAACGTTTTGGCCACATCCGGCCAGCCAACACCTTGGTTCAAGCGGAGCTGGTGGGTGACGAATATCTGGTCGAGATAGAGGCTGAGGCCGTGATAGGAGCGGGCGATGCGCTTTAGTATTCGCTGTAACAATGATTTGACCCTGTCAGAATACGTTACCCTGGCCCAGGCGGCTGAACTGGCTGGATTCGATCAATTCTGGGTGAGCAATGACCTATTCCTGCGCAGCGCCCCGGTTATTTTGTCGGCAGTCGGCGCGGCCACGCACCAAATTGAAATTGGCACTTGCATTCTTAACCCCTACACCATTCACCCGGCCGAGATAGCCATGCTGGCCGCAACCCTGGATGAGCAAACCAACTGCCGTTTTAATCTTGGTTTAGCCGCCGGTTCCGCCGATTTTTTGCAA
>JAAEOP010000723.1 GCA_024223125.1 Chloroflexota bacterium
GGGTGGGCACACCCATGACCTGATACTGCATGGCGAGGTTGGGATTGTGATCAACGTCAATTTTCACAACCTTCACTTTATTGCCCCACTCCCCAGCCAAGTCCTTTACAATTGGGTCAAGCATCTTGCAAGGGCCGCACCAAACCGCGCTAAAATCTACCAACACGGGGGTTGCCGCCTCTAATACTTCGCTCTGAAATTTATCTTCATCAATCTGTGTAACTAAGTCCACAACAGCCTCCAATAAGTAGTATTTTTACAGAATAACACTTCCCAGTTATCGAGAAAATTCTTTCGCCCGATAACCATAACTCACCCGGAATCTTACCCCCCAGTTGGAAATTGTCAAGCCTGCAGCGGGTTGAACTTATACAACTCCAATTTACTTGTCACCAACATGTGTGGCCCCCTGTTGGCATTTTCGCCGCAAATGCCCTTCTACATTTGAAAACCCCGTTATAATTGACGTGTTCGTCACACTTTTTTGAGTCTCTTTTGGAGAATCATCAAATAATGACGGGTGAGTGCGTTTTCCGAGTGGCTTCGGGCATATATTGTTCAGAACTTACCGGAATTCTTGATTCTAAAATTATTTCCCGCGTCACCCAAGAACGGGCCGCGTTGGCCGCACAATATGGTGATGATAAATATGTCCCAGCAAGCCCGCCAAATTTTGGTCGAACACAAATCCGCGCAGAGCTGACCCGGCTCACACCCCACGCAAAATCTCCGCGAATACCCAACTTGCGGAGATTTTGCTTCCCCTGAAAAAAGTCCATGCACCTGAAAACCCAGCCTGCTCTCAATTTCTCAATTGCCGCCCTGGCAGACCTCATGAACCGCGCCTTCACCGGCTACATTGGCGGAGACGCACACTTCCCCCCGGCAGCCTTTGCCGCGTTTCTGGCGACCGACGGCACCAGCCTTGCTCTTAGCCAGGTTGTGTTGCAAAATGATGAA
>JAAEOP010000724.1 GCA_024223125.1 Chloroflexota bacterium
CAACTTTGTGCAGGATCCAGAGCGCCGGCGAGCACCAGGCCACAGATCCGCCGAGCAGGCGACATCGCGCGGCCGGCGAAAAGGAGTACAATCGGAGCATTAGAAGACAATCAGACATACATAATATATGAGTGATCTTACAGCAGTCGCAGTGGAGTTGAAGTTCCCCCGGTTTCGTGGACGGTTATAAGCTAGCAGATTCTAGTCGCTCATTAACGCTCCTTTCGTAGTCGATGGGGGACTTGTATCCGAGGGCGGAATGCCGCCGTCCGGGATTGTACCAGCCCTCGATAAACTCGAAGATGGCCATGCGGGCTTCCGCCTTGGTCTGGAACTTGCGTCGATCGAGCAACTCGCATTCCAGCGTGGCGAAGAAGCTCTCACACATCGCATTGTCCAAGGCATCCCCCACTGATCCCATGGATGGCCGCACATTAGCCTCCTTGCATCGCAGGCCAAAGGCGACCGAGGTGTATTGTGAACCTTGGTCGCTATGATGGATAACGTTTGTCGGCCTGCGCTGGGCAATGGCCATGTTCATCGCGTCGATGACAAGTTGGGCCTTGAGATTGTGTCCCATGGGGGGCTCTATCCGGTTGGCGTGCTCCCGGATAATCTGATGCGATCAGAACAGGGATTTGAGCGGCGTGAGCTGCTTCTCTCGTCCACGACAAAGAAAAAATCACAGTAAGGCACCCTGAGGTCGACGCTACAGCCTACCTTCTTCGCTGCAATCACAATCGCGGCAACCGTCATCTTCTGGCTCAATTAATAAGTCCTGACCCTAGCTATTCCGCTTTGGGCGGCGAACTTCGCTTCTTAGAAAAGAGCAACCAAACCGCTTTAGCACTGGACTGACTGGACCCGCTTGGACAATTATCAATGTCAGTTGAACGCATCGAGGCGCAATTGATTGTTACCATTTTGACTCTGGAAGCACCAAATTTCGACAGACTGATTGCGGGAGACCAGCATGCGATAAAGGTCTACCTGGGTTTTGCCATTTTCGTAGCGCTGCTGGGGATTGCGATAGTGTTGGCCGGCTTGATCTTACCAACGACTGCCGGTGAGGGCATACAAGGATTGGCGCTCAAGTTGGGTGGGGGGTTTGTTTCTTCGTTGAGCGCATTTCCCTTGAAGGAGTATTTGGCGCGTCGTGATCGTATTCACGGCGTTCAAACAATCAGAGAAATGTGGAAACAACTAAGAAGCCAACCGAGTCCGCAGGAAGAAGATTTAGACCGACTAGAGGAACTTGTGTGGAAACTGTTCGAAAAAAGAGCAGTGGGGTGAGTCGATGTCGAATAATATAAGACAAGAATCAAATGAAGAAGTGCAAGAACTTGTGACGAAACTTGCAAGGCGCGACCGTATATCTTTTATACGTAATGTTGCTATCATATTCGTACCAATTTTGATCGGCGGCATATTTGCAATATTTCTTTGGTCAGCAGATCAGAGTATTGTGGAAGAAAAACAGGCGCTTGAGCCGTTCAAATTGGACCGACAAGCTCAAGAATCACTAATTCGGGGAGACCTTTCAGGCGCGCTGGAGAGTTATCGAGCCTCTCTGGACATCAGAAAGCGCCTTACTGCGGCCGATCCGGGCAACGCCGGCTGGCAGCGCGACTTGTCCGCGACACATAACAGGATCGGTGATGTGCTCGTTGCCCAAGGGGACCTTTCTGGCGCACTCGAAAGCTACCGCGCCAGCCTGGGAATCGGGCAAAGCTTAGCCGAAGCTGAACCAGACAACATCAGTGGGCTGCGCGATCTGTCGGGCACATATAACAGGATCGGCGATGCGCTCGTTGCCCAAGGGGACCTTTCTGGCGCACTCGAAAGCTACCGGGGCAGCCTGAGGATTGGGAAGAGCATTGCCGAAGCTGAACCAGACAACATCAGTGGGCTGCGCGATCTGTCGGGCACATATAACAGGATCGGCGATGCGCTCATCGCCCAAGGTGATCTTCCGGCAGCGCTGGAGAGCTATCAGGCCTCGCTGGCCATCAGGCAGAGCCTTGCTGCGGCCGATCCGGCCAACGCCGTCTGGCAGCGTGACCTGGCTGTCGGTCACCACAAGATCGGCGACATTCTCGAGGCTCGAGGCGATCTAGCCGGAGCCCTAGAGAACTATCAGGCCTCGCTGGCCATCAGGCAGCGCCTTGCTGCGGCCGATCCGGGCAACGCCGTCTGGCAGCGTGACCTGGCCGTCGGTCACCACAAGATCGGCGACATTCTCGAGGCTCGAGGCGATCTAGCCGGAGCCCTAGAGAACTATCAGGCCTCGCTGGCCATCAGGCAGCGCCTTGCTGCGGCCGATCCGGCCAACGCCGTCTGGCAGCGTGACCTCCTGGTGTCACACGCAGTGATTGGCAACTTAGAAGAAGCGCGTGGCAACCTTACAGCGGCCATCGTCGCCTACGAGAAAAGTTTGGCGATGACCCAGTCTTTAGCGAAATATTCGCCAACACTCCCCCAACTTCAGTCAGATATCGTAATCATCGAGCAAAAACTCGAGAAACTAAGGAATGCTGGTGAATAGAGACGTTCTTTACGCAGCTACTTGAATGGACTCTTGAACGCCCAATCTTGGTCTGTCGGATGAGATGTCGCCACACACCTGCCCGCGCTGCCGGTTGATTTTCAACCATCAAAGTTTGAAAGAGCGAACAGCCTCATATCCTTCAGCAGTTTCGATCTGCTCAACAAGGAAAGCCACCCACTGGTCCGAGTAAGTGTAATCTTTGTGCGCTGCGTGATAGACGCAATATTCCTTCTTGGTGTTTTCTGGTTGGCGTGCCCCAGCACGTGGCCTGACTTCAAACCTTCGCCAGGCTTGGTTGTGATTGCGGCCGTTGAACTGTTTTCCTGAGCGTTGCGCCACCAATCTTACAACCTGTCCCGGTTTATGCGGATACAATTCGTCCGCGAACTTGTGTTTGACCAGGATATTGCGGACTTGCTCGGCCTCCTCGGAATCTGGATGAAAAAACTCCATGTGCGAGCGGATTTTGGATGAGTTGACTAGGGTATATATAACCTGAAACTCGTACTCTAAATCTGCCAACTGTTCTTCTGATAGGTCTGCTTTTATCCGAGCATCCAGTGCTTCAATGTGCTCAGGAATTTGATACTTTTGCAGCGTTGCTGCTTGATCCATTGTTAATTTGGCAAACTGGAGCGCGACAGACAGATCCTTTTGCAGTGAAAGTTCGTTGCCGAAAAGATCGCAGAGGGCTTTTTCAAAATTCAAACAACAGGCCTGGAAGAGTGACAGCCACTTCAGATCGGCCTTTCCTAGCAGGGTGTGCTCTACGTCATCACGAATGAGTTTCATCGCCTTCAAATTGTCTTTTATTCCCGTTGACAGTGGGCAGTCTTGCCTTTCGATCATATGGCTCAGCAAAAGCGAACGGCCGTCATCATTGATGATGTTGACCCTTTTGCGCGTATAATATTCATGCAGAAGATAGGTCCACGCGATGTTGGCAAGGACGGCAAACACCTCTGTCTTGAAATTCAGGGTGGGGCTGTTGAAGATTTGCACAGCCAGAAGCATGGCTTCGCGCGAGCGGATCAATCGTTCGTCATCATAAAAATTAAGGCTGGTTTTCGGATCGAATGACTGTTTCTTGATTTTGAAAAACTCAACTGCATCATCTGTCGCCGGTCGAATCCTATCGTTTTGTTTAACCTCTGTAATCCGCGCGCTATTGATGGTGGCCTTCCGCCCGATGTTGACGAGGGCTTGGATATCCTGATTACGCCATCGTTTGGCTAGAAGCGCCTTCACGATTGGCTTTTCTGCTCTTGTCAACGCACCGGCGGGTTTTCGAAATGTCAACTTGATCACTCTTTGTATTCACGGAAGCTCGTAGCAAGGTCGTTGAATGATTTTGGGCTGTAGCTCTTGAAGCTTTTTTCATCCACGTAAACGAAATCATATTGCACGTCGGGTTGGATCCGATTGATGTCTTCGCACCATTGCCTTAGTCGCGCCATTTTCGGCGGCACGTCCATGTCTTCTCGCCCCTTAGTCTAGACAATAAAGATGCGATCGTCATTCAATTTGACCATGAAATCCGGATAATAATTTGAAATATTTCCGTCAGAATTGACGTAATCGATCTTAAATCCAACCGCAAAATAGTTCTTGGCATATGAAATAACATCCGGGCAGTCGTCCAAGAATCCTGCAAAGAGGAGTTCTAAGTGGCTATCACTGATGGAGTTTTGCTCCGGCAAACCAGACTGTCTGACCGCTTCAGTGATGGATTATTGCACCGGTGTTCTCAACTCTTCACAATGAACTGGTCTTGAGGACGCGTAAGACCGCCGACGTCTCGAGTTATATCGAGCACGCAATAGTCGTTTTTCTGGAGCGAACGGAGCAGGATGATCTCTGGAGCGATGAATATCTGGATGAGTTGCGCAAGGCTGAGTTGGACGGGCAATCAGCCAAATATGGCGATCCGAAAAAGGGCTTTCAGTGGCAGACGATATTTCTCCCCAATGGTACCAATCTCAAAATCACCTATAAAGGGCGCGATTTTTTTGCCGATGTCCGCCGCGAAAAGATTGTGGCGGATGGTGTAGAGCACACGCCATCTGAGTGGGCGCGTCGGGTCGCAAACAACACCAACCGCAATGCTTGGCGGGATATTTGGATACAATTCAAAGGTTCGTCGCAATGGCAGTTAGCAGATGCACTTCGTTGGAAAGAAAAGGAGGCTAAGAGATGACCTTTCACATTACCAAACATGCAGAAAAAAGGATGCAGCAGCGCGGTTATCGTCCAAGCGATATTGAATTTGTTCTGCAATTTGGGAGCGAAGCAATCGGAGGCGTAATACTCAGTAAAAAAGACGCCCAAAAGATCGAGCGTGAAGCACGTAAGGCCATTGAAATAGCCAATCGACTTCGTGGATTATTTATTCCTCTCGCAGGTTCCAAAGTTAAAACGGTCTACAAGGCATCATTGCGCCAGCAGCGCCGATACCTTTAGAAATCTCAAACGCCATCCTTTTGCAGCGATATCAAAGACAGTAGGGCGGTAGTTCATATATTTTGGAAAGATCATGCCCCGCTTGCAGACGTCTTATGCACCGACCTGATTACGGGTGGCGCCAATGAACCTATGAGTCCTAAGGTACTCGGTAAATTCTGCCCTCATGTGTTCGCAGCAGCGTTCGACCAAGAAACAGATGTCCTGTTTTGCCTTCTCCACCATGTTCACACTTATTATTTGCGGCGCAGTTCGTGGCCGGTCACAGTTGTGAATACAATCATGTCGTCGCTGGAATATTTCAGCCATGCGTTTTTCGAGCTGTTTAACAGCCGATTTCTGCAACACTGTTTTCGTACGTTGGTTAGCTCTCCTGTAGTTGTTCCGCGCGACACCGAACATGCGTTGTCTCGCATTCACATGATCCATCCAGTTTCCGATCGTCGTCTTGTTCATTAATTTGTGATTGTCGCGGCAGAACAGATTCATCAGGCCTCTGATTTTTTCGATGGACAAAACATTCTCATTTTCAACAAGCTCCCTTGCTGCCATTCTCCACCGCCATCCATCTTCCCGATTCAGAATCGCTACCACCGGTACTTTCAAATTCCCGAGCCGGTTTGGTAGACGCCCAGTTGATTGCAAGTTCTTTGCGCGCAACGTCCTTGAGACAATGTCTGCGTAGGCGTCGCAGAAAAATGCATCACATGCGCCAACGCTCATCATCCAAACTGCGCGGAGGATATCGTTTTTTAGGGGCTCATCATCGAGGCCAGCCGCATGATCCCACAGCGCTTGAGCTCGGTTCATATCATCGTCAAAATGCTGCTTGGCCGTTACCAATATCAACCTATTTAGCCTCCTCAAACTGCCTGACCGTAGATAGAGCAATTAAGCTTACCAACTATTTGACCTATTGGAGGAGAATGGACTAGGTCTTCAACAAATTTTGCAAACCTACTATGTTCTCTCTAACTTCATCAAATGTCACGATATCGATATTTTGTCGATTGTTCCGAACAAGTTCGAACGCGGTCGCTTGATCTTCGCTCAATTGGCATTTTCCCCCATGTACATCGCTTCGCAGCAAATCGGGAAATATTATGTATATCACGCAAGATCTTTTCAGCGCTTCAGCATTAACGATTGCCATGGCTCATTTCCTTGGTCAGGACAGTGGGCAAGTTGCGCGAGAGGCCGAGGCAATACATTGTCGAACCTACTCTGATACAGGTCTATATGATGAGTTAGTCGTAGCTGCTGAAAATATTACAATAATGTTGCCCATTGTTTTGGAGCACACCAATCCTACTCCTCAACAATTGGCCAAAGCCTGTGGAACTTTGATAAAAGCAATTTCAGAATACGATGAAAAAGGACGCCGACGGAACCGATTCACTCGTGGCGCATGGTTCAACAGACTGAAAGCCCCTCTAAACGATAAAATTGAAAGGTGTAAACAAGATATTATTTTGTATCATTTTATGCTTTTAAATGGAAAAATTGACGTTTTAAAACTCAAGTAGAAAATGTACTATGCCTCGGCTGTTTGAGAGAGGAATAATAGGCATTTGTTGCTGGAAGATTTCTCGCACCGAAGCACAAAGACGTAGAGTTTTTATTACAGTGGCTGCACCGGCGGCGGCCGATTTCCTAGTTTTAATTGTTGCACCAACAAATCTCTCTTTACCTGATAAACGTAAGCAGAATGGCTACCGCTCCTGCCAATTACCCAAACACCGTAGCCGCCGAAGTCAAATACAATCGGCGCATTCAATCCCGACCACTGCTTGAGGAGACGTGAATCTGAAAGAAACAGTTGGTAAACGGTGCCGCCTTTCGAGCGCGGTCTTAACCCCTCATCAAGCGCTCGATTAAATTGCTTCAAGCTGTTTTCAAGACGCAATCCGTCGACGACCCAACAGATATTCCCGTGAAAATCTGTTCTTGTCTCGACCTCCTCACGTTTGATGTGAGAATGCTGGAATTCCAAAGCCATTCCGTGCGACGTCAGCACATCGGCAATATGAAGCTCTCCATTATTGTCTCGCCTACCTATTTCTTGCCATTCAGCTGGGAACAGGTCTTTCCATTTCCTGTGCCAATCAGTTTCGGGCTCCCACCAACGATCACAGTGCTGTGTGTTCTTATGCGCCCAGTGCCAGATTCGTACTTTCCCACATTTTGCCATGACTGCCTGACCGCAAAATGGACAAGTCGCGCGGGATTTTGGTGATGGCTCGACGCGGTTGCCAGCAAACTCTGCAAACTTCATTAAACGATCCTCTTTGATTCTGACCGATGATATTTTGTGGCTCGAAACCGCGCAAACCGGCGGTGTCACTAAACGCATATGTTGTTGAAACAAAAAGTGAACACAAACCATCATTTAATACCGTTTGCAGGGCGATGATCACAAGGATGGTGCAATGAACTAAGTTGTGTGAGAACCGATGTGTGGGAAGCAAAAACGGCCCGTTTTGGCCATAATTCCCCTAGACAACCAATGATGGAATTGACCGATTGGGCCTGCCGGGATCTCGCAGAGGCGTGAAGGTCAGCAATGCGGGACCTTTGAGACTTTCGCCGAAGCGCTGTCCGATGCAAAATGGGGGGAGAGCAGACCTTCAACGTCAGCGTGGACGGTATAAGCGCGGTTTAAAAGCGGACATTGACTACCTTGGGAGTAGCAAACTCAAGGTCTATGATGGCGCTGTTTGGGAATACTTTCGCCGCGAGTTCCTTATCAGCCCCATTGTATCTGTCACTTGCAATCGGAATTGATAAAGGGAATAGCTGACACCATAAACCTCTTCAATCTCCTCCTTGAGAAGTCCATTCTTTACGATATGTACCGTCGCGGATTTTGGCAGAAGCAAGGTTGCACCTAACCACTTCGCTTCTTCTTCAATCAAGCGATCGTAGGCTCGTTCTCCATTTTCCTTGATGGGAACATCTAGATCGTGTCCCAAAATGATATGGGCCAGCTCATGAGATATGTTAGAGTTCTGCCGGCGAGGATGATGAAAATCATTATGATGCACTTCTTTGCGTGTACCATCCTGTATGATCAATCCAGAAAACCCACCGCCTGCGCATTGCTGCCAATGTTGGATTACCTCAGGATCAATGACTTGACTGTCTTTTATTCCAAAAACTGGAATTCCAAGGTGGTGGGCAAGCTTTCGCGGGCAAAGCGGATCGTGCGGGGCTAAATGCAATTCCTCTCGGAACTCCCCTGCATAATCCTCGCACTCCTTTTTGAAGCCATATCGAAACTTATTCTTCTTCACGACGCTTCCTCATATCTTCATATAAAGATGCGATCATATTCTCCATCATAGAAGCGTCTTCACCTCTGATATTTCGGTCAGCACGAAGCAAGGCTGTAATCTCTGAGACGGTGCTAGGTCTACCAGTACGCGGTAGTTCACCTCGATAAAAATTACTGACGTCTATTCCCGACCAAGAGGCAAGTGCGGCGAGGCTATCTATATCGGGACGTTTTCCCTGTCCCATGCGTGTAAGTGTGGAAGCAGATACCGCTGCATGTTCGGCCACTTTCTTCCAGGTGAGGTCTTTAGATTTCCTGTGGGCATCCAGAGCTGCATAAAATCCTTCCGAATCAAAAAATTTCGACATATGACCTCCAATTTCACTGTTGCAATTTTTTGAGAATCGCTTACTTCTGTTGATTGCAACATAGCAATTGACAATCATGCTAGCAATAAGGAGATTGAAGCATGGCACGCAGAACTAATCGAGAAGTAACCAGTAAACGGGCCGCATCGGCCGCCAGCAGGGTTTTGAGTAATCCCAAGTCGAGCAAAGCTGCAAAAACCGCGGCGGCTTCCGCACTGACACAACGTCCGAACCGGAAGAAATGAATTCGGTCACTCAAGAAAGACATTAGCAGGCAAACTTACTGCTAATGTCCCAACTTCAATGAAACTATGGACCACCTGATGATTTATTCAATCCACTACGATCTAAAGCGACCGGGCCAAAACTACAATGACCTTTATGAAGCGATCAAAAGTTGCGGCGGTTGGTGGCATTATCTGGATTCAACCTGGCTCGTTGATACCAATCTCAACGCAAATGGTATTTGGGACAAGCTCTCGCCACACGTAGACAAAAATGACCAAGTTTTGGTGATCGGTGTCACGAATGACTACCAAGGTTGGCTTTCAAAAGATGCATGGGAATGGATTAACAGCCGTTCCTCCAGAATGGCCGCTTAAGGGGCAATAATATTTAGCAGCATAATGTCTGCTTTCAGGATAATGGATTAGGTGTTATCTGCAATCCGAACGCCCGCTAAGGGCCGGAAATGCCATTTCGAGAAACCACCCCGAAGGTCTCGAACGGGCTCGTTGCAGACCTTGCGTCGAACCCCGACCCACATCTGGTGGTTGTAAGCACCAATTATGCGCCACGCAAAAACGGTCGTTTTGGCCATAATTCCCCTAGACAACCAATGATGGAATTGACCGATTGGGCCTGCCGGGATCTCGCAGAGGCGTGAAGGTCAGCAATGCGGACATTTGAGACATCCTGAACAAGGACCAGCATACGCTGTAACTTCAACTTAAGGGAACCTGAATGATTGCAACACAACTGCACCTGTGATTTACAAATTGGAATTGTGTTTGGGATTTTTGAAATGCAAAAGCTGAAATTAGAGCTCACACCTGGACAGGGATGTCTGCCTATTCGCCTCGGAATACTCAGGCAATTCAGCCGTATAGAAATGGAGAACATCGGTTTGCCTCCGGCAGACTCCCACGGCAGCCTGGACTATTACCACAACAATTCCATTCAGATTGCGTTTGACGATGATGATCGCTCGTCATTCATTGGAATTGCAACGGACAAAGAAATTGAGCTGTTGTTTCGCGGACACGACCTTTTTAAGATGCCTGCGAGGGAAGTTTTTAACATCATCTCCAAATTCGAAACCGACAACTCTGTAGAGTTCAACGAGGATGGATGCATTTTCCCAGGACAGATCATTACCCTTTGGGAGGCTGATGACCAATACGATTGGTATACTGATGGGACTACAGAGACGTGGGGACAAATCGGGGTTGGAAGCGAAACCTATTTGAAGGCCATTTCAAACTGAAAAAGTTGGTCTTCCGCACTGCACGGATGTCCGCTCCGGGCTCGAAGCTGACAATTGCGGCACCGCACACCTTCGAAAGGCATCATTCTTGACACAAAGGACGGCAATGCGGAGAGGCTGTGTGAAAACGCAGCCGCGGCAAAATCAGATAGAATGGAATTCTGCGAGCTGGTATTTCACCGGTGATGCAATGCGCTGTGATTTCAAAAAACCGTGGCAATGAGAACAGAATTCTAACGACACCGCTGAGATTTGTGTTTTCACACAGCCTCTCCGCACAGCCGACCTTCGCCAATCGGTTTTTACTGGTTGAATCTGTTGTATTGCGGCGAATAGTCGCTTCGAGCCCGGAGCGGACCATAATGCGGGTGGCTAGGACTGAGTATTGCTAAAAAATGCCACCGGCAGAATAGCTGACCACTACAGATATCTCTCCAACGTTTTCACCGCCAATCCACTGATAGCTTTCCATACTCACATTGTCGGCAAATGGTCCGACCAGGTTTGCAACCTCAGCCCAACCTTCCCGTGTCAGAGACCAAACGAATTTCGCTTGATCAGAAGTTTTCGCAGGACCGTTATCATCATCGCCTGCCATCAAGATAAGGCGGCAATTTCCAAGCATGTCAGTTCCAAACAACTCGTCAGTACTGATAATGGATTTCACGCCGGTCGCAAGCTGATTTGCAGCCTCTTGAAGACTCCCAAACTGAGGTCGGCTGGTTCCGAATATCCGGATCAACGGGCAATCGGGTGATCCGGATGGGAGGTATTCAACTTTCATATCCAATTGTCCTCGGGCGGAAAGGTTCAATGAAATTCCTAGCAATCAAAACCAAATTAACATCAACCGACAACGGCAACTTTGTCCAGAGGCTGTGTGAAAACCCCCTGATTTAGCTGCTGGTGGTATAATTCCCTGAGATTGAATCGGGGATTTAGGATGACGCGGTTTATCGAAGGTGCGGACCGATCGCAGGTGACGTTGTTACCTGAATGTCTGGACGATTACGTCGATGGGGATAATCCGGCGCGGGCCATTGATGCCTTCGTCG
>JAAEOP010000725.1 GCA_024223125.1 Chloroflexota bacterium
TTGGAGGATTTTCTATATTGAGGTGGAAATTGTTCTACAAATTGACCAAATGTATTAACTCTATTTGCGCCTAGAATGACCTTACAAGGTTTCTCTGGATCGCATATGACACCCGGCGATGGTAAAGATGATGATGGTTGTAATAAAGGAGGAACAGAAGTTTTTGGCCGTTTAAGTGGCACTACCGGCCCAGGTTGTCTAGGTGGCACATTATTAGGATCAACAATACAAGGCCATAATCCCCAAGTTCCAGTTGCTATATCGTAATGAGAAGTATAACCGCCTCTAGCCAATGGATCATCACAGGTATAACGATCCAACCAGGGTAAATAATCCAGCCCAGAAGCGTCTCTGTATAAGATGGGATTATTTCCGGCATAGCTATATCCGTGCAAAGTGTCTGGGCGGCTAATATTTCCTAGCCATGGATCCCTATTTAGGAAAGTGCCCGTCTCGACCGAATACCACCTCGCCCGCAGATGCAGCAGGTGCATGTAACCCTCATACCACTCTCCGGTGTAACCGTAAGGATCACCGCTATTGGTATTATCAATCGGATTGCCATACGGGTCAAATTCGTAGTAAGCGACCACCGCAGCAGTGTCATCCACGGCCTGTCGCACCGAGCCGAGACCATCGCTGAGTAGATAACGGGTCTCGCCGGTGCTGCTCTTGGCCACAATCACACCCGGCAGGTGCAGATAGGCATCCCCATCGCTGGTATAGATAACCTCCGGCAAGCCGGCCGCCACATCCAAAGCAAAGTTGGTGGTACTGAGCCCCACCGTCTGGCCCACTCTATCATTCACCCCGTTATAAATCGGCTCGACCAGCGTGCCGTCCCGCTCGGAGGCAATCAGGCGATTGGCCGCATCCCAGGTGTTGGACAGGGTGTCAGAGTTTTTCAAATTGCCGTTATTATCAAAGCTATACACGGCCTGGCCGTTAAGTTGCGCCAA
>JAAEOP010000726.1 GCA_024223125.1 Chloroflexota bacterium
GGCCGAAGGCTTAAACCTGCGTATTGCCGCCGCCCGCCAGGAGATGAGACGGATTCAGGAGTTTGATTATTGGGTAGTCAATGCGGAAGGTGAACAGGAAACGGCCGTGAATCAAATCCTCAGTATCCTGATGGCCGCTCACTGTAGTGTGGTGCAAAACGATATTGTATTGTAATTGCAGCACACAAAATTTGTCCCCCTGATTCAATCTAAATATAATAGGGGTAATTCATTTTCCTATGGCTAAGAATCAGAGCAATTGGTGTAAGCACAATTGCATTCCAAAAAAATAAATCAACAATGTGTGATTCTTTCTACAAATTTATTCCTGCAGAAACCGACATCGAAAAAGCCCCTATAATCAAATTTAATGAACTTGTTGATCCTTGCCTGTCCTAGATAATTATTGTTATGAAAATCAGAACATCATATCAAAGCATGTTTTTACAGTTGATGTTTTGATAGGGTTGTAAATAGGGAAAATAAAATTCAAATGAAGGAGGTGTTGCCAGTAATAACCCTTTTTTTTTCGTAAATGTGTGTTTGCTAAATCTTAAATTGCTTGAAGAGAGGAGTAATAAATAATGAAACATAAAAATAGGTTGATTGTTATACCGGCAACCTTATTTATTTTGTTCTTAGTGGTAGCCTTGTTTTATAGTACGGTTGGCGCAACTCTGTTGCTTACAGCAACAGCCCCAGAACAGAATATCCTTTCCCGTGATCTGCAAATTGAAAAGAATCTTGATGCGGCGGCCGTAGATGTGGCGCCAACCGGGTCAAAATTTGCTTTTCAGCGGGTAGAGGGAGGGGTGGTTCAGGTTCCGGATCCAAACACGGCCGTAGCCTACATCGTCATGCTCGACGGCGACCCTTTGGTTGCCTATAAGGGTGGCGTAGACGGATTAGAAGCTACAAACCCGTCAGCCCGTGGCGAGATGAAAATAGATGCTGACTCAGCAGCCACGGCCGCTTATCTTGATTATCTAAATGTAGAACGCGCTGACGCCATTCAAAATATGGAAGGCGCCCTCGGCCGTTCACTCAAATTAAATTACGAATACAATATCACCCTCTTTGGCTTTTCAACGGACCTCACACCAATCGAAGCCGCACAAATGATGCAGCTAGACGGCGTTCGGAATGTTGAATTGGTCATCGAAGAAGAACTCTACACCGATTCTGGCCCTGGCTGGGTTGGCGCACCGGGCATCTGGGATGGTAGTGACTCCCCTGTTGCCACCAAAGGTGAAGGCGTCATTGTTGGTGTCATTGATACCGGCATTGACCCCTGGAATCCTTCATTCCTGGATGTGGGTGATGATGGGTATGATCACACAAATCCTTGGGGCGCTGGCACTTACGCAGGTGTTTGTGATCCTACAAATTTGACCCCGCCAATAAGTGTGTCACCCTACGACTCAACCTTCCCATGTAATGACAAGTTGATCGGCGCCTGGGGATATTCCTCCGTAAATGGCGGGACCCCGCGTGACTCAAATGGTCATGGCTCGCATACAGCCAGCACATCGGCCGGTAATGTGGTCTACGGCACAGCCATTACCACAGTCTCTGGCGTATACACAAATGACATTTCTGGCGTGGCGCCCCATGCGAACATTGTTGCGTATGCTGCTTGCTGCGCCAGCGATGCCCTCGCGTTTGCTCGCGACCAGGTCGTTTTGGATGGCGTTGATGTTGTCAATTACTCGATTGGCACCGATGGCGCCACACCCGACCCGTGGAACTCTTCCTCGGCCGTGCAATGGTTGAATGTACGGGACGCCGGTATTTTTGTGGCCACCTCGGCCGGTAATGATGGCCCTGGCGACGAAACAGTTAGTTCCCCTGGCGACTTGCCCTGGATAACAACGGTAGGGGCCAGCAGCCACAACCGTGCCTACATTAACTCTATTACCTTGACAAATGGTGTTTCGCCTACTCTGGTTATTCAGGGTCAAAGCTTGACTGGCGGTTATGGGCCGGAAACTGTTGTATATGCTGGCGATTATTCTTCCGGTTTAACTGGAACGCCAGAACTTTGCGGTGTTGGTAATATTGGAGATTTCACACCACCTTGGCCTCCCGGTACATTCAATGGTGAAATTGTTGTTTGTGATCGTGGTGGATTCGGCCGTGTTGAGAAAGGCGCAAATGTATTAGTAGCCGGCGCTGGCGGCTATATTCTAGCTCAACCGAACATTGTAGGCGGTGGTCCTGGTTCGCTTGCGACCGATTTCCATGCATTACCTGCCAGCCATATTGAGTACGCCACTTACCAGATTTTACAGGCTTTCATGGCTGCCGGAACAACAACAGGCACCATTGGTCTTCCCAACAAGGTGATTGATGATAGTCTGGGCGATATTATGGCCAGCTTCAGCTCTCGTGGCGCTAATCGCGCTTTGCCAGACATCATCGTACCCAATATAACAGCTCCCGGCCGCGCCATTTGGGCGGCGTACAGTCAAGGCGCTGGCGGCGATGGTGATTACACCTATACCATCATTCAGGGTACGTCCATGTCTAGCCCTCATATGGCTGGCGCGGCCGCTTTAATGCGCGCCGTTCATCCAGATTGGACACCGGCTCAAATTGAGTCCGCTCTCATGACCACCGCTCGTACCAGCGTCTTAAATGATGATGGCATTGATCCTACAACTGCCACCCCATTTGATCAGGGGTCTGGTCATGTTGATTTAGGATTGGCAGCCAACGCCGCTTTGGTTTTGGATGTGACCACCCAGGAATTCCAGGACGCCGAAACAGGCGACCCCAAAGACCTGAATATTGCCAGTATGGGTAATAACGGCTGTGTGCAAACATGTAGTTGGACCCGTACCCTTTCTAATACGCAAGCTGCATCCGTTGATTGGACAGCTTCACAAGCTTTAACAGGCTATCCCAGTGGTATAACTGTTACCGTGCAGCCATCTAACTTCACCATTCCAGCACACGGTACACAGGTCATTACAGTAACGGCCGATGTAACCGGCCAACCAATTGGTCAGTGGGTCTTTGGCGATGTATTGTTGACAGCCACAGGCGTACCCACAGCCCACCTCCCCGTGGCTGCTATTCCTTCAACTGGCAGCCTACCCGGAAACGTGGATATTGATGCTTCTCGTAATGCCGGTTCTGTTCTGGTTGAAGATTTGCAAGCAATTGAAATCTTAACCCTTACAGTGGACTATATAGGTTTGAAAAAGGCCGATATTCACTATGGGCAGTTAACTGAGGCTGATACTTCCCCTGGCTTCCCAGCTATCTTCTATGCAAACCTGGCTACAGGGCTTGCCATATCGACAACCACCAATGTTGTAGCGGGCAGCTACTCCCTCATCTATGAAGTCGCCGACACCACCTCGCCTGATCTGGATATGTTGGTTGGTCGTGACAACAATGGGAATGGTCAACCAGACCCTGGCGAGGAAGTTTGTACGAGCGCTTCTGGCGGATCCTTTGAATCCTGTAAAATTGATAGCCCGACCGGAGGTCTCTGGTGGTCTATCATTATTAACTACGCAGAATCGGCTAACACACCAGATGATATCTGGCTGGCAGCGGCCGCTGTGGAATATACCGATGAAGGTAATATGACCGTCACCGGGCCAAGCAGCGTATCCAGTGGTACACCGTTTGACCTGCGCCTCTTCTATGATGAAAACATGGCTCCAGGCGACCGTTACTATGGCGCTTTTTCCATTGGCAGCCAGCCCTCCAGTCCAGGAGATGTGGGCATTGTTCCGGTAACACTGATTCGTCACCAGGACGATGTAATTAAGACGGCCGATGCAGGTACAGCATTCTTTGGCGATACGGTCAACTACACCGTCACCATTGGCACTAATATAACGCCGGAAGATTTGTACTACATGATCACCGATACGATTCCGGCTGGCTTGACTTATGTACCTGGTTCAGTGTCGGCCAGTCAGGGAACTGCCAGCGAAGCCGGTGGTGTTATCACCTGGGATGGTTCGGTCAGCGTACCTGGAATGGGATACGCTGTTTCAACCAGCTCTACAGACCCAAGTTGTGTCAATCTATTCACTGGCAGCGCTGGTTATCCAGACCTGTTGACTCTTCTTGGCTGGACTACCAGCAGCAGCACCTTTGGTGACAATATCGCCTGGAATTATAGTGGTTTTGGCGTTGCAGACTTCTACGGACAAAGCGGGTTGGTTCCAACCTTCACCGATGATGGTTATACTGTGTTTGGTACGCCTGCCTTTAGCCCAACACCGCAAAACATGCCGAATCCTGCTTTACCAAATAACGTGGGCGCTCCCTTATGGTTTAATTTTGAAGTTGTGTATGATAGCGGACTGAATAAAGGCGTAACTGCTGGCGCTATTGCAAATGCATACTTTATTGTTGAATTCGATGATGTTCAACCTGTGGGAGACCCAAGTCGGACGCTTGATTTCACTATAGAGGCGCAATCCCCACCAGGGCCTGGCCCAGACGTTGTTTATAGCTACGACAACATTGTCGGCAGTTTCAACAGTGGCGCTATCGGTGTGGAAAATAATAATGGAACAGAAGCGGTTAATGTTGCTTACGGTACCGTAGACAGTGTAATTAGCGACGGTCTGAACGTTTGCTTTGACTGGGTGCCCTTTGGCGACCCCGTCACCATCACCTATCAGGCGACGGTGGACGCATCCGCGGCTTCTCCGCTAACCAACTATGTTGACCACAGCGTAGACAACCCTGGCAGTGCAGTAGAGACTGCCTGGCATGATCTGTACATTCTGGGCGACGCCGATAAAAGTGTTTCCAGCACACTGGTTGATCCAGGTGATTTGCTCACCTATACTGTCGCTATTACCGCGGCCTCTGGCGCCAATATGTACGACTTGTCGGATACGATTCCGTCCGGATTCAACTTTGTGAACGTAAACGGCGCAACCTACTGGTCTCTTACAAACAGTATTGAATGGTCAGGTTGGCTTGGCAGCGGCTTCGTTACCGTAACCGAAGGCTTTGAAAGCGCCTACCCGCCGGCTGGCTGGGTATTGACCCAAACTGGAGACGTGGGCGATCCTGGGTGGGTGCAAACCACCCTGCGGGCAAATTCAGGAACCTATTCCGCATATCACAACGATGATAGCCTCATAATGATGCCTGCCATTGCCTGGTTAATTTCGCCGCAGATTGATGTACCTGCCGGCGGAGGCGACTTCACCTTCTGGCAAAATGAAAACCTTGACACCTGGATTGACTATCATGGCATCTGGGTATCTACGGCTTCGAATAATCCAGCTGATTTCGTTGAATTAGTTAACCTTCCCGCGGGTACAGAAGATACCTGGGAACAACTGGCAATCAGCATGAATGCTTACGCCGGGCAGAGTATCTACATGGCGTTCCGCTATGAGGGAAACTATGCAGATGAATGGTACATTGACGATGTGGCTTATCCGAGCAATCTAACCTTCCCGAACACAAAGATTGTAACGTTGACGCTGCAAGCTGCCACCCCCGGGTTCTACACCAACATAGCTAACATCCAGACCCAGGGACAAACGACTACCGTAGCCGCGCCAGAAGTAGAAATCTACGGCGCTGCCGCTACCTGGGACAAAGATGTGTGGATCAATGGCACGTACAACGACTGGGCCGACGGCCCCTTCACTGTCTACGACGGCGATACGGTTGAAGTGGTGGATTACGTGAGTATTGACTTCAATGGCGCCATCAGTTACACGTTGGGTGAGGAATGGACAGATTCGTTGGCATTGTCCGGTTACGCGATGTCTGGCGGTTCGGTCATAACCGGCACAAATATGCTTGACTGGTCTTTGACCGGCGGTATCTCCAACACCTGGTATGTTCTCACTAAGACCTTTACCGTCAATGATTACAACGGCTTCGCCGATCCCATCACTGAAACGCTGAATGTCTCCCAAGGCGGTCTGCCGCAAATGCGACTGGTTGGGTTCAATATTCCCATGGAAGCAGAAATTGTCGTGGACGCGACGGCGCTCGCCTCTACACAGATGGCGGATACGCAAATCAGCCAGACGGTGACCATCAGCAATCCGGGCAACATCAACCTGGATTGGAGCGCTTACGATTCTGCTTTGTCGTTTGTGAACGCACTCTTCGAGGCAACGCCAGACAAGGTAGACAGTAATACAACCGAGGTTGCTGATGGATTGATTGACAAATCAGAGACGCTCGGCATCATGGCTGTGGGCGACGAACTGTTCCAGATTGACGCTGGGGCTACAACTGGGCATGCTGCTTTGTTGGGCGTGGAATACGCTAACGGCTCCTGGTGGGTAACCTCAGCCGGCGCAACTAGCCCCGGTGACACCAACTATCTGTTCGAACTGGACGATACTGGCGCTGTTGTCAACAGTTGGCAGCAAGGCGCAACCTCTGTTTGGGGTTGGCGAGACCTGGCCTTTGATGGCACTTACTTGTACGCTAGCGATTCGGCTCTGCTGGAGCAGATTGACCCGGCAACGGGACTGGCGACTGGAACTACCATTCCTTGCCCCATCAGCCCGTGCCGTGCGATGGCTTACGACCCGGTGACTGATAACTTCTGGACGGCGAGTTTTAGTAGTGATATCTACGAATTTGATCGTACCGGCACAATCATCAGTCAGTTTAGTGTCGGGCTAGCCGGCAAATACGGCATGGCCTGGGATCCAAATGGTCCATTCTTGTGGGCGTGGAGTCAGGACGGTAGCGGCGTACAAGCAACGCAGATTGAACCGACGGCTGGTATTACTACTGGAGTGGTCTTCCAGGGTTCTGCGGCGGTTGACGGTATCGCTGGCGGCGCGACGATTGTTCAGAACGGCCCTTGCGAGTTTGCCCTGGTTGGTATGCATCAAATGGCATCCGACACCTTTGTCGGCTACGACCTAGGTGTTCCAGATTTACCATGGGCTTCCGTTTCGCCAACAAGCGGTTCTGTGCCGCGCGACACTGATGCGATGGCTGACGTAACGTTCGATTCGACAGGAATGGCAAACGGCGTTTATACGGGGACTATGTGTATCAGGAGTAATGATCCTGTTACGCCGCAAGTGGAAATCCCGTTAACGATGACTGTTGCTTCTTATGGCGTTGACCTCTCCGGCAATGCGGCCATGAGCGGCAATCCCGGCGATGTCGTGACCTATACCCTGACGGTGACTAACACAGGCAGCGTGGCGGACACTTACACGGTAGCCATTAGCGACACCTGGGGCGCAACCGCTCCGGTAAGTGTGACTGTGGGTGCAGGGGTAACCGGTACGTTTGATGTAGCGGTTACTGTCCCGGCAGGCGCCAGTGATGGCGATTCTGATGCAGCTACGGTTACGGTTACTTCGGTGAATGACGCCGCGGCTACAGATTCGGCCGACTTGACGACGACGGCCGTGCAGACTGGTTACACGCTCTATCTACCCGTCATCATGAAACCGTAGTCTGGTTTGATGATGACCCATAAGCGGTAACCCGCTTATGATGAAGAAAGAGGCGGTCTTCCAGAAGACCGTCTCTTTTCTTTTATGAATTATTTTTCGTAATCATTCACTCCCCCAAGGTGCCCGGCACTTATAAACGAGTGTGCTACTCCAATAGGCTTGGTAATGAAGTGCCGGGCACCTGAATGGTTGCTATTTTTCTTTGCCAGTTTGGACAAAATATGGTTTATTTGGGATCTGGATTTGTACAAATTCTACAAAAGGAGGTATGCTGGAAGAGTTATGTGAACAGACGTCACCAATTTTAATAACCGTGTTTTCAACTTGTTTTTGTAATAAATTTTGTCGTTCGATTTATTACGTCCCTCAAGGAGTATAAATGTTATGTCCAAGTATCCAAGGAAAAGCAAAATTCGTATAACACTTTTAACGCTCATTTTGACGATGCTATTGGTTGGTTCGGCCGTGTTATTGGCCGGCGCTGCCCCGGCGTGGGTTATTGACAGCGCCGACGCCGTGCCGAATGTAGCCGCTGACACTGTTGCTGAACGCGCACCTAAAACTTCTCATCGTTTAATTGTGCAATTGGCCTCTCCATCTTTGGCTGAACAATCAGCCCAAGAAGGATTATGGCGGACAGAAAACGGCCGTCTCGATGCGAACGCACCAGAAGCACAGGCATACATTGCCCAGTTGGAGGCAGAACAAAAAGCATTTGTAGCCCAAATGAACACTGCCCTTCCAGAGCTTTCCACAGCCAGCTACATCAACGAACAAGGTCAATCTATCCAGGCCGCTTATCAAGTTGTCTTGAATGGCGTCGCTGTAGATGCCAGTGGTATGGGTAATATTGAGTTGGCGCGTCGTGAGCTTGGTAAGTTACCGGGCGTTCAAGCCGTTCACCTCGATTACGCCCATTACCCGGAAACGTACACCAGTACACAGCTCATCAATGCCCCTGTCTTATGGAATATGGCTGGCGGGCAAGACATTGCTGGCGCTGGTGTCAAATTAGCCTCTATGGATGGCGGTTTGCATCATGATGCTGCTATGTTTGACGGTACAGGCTGGAGTTACCCCGGTGGCTGGCCGGCTGGTGGGTTGGGTGATGCAGCCAATAACAATGGTAAAATCATCGCCTCTCGCGCTTATTTCCGTGACTGGGACCCGCCAGCGGTCGGTGATGAAAACAGTTGGCCCGGTGTTGCCGGGACCTCTCATGGTACACATACAGGTAGCACGGCCGCTGGTAATGCGACGACACAAAATTATCTGGGTGTGCCCGTCAATGTAACCGGTGTTGCTCCTGGCGCCTGGTTGATGAGTTACCGCGTCTTTTATGCCAGTGTCACTGACGATGGAAACTTCTACACCGTTGAAGGAATTGCTGCATTGGAAGACCTGACGGCCGATGGGGCTGATGTGGTCAACAATTCCTGGGGCGGTGGCCCTGGCAGCGTTGGCGCTCCGTTTGATCCACTGGATCAAGCTTTGCTCAATGCTTCGGCCGCCGGGGTGTTTGTTAGTATGCCGGCCGGGAATGCAGGGCCAGGGAATGGTACAACTGATCACCCATCCAGTGATTACATCAATGTAGCTGCCAGCACAACTGCCGGCACTTACGCTTCTGGTCAGGTAAATATTACTGCGCCAGCGCCTGTTATTTCTCCAGAATTAAGCACCATTCCATTTGCGGCCGCTTCGTTTGGCGCTCAACTGTCCTTAGGGGTAACTTTGCCTTACACTACGTTTGTAACAGGCGCCAGTGTAGACCCGGGTAACTTTGAAGGTTGTAATGCCTGGGTGGGAACCCCTTTTACCGGCACAACAGCTTTTATTAGTCGTGGGGCTTGTGAATTTGGCGTCAAAGTACTGAATGCAGAGAATGCCGGGGCTGACTTCGTAGTTATTTACAACCACGCTGCCGGTGGTGATGGTCTGATAAATATGGCCCCAGGCGCTGTGGGTAATAGTGTTACAATTCCCTCTATCTTTATCGGGCATACTTCTGGCACAGCCATTGTAAGCTGGTATGCAACAAACGGCGCGGCCTCGGCCATGTCGGTGGATACCATTGCTTACCAGGCCGGCAATACACCTGACCAGATTATTGCCTTTAGCAGCCGTGGCCCTGGCGTAGGGAATGTTCTGAAACCAGACATTGCCGCGCCTGGCGTCAACATTATGGCTCAAGGGTATGATCCTTCAGCCACGGGCGAGGCGCGTCATTTGGGGATTGGTCAGGCGAGCGGTACCTCTATGGCTTCGCCACATGTAGCTGGTTCGGCCGCACTCTTACGGCAGCTACATCCTACCTGGACAAACGCTCAAATAAAGTCAGCGTTGATGTCCACCTCCCAATACATGGACATCTACAATTTTGATGGTTCTCCGGCGCAGCCATTAGATATGGGCGCTGGACGGCTAGATTTGACGAATGCGGCCGATCCTGGCGTTATCCTCGATCCGCCGAGTTTGAGCTTTGGCTTGGTGCCGACGGGGACAATGCAAACGATTTCTGTCACGATTACCAATATAACGACTGCCACAGAAACCTATGATCTCAGCACCCTGTATACCGGAAATGGTTTTACTATGACAACAGCGTTGCCCGGCGTTTCTGTAAGCCCCATCTCTGTTACGTTAGCCGGTGGCGATTCGGCGGCCGTCCAGGTAACATTCGATTCAATGACCGGCCAGGGTTTGGGCGATAATCAGGGTTACATCATCTTGGCTGGTAACAATGGTCATGATGCCCATATGCCGGCCTGGGCGCGTGTTCTGGATACGCCAGCGGCCGCAGAAGTCCTGATTATTGATAACGATGCTAGTTTCACCTTAGGTAATCCCGACTATCTCTCTTATTACACTGAAACGTTGACTGCATTAGGGATAACGTATGACGTTTTTGACGCCGACGCCGAGGTTTTCAACGGCTTCCCCTCAGACTTCCTAGATATGAATATGCTGATGCAGTATGGGAAAATTCTGTACTTTACCGGGGATAATTACGAACCTGATGGGACCTATGGTGTACCTACGCCGCTATCCGCTGGCGACATGGATGGCCTGGTAGAATACGTCAACAGCGGCGGTATCTTGATTGCGATGGGACAAGATATGACCAGTGTGATGGCCGATTCATTCTTCCAGGAGTCTGTTTTGGGCGTACCTGATCCGTTGCAAGATAGTGTCACTGGCTTCTCACTGCCGGATGCGGCCGTTGTCGCTCAAGCCGA
This sequence comes from Chloroflexota bacterium, assembly GCA_024223125.1. The sequence continues at coordinate 10,673 of JAAEOP010000726.1, forward strand.
TGCACCGCCAGCCTTTGCCGGTGTGAATCTGGATTTGAGCGGCCCAGAGGTTAACTCTGTGACGCTGACAGGGGCGAATGAAGTTCCGCCTGTGGCCACGACGATGATTGGCACGGCCGATTTTGGCTATGACAATGCCAATCAGGTGTTGGATTATGATGTAACGGTGA
>JAAEOP010000727.1 GCA_024223125.1 Chloroflexota bacterium
CCTAATTTCGGGAAAATGGGCTTCAAAAGACGTTTCTTATCAATCCGAGTCAGGTAAACTAAATATTTTGGATCACGAAAATGCCAAGAGGTGTTTTTGACGATCTCGGTTTAGGGAAAACTAAAGATATTGTTAAAGAATTTATAGGGAAAACAAAAACGGCCACAGGCTTGAAGGTATTTACATTACATCCGTTTTGGAAAAAGCATTTAAAACAAAACGGAAAGTTGCTGACGATTTTAAGGAAACCATGCGTATTCGTTTTGATGATTATTTGCCCAAATGGAACTATGTTGCAATTCCTGCAAATCAAGAACTTTCGGGGTTTATTTAATCCTCATTCCTAAACGTTGTAAACGCTGCGGTAGTTACCCCTGCCGCTGTCCAAAACCAAAAAGCATGCTGCCAGAAAAGCAAACGGCCCGCTTACACCGCGAGAAAAAAGGGCGTGGCGGCAAAACGGTGGTGGTCATCAAAAATTTGCAATTGACGTCGGCGGATCGCAATGCGCTGGCAAAACAGCTAAAAAAGGCATGTGGTGTGGGTGGGTCAATTAAGGATAGTGATATTGAAATTCAGGGAGATGTACGTGAGAAGGTAGCGGCCGAACTACAAAAGCACGGCTACAAAACCAAATTTGTGGGTGGATAAGGGTGATTTCTAGGTGACGATGTCATCCAGGGTCAGGTTGAGAGCGCGGGCGATGGCTTGGAGTACGGTCGTTTTCCCCACCCGTTTCCCCGTTTCAATTTGTGATAAATAGGAGGGGCTAATTGCGGCCGCTTGGGCCAATTCCTGCTGTGTCATTCCCCGATATTCGCGCCATACTTTTACAGGATTCTCCCCATCCAAAATGGCATAGGGTACATGCGCTGGAATTAGTTCTTCTTCGCCGCTGACAAGTTTTGCCATGGCCTCATCATAGTCATGAATATCTTGCAACATTTCTGCATCATCTACCAATTGAAGATATAAATTATAAGGTAATATGGCGTACTCTGGCTGACCTTCTTTCAAAATCAACTGTACTTTACTCATCGATAAACCTCTCCACGCGGTGCGATTTTCACAACCAGAATAATCAACTCACCATCTTGAATTTCGTAGATTACACGCCAATCCCCTACTCGCAGACGATAACCCGGATGATTCCTAAGCTTCGTAACGTTGTTATGTTGAGCGTATGGATTTTCTGCTATTTGCCCCAGTTTTTTACGAATTCGCTTAGATAAATTTCGCGGCATTTTTAGCAATTTACGTTCAGCTTGCTTAAGATACGTTACTTCATACATTGGAGTAAATTAGCATAATGAAATTATATTGTCAATGTGATCTTTGCATTATGAAAAACATTAATCATTGTAAACTTTAGCGATGCCAGGGATGAGGCGCAGGGCTTCGAAGAGTTCAGGGCAGCTTTTGGTGCGCCGGTTGGGGAAGTCCATTGTTAGGGGCTGGCCGGTTATGCGGATATTCAGGCCATCTTGCCCTTCGTACTCATTCACCAGGCGCAGCGCATCGTGACACGTTTTTTGCCAGTTGCCTGATGGTTTGACTTCGATGATGACGGTGTAGGTTTGGTTGTAATTTTGGAGATTAGGAGATTGGGAGGTTGGGAGATTGGGAGACTGATCAGTGACAACTGATAACTGATCACTGGTTACTGCCAACGGCCGTGCCTCCATCTCATCTTCAAAATTAGGCGGTGGAGGCGGCATTCCGTTTATGGAAACTGGCTCTTCTGCAAAACGGGGCGGTGGTTCAGCTACGAGATTGTTCGCAGGGGGTGGTGGGGTTTGACGGCCGTGACCATTCCCCTGACGATACCCATTATCCAAAAGAGAATGATCTTCATCGGCCGAGGAGTTGAGCGTGGGGTTGATCAGAATTTTGTCTACCAACACACTTAAATCTTCCCCTCTGGCCTGAATTTTACCAATGACCAGCATGACCTGATCCACTGCCACCTGTTCGCGTACAGCTTTCCAGGTGCGCGGGAAAAAGACAAGATCGATTTTGCCTTCCAAATCTTCTAGTGTACCAAAAGCCATCGGGTCCCCTTTCTTAGTCGTCAGGGTACGAAGGGTACTAATCATACCGGCTAGTTTGACTTGTTTTGTGTTCCAATTCGTGTCTAGTTCATTGATGGCAGCATTGGTCATGGGGGCTATTTGGGCCAACGGCCGTTCCAATGGATGTTCTGATACATGTACCCCTAACGCCTCTTTTTCCCATTCCAACAACCGTTTATGCTCTACTTCTTCAACTTGATTCAGCGGATGCAGCAAGTCTACGGCGACTTTGAGCGCGGGGGCGCCGCCACCGCCAAAAAGACTCATCTGTCCGGTGGAGGCGGCCGCATGTTCACTGCTACTGTAATTGACCATACGCTCCAGGGCGTCCATGAATTGGGCCGGTTCTCCCCAGCGGTCAAATACACGTGCTTTGCTCATGTATTCCAGCGGCCGTTTACCCACTCGTTTCAAATCTACCCGTGTACACAACGCTTCCAGGTTGGTAAAAGAGCCGTTTGCTTCTCGTTCTTCGATGATTGTAGAGAGTGCGGCCGCTCCCGCATTTTTAATCGCACCCAGACCGAAGCGAATTAACGGCCGTGCGCCATCCTCTTCAATGGTAAAGTCCAACAACGAACGGTTAATGTCTGGCGGGGCCACATCAATGCCTAAATTCTTCGCCTCGGCAAAATAGCGCCGTACCTTGTCTGTATTGTCCCGCTCTACAGAAAGCATGGCTGTTAAATATTCCACTGGATAATGGGCTTTCAGGAAGGCTGTCTGGCATGTTACTTTGGCATAATCGGCCGCGTGAGCTTTATTAAATCCATACCGGGCGAAGAACTCAATATCTCCCCAGATAGCGTCGCACACCTCATCACTCAACCCATTGTTCATGGCTCCTTCCGTAAACTTGAGGCGATGCTCCTCCATGAGCTTTTTCTTTTTCTTGGCAACCGCCTTCCGAATCATATCCGCATCGCCAGGGGAATAACCGGCTAAATCTGAGGCAATACGGATAATTTGCTCTTGATAAACAATAATGCCGTAAGTGTCATTGAGGATTGGTTCCAGGGTGGGCGTGTGGTATTCAACGATGTTACGGCCGTCGAAAATATCAGCGTGCATCCGGCGGATATATTCGGGAATATTTTCCATTGGTCCCGGTCGGTACAGTGAAATGGCGGCAATGATGTGGTCAAAGCGACGCGGTTTCATCTCCATCATTAAGCGGCGCATACCAGCCCCTTCAACCTGGAACACCCCGGCCACTTCGCCCCGTTCCAACATGTCGAACAGCGCTTCTGGTTTTTTGGTTGGGTCTGGCCCCTCATGTCCTACATCGTAAGGAATGTTATCCATTGTGTAGATAGTTCCGTACCGTTCTTCAATCAGACGGGCGGCACGGCGCATGACAGTCAGGGTGCTCAAGCCTAAAAAGTCCACTTTTAGCAGGCCAATGGATTCTACAATTTCCATCGGCCATTGGGTGACGCGATCTACGCCGCCCAATCCTTCGTCGCCGCTGGTGGGTTTGTTCAGGGGTACATATTCGTGCAACGGCCGATCAGAAATAATGACCCCGGCGGCATGACTGGAAGCATGACGGGCTACCCCTTCCAGATTTTTAGCAGTGTCGAGGAGATCTTTTACGGCCGTTTCCCGTTTATACCGCTCCTCCAATTCGACCGAATAAAATTCATGTTCCTTGTCCAGCACATTCTCAATCTTGGCTGGTTTACCGGGAATAGCCGGAATCATGCGAGCCAGCACATCCACATTTTCCAGAGGCATATCCATTGCTCGCCCTACATCCCGGATAGCTGCCCGCGCGCCTAGCGTTCCAAAGGTAATAATCTGGGCTACCTTTTCCGAGCCGTAACGCCGTTTGGAATATGCCACCATCCAATGGCGCACATCGTCCGGGTAATCGAGATCAATATCGGGCATAGAGACACGCCCTGGATTTAAGAAGCGCTCGAAGATAAGGCCGTTCACCAGCGGATCAATACTGGTAATGCCTAAGGTGTAAGCGACTACCGACCCGGCGCCAGAGCCGCGTACATTCCACCAGATGTCGTTCTGTTTCCATTCCTCAAAACTTTCATACGGGAATGGATCCTGGTGTTCTTGCCACCACCGTTCGGAACGGACAGCCCATTCGCACAAATCCCACACGATGAGAAAGTAGGTTTCAAAGCCCATACGGCCGATGATATTCAGTTCATGTTCCAGGCGGGCGTGTAATTCCTCATCATTCTTGGCCCGTTCCTGTCCATAGCGCCAGATTAATCCTTCCTCGCACAGCTGGCGTAAATAGGTGGGCGCTGTATGGTCGGCCGGCACATCAAAATTTGGCAGATGATAGTCGTCAGAATCCAGGTTTACAGCGCACATTTCCACAATATGCAGGCTATTTTGCAAGGAGTTAACAATGACGTCATGGGGGTAGCCCTGTTCTTCAAAGAGCTTGTACATCTCCTCATATGATTTTACATAATATCCTTTGTCAGAAAATGTCAGCTTGGGTTTTTGTACGGTGGAGCCAGTCTGAATGCACAACAAAACCTCATGCGGATCGGCGTCGGAGGCCAGGGTGTAATGTACGTCATTGGTAGCCAGGAAATTGTTTTCCAGCCCAAAATGGGGCGCCAGTTCGATGAGTTTTTTGTTAATCTTACTTAGTTCGGGGATGGTATGTTCTTGCAATTCGATGAAGAGCCGCTCTTTGCCGAAGATGTCCAGGTATTCACCCATTAGTTTGTGGGCGATGTCGTCACGGCCGTCGCCAATCGCTCTGGGTATTTCGGCCGCCATACAACCTGTGGTAGCAATGAGACCGGCGCTGTGTTGGGCCATAAAGGGGCGGTCAATGCGGGGTTTGTAATAGAAACCATCCAGTTGGGCCGCGCTGGCAAGTTGCAGCAAATTCAGGTAGCCAGTCTGGTTTTCGGCCAGTAGCAGCATATGAAAACGAGTTTTATCTAACTGCGGGTCTTTGTCCTGCATCGTTCGCTTGGCCATATAGGTTTCAATGCCGATGATGGGTTTGACCCCGGCTTTTTTGGCAGCGTGGTAGAAGGGCATTGTGCCATACATCGCCCCATGGTCGGTCAGGGCGATGGCGGGTTGATTGAGTTCGGCCGCTCTCGTTACCAGATCATTTACCCGGCTCAAACCGTCGAGCAGGGAGAATTCGCTGTGGCAATGTAGATGGACAAATTGCTTGTGGTCGTCACACATAGTTTCGGCTGTTCCTTTTTCGGTTTTAGTAACGCAAACTTGTACTGAGGGCAGACAAGGAAGCGTAAAGAATGTTGGGAATTGTGGGCAGTTACAACAGCGGATACGGCTCAATTGTTGTACTATCCCGCACCTGAAGCGAGTATACCACAATCTAATGATACGACTGGGGCAATATCAAAATTTTAAGGCATCAAAGTATCTTCTTAAATAAACTGGGGAAAGTCGCCAACTTTTATACATTCAGCTTAGAAGCGTAATTGATGAAGACGTAATGGTAATCTCGTTTTGAAAAAGCCTCTAGCCAATTCCCAAAATGGCATCAATTCGGGATCATTATTTTTTGGAATTGGCCTTAAGTGGTTTGTTATGTTTATATTTTGCGTACCATTAAAAATGCGTCTCCTTTATCAGCATATTCCAGAAAGCCTTGTTGTTTATATAAATTTATTGCGTAGTTGTCTTTTGAAACACTGAGACTTATTTTTTGAATGGAGTGCTTTGACGCATAGTCAATTAGCCAATCAATCATTTTTTTTCCAATTCCTTGATGTCGATAGTCACGATGGACTCCAATTACTAATACAGGTGTAATTTCTTCTATATATCCATTTATGAAATTGCCATCAGTCCAGAATCTAAACCATGATGCACCGATTGGAATTGAATTAATGGTAGCAACAACTGCTATATCTCCATCTCTTTCTCCCCAATCAGTTAGTGATTTACTTACATCCGGGTATGCAAGTCCTTCTTCAAACGAGGGCTTATTAACACTAGCACGCCAAAAAACTGCTTCATAAAGCATCTTTCTTAAAAATGGGATATCAGAGTGTTGTGATTTTCTTAAAAGTATATTCATATGCTCGCTTGCCACTCCAAAGATAAACTTGCTTGTGAAAAATGTCATCAATCATTCGCCCCACAGATGACATTGTAATATACTTGCGCGAACGTGAACATAATCACAAAATAAACCTGAACCCAGGTGGGAGTAAACCCGATTGGATGGTCATGTTCCCGAACTGTATTGGGAATCAACTTACGCCATAGCCCTGGCTTTAATAACAAATTACCCCAATCACAATCCCGAAGATGTTGGCTTACAAGAGTTGGCTGACCTCGTTGAATCTTTACCTGGTTTCAGCGATGACCCAGCGATGCTCACTGAGCGAATTTTACTCGATATTCAAAATGTTTGGTATGAGGAGGCGCCTAACCTATGACTGAGATAGGTGTGGATTCACCCGATATTGTTGTTCCTGATGAATTACAAGGCAGTGTGTTTATTACGAACATTGCTAAATTACTAGACCCCGTTTACAACTGGGGCCGGCGCAATTCTGTCTGGCCGATGGTATTTGGCCTGGCTTGCTGCGCCATTGAAATGATTTGCACGGCCGCCAGTCGTTATGATTTGGCCCGTTTTGGTATGGAAGTGTTCCGGGCTACCCCGCGCCAATCTGACCTGATGATTATTTCCGGTACAGTGACGAAGAAGATGGTTCCCACCATTGTTCGCCTGTATAACCAGATGCCAGAACCCCGTTACGTTTTAAGTATGGGCGCTTGCGCTTCTGGCGGCGGCCCCTTCAAAGAAGGGTACAATGTGGTGGACGGCATTGATAAATTCCTCCCCGTAGATGTGTATGTGCCTGGCTGCCCACCCACGCCGCAAGCCCTCATCAATGGTCTGATTGCGCTGCAAGAAAAGATTGACCAACAATCTATTGCCACCGTGCCCTGGTATACAAAAGGCGATCCCACGGCCGACGATGTGGTTCCCATTCCAGTGTTAGGACCAGACCTGGTGGATTTGCGTCAGGTAAAGGTTATCCGCGCGGAAGCGGCCGCAGCAGAAGTAGAAAAAATGGCAGAGAAGGAACCGGAAACGGCCGTTGCCGAATCGTAACAGCCCAGCCCCTGAAAGAAGGATTCCCCATGAATGAAATGATATTAGATGCGCCCGAACCGCAAGCCGAAGGCGTTGGCGTTGCTGCCTATGACAATCCCGTCGCCGCAGCCGCAGCCTTGCTCAAAGAAAGATTCTCTGACGCTGTACAGGATGAGACCCGCGATGGTTATGACGGCCTGGTTGTAGACGCCGACCGCTTGGTAGAAGTTGCTACAGCCCTGCGGGACGAATACGGTTTTAATTATCTCAGTAGCGTGACTGGCGTTGACCAAATTGAAGATAACAAATTAGAAGTGGTGTACCACACTTACAGCATAGACAAAGGGGGCGACGCCCTGGTTTTGCATGTGCAGGTAGACCGAGATAATGCGGTTGTACCCTCTTTAACCCCCGTCTGGCCCGGCGCCGATTTTCAAGAACGGGAAGCATGGGATTTACTAGGCGTCTGGTTTGAAGGCCATCCCGACCCGCGCCGCATCCTTACCTGGGATGGCTTTGACGGCCATCCGCTGCGTAAGGATTGGAAAGAGGCTTTTTACGAAGAAGAGAACAAACCTTTTGGCAGCCGTTGGCCGGCTGGCGAAGTGTTCCGCGCTGAAGAGAAAAATATCTTTGGCAAAAATGTAAAATATCCGGCCGGCTGGACGCCTACCGGCAGTGAATATGAAGTGGAAACGGATATGTACCTGCCGGGCGAAACCCATGTCATTGACCCCGGAACGGGTATGAAAACTGACAAAATCACTGTCAATATGGGGCCGCAGCATCCTTCTACACACGGTGTTTTCCGCATGGTGGCTACGCTAGATGGTGAAACGATTGTTGACTTGAAACCGGTGATGGGTTATTTGCATCGTAACCATGAAAAAATTGGCGAACGCAACACCTTCATCCAAAATCTGCCTTACACAGACCGGCTGGACTATCTTGCTTCCATGAGCAACAATCATGGCTATGTGTTGGCGGTAGAACAATTGTTTGGCCTGGATGTAACGGAGCGGGCAGAGTGGATTCGCATCCTCATGGTGGAGTTAACGCGCATTGCCAACCATCTTTGGGCGTTAGGCTTTTTGCTAAATGATTTGGGCGCGTTGCAGACGCCGATGCTGTATTTCTATCTGGAACGGGAGTTGATTCTGGACTTTTTTGAATCGGCCGCCGGGTCGCGCATGATGTGTAATTATATGCGTTTTGGCGGTGTGGCTTATGATTTGCCGGATGATGTGCGTGGTACGCCTACCATTCTGTTCCTGGATGAGTTGATTCATGAACATCTGCCCCGAATTTTGGATCAGGGTGATAATTTGATGACGGGGAATGAAATTGTGCGCGCGCGCAGTATTGGCGTGGGTGTATTAACGGCCGAAGAAGCAATTGCGTACAGTACGGCCGGCCCGATTTTACGAGCCAGCGGTGTCAAATATGATGTACGTAAGGCCAACCCCTATTCCTACTACGCTGACCTGGATTTTGATATTCCGACCGGCAAGATTGGAGATGTGATGGACCGGTATCAGGTGCGGATGGATGAGATGAGGCAGAGCTTACGCATTTTGGAACAAGTGATGCCCCATATCAAAGCCACGGCCGGACAAGCGATTAACAGCGGTAAACCCCAATACGCTTTGCGGGCGCCGCGAGCTGGAGAGGCTTACGGCCGTGTAGAAAACCCAAAAGGGGAACTCGGCTACTATGTCACTGCCCGTCGCCGCGAAGGCAACCCCAACCGGTATCATGTTCGCGCTCCTTCCTTCATTAACCTGACGCCGTTGGGCAAAATGTGCGAAGGGCACAAAGTAGCGGATGTGGTCGTTATTTTGGGTAGTATTGATATTGTGTTGGGAGAGGTTGATAGGTAGAGATTGGAGATTAGGTTAACTGGAAATCTCCAATCTCCAGTGTGGAGAAACTATGTACGGAATTGGCATTCTCAAAGGCATGGCTGTAACCATTAAACATTTTTGGGATTCTTATGTGGATGATTTTTATTGGGCTGGACGCGGCGGCCGTTACTACAACGATGACGCGCTGTTGGTGCGGCAAGGATTGAAGGGGCGTGGTGTTAAAACGGTGTTTTACCCGGAAGAGAAATTGGACGTACCGGAACGGTTCCGTTTTGTCCCTTTTTTGATAACGGATGATCCTCTTCCCGGTCAAAAATGGGGCAAAGATCGCTGTACGGCGTGCGGCATTTGTGCCAAAGTGTGCCCCCCGCAATGTATCTGGATTGAGCGCGGGAAAAAGCCCAATGGCCGTCCCAAACCCGAACCCAAAACCTTTTTTATTGACATTGATATTTGCATGAATTGCGGTTTTTGTATGGAATTCTGCCCCTTCGATGCCATCAAACTAGACCATGATTATGAGCTGGCCAGCTATGATCGCACCACAGCTCATATTCATGACAAAGAGCGGTTGAGTAAACCAATCAGTTATTGGCATGAAATTGCGCCTCAGAAAGCGGCCGCTGAAGAAGCGGCTCGTAACTTTGCCCAAGAAGCCAAAGCCAAAAAGAAAGCCAAAAAAGGAAGCGGCAGCGACGAACCCGATCCCACATTGGCCGAAGAACATGCGCGTCAACTATTGTATCGGGGTGGTTCTTATTGATTACTATTCGTGACTGTGCAGGTCATTACCCCACTTTCGTGAGGGCAGGTTCTGTGAAAGCCGGAACCCACACGCCTGAATATCCACTTTCACGGATATGACAGTCGAGAAATTCCGGTTATAGTTACGCTTATTAAACAATTTATGAAATTTGCCATATTGCGTATTATGTATTCTGTCTGATTAGCGGAATACACAATACGCAATACGTGTTATAAGGGAAGGACATTTATGTTCGGAAAAAAGAAATCTGATGGGGTAACGGAAGATGCGGTTATGGCCGCTTTGTCTACCGTTATTGAGCCAGAATTACATCGTGATCTTGTCTCCCTCAATATGATTCGCAACCTGGAAATTGAAGGAGAAAGCATCAGTTTTACCATTATGCTTACGACGCCTGCCTGCCCCCTCAAAGGGAAGATGGAAGCAGATGCGCGGGCGGCTTTGGCCCAGGTCAATGGCATCGGCCGTATCACTGTCAATTGGGATGCCAACGTCCCCACTCATGCCCGGTTAGCTGACCAATTTGGCGGCAACTTTCGCAATACGATTGCCGTTTCCAGTGGCAAAGGGGGCGTAGGTAAATCCACCATTGCCGTTAACCTGGCGATTGCGTTGGCAAAAGAAGGGGCCACTGTGGGTTTGTTGGACGCTGATATTCTAGGGCCAAATGTGCCCATGATGATGGGTGTGCCCCAAATGCCGCCACCCCAAAACCACAAAATGATTCCGGCGCAGCGACATGGTGTGAAGTTTATCTCCATGGGCTTTTTGGTAAAGTCAGACCAGCCCCTAATCTGGCGTGGGCCGATGTTGCACGGCGCCATCAGTCAACTGTTGGCTGATGTGAATTGGGGCCAGCTTGATTATTTAATTGTAGACTTGCCGCCGGGTACAGGCGACGCTCAATTGACTCTGGCTCAGGTTTTGCCGCTGACTGGGGCGTTGATAATTACGCAGCCGATGCAGGTAGCGGCCGCTGATGCCCTACGTGGTTTGAAGATGTTTGAAAAGCTGGATGTACCGATTTTGGGCGTCATCGAAAATATGAGTGGTGCAATTTTTGGTACGGGCGCCGGTGAAAAACTGGCCGCCGATCATGGCGCCGATTTTCTGGGGTCTGTGCCCATGGATGTTAATATCCGGGTTGGCGGTGACAGCGGTGAACCAGTAGTTGTTGCCTATCCCGATTCGGAAGCGGCCGTCGCGCTGCGAGAAATTACCCAAAAAGTTGCTGCTCATGTCAGTGTGGTGACACTCAATAATCAGACAAACTTTATTCCGATTCAGATGGTCGGGTAATGGAGCAATATTTATGACCACGATATCAAATGAAAAAACAGCCATTGTGGGGATTCGATTTCAAAAATTGGGCAAGTTGTATCATTTTCAGGTGAACCCTCGTGTTGATGTGGACGCTGGTGATTATGCGGTTGTAGGAACGCAGCGCGGTCGTCAGTTGGGACAGGTTATTGCTTTCATAGACCCGGAGCAGGTACACCGACGTAAAGGAATACGTTCCATCGAACGCAAAGCAACCCCGCGTGATCTGGTGATGAAGCAGTTGTGGGAATCAAAGGAGTTGGACGCCTTGATACGCTGTCGGGAAAAAGCGGCCGAACTGAGTGTGCGCGATGCTAAGTTTGTAAAAGCAGAATACAGTTTTGACGGTTCCTGGCTGACGTTTCATTATGCCACCGAAAACAAAAAGTTGAATATACGGCCGCTACAAAACGCGCTCTCCCAATCTTTTCAAATCAAAATAGAAATGCGATCCATCGGCCCAAGAGATGTGGCCAAAATAATGGGTGGTTATGGCGCTTGTGGCGCGCCCCGCTGCTGTTCCACTTTTCTGACAGAATTCAGCCCCGTCTCTATTCGTATGGCTAAGGCACAAGGTATCTCTCTTAGTCCGCAAGAAATTACAGGGATGTGCGGCCGTTTGCGCTGCTGCCTGGTGTATGAATATGAACAATATATGGAGGCCAAGAAAACATTACCCCATGTTGGCAAACGGATTGGCACACCGCATGGCGAAGGCAAAGTGAGGGATGTGCGCGTCCTGCGAGACTCTGTTATTGTGATCGTGAATGGGGAGCGGCATGAAGTATTCCGCCATGAATTTGAGCCGCTGGCTGAGTTAGAAGCATTGCAAAAGAAGGCCGAAAAAGGTTGTTCTAAACATGAAGGCGGCGGTTGTGACTGTGGCGCGAAGAATTAGGTGATGAGGTGATGTGGTGAAGAGTCGAGAGGATGCCTGGGGGTTGGTTTGTGAGTATGTGCAGGATGGTGGCTTGCGGCGGCATATGTTGGCGGTGAGCGCGGCTATGCACTGGTATGGAAATAAGTTGGGGGCAGATGCGGATTATTGGGAAGTGGTGGGGCTGATTCACGATTTTGATTGGGAAGTCCACCCTGACTTGGATAGACATCCGATAAAGGGAGCTGACATTTTGCGTACACGGGGCTGGGATGAGGAAACGATTCGTGTAATCCTGTCTCATTACACGCAGGGGACGGGTGTGGAGCGTACCAGGTCGATTGATTTTGCTTTACTGGCCTGTGATGAGATTACAGGCTTGATTATTGCTACGGCGTTGGTACGGCCGTCGAAAAATATCCACGATGTCAAACTCAAATCCATCCGCAAAAAGTGGAAGGACAAACGCTTTGCTGCCGGTGTAGACCGGAACCACGTCACCGAAGTAACGGCCGATTTCAGCCGTGAATGTTTTGCTGGCAAATTGGAACCGTGGGAACACATTAGCAATGTCCTGACAGCGATGCAAGGGGCGGCAGATGTGTTGGCGTTGGACGGCCGTTTGGCAGCTTAATTGAGTAAGGCCAATTCCAAAAAATAATGATCCTGAATTGATGCTATTTCGAGAATTGGCTAGAGGCTTTTTCAAAACGGGTAGGATCATTTAATTTTTGAAAAAGCCTAATCAGTTACAGACCTAAACGAGCTAACTCTTCGTCAGCAACGCCGGGGTCTAATTTCTTAAATAATGGTTTGGGTTTGGGCAGTTGACGGCCGCTAGGAATATCAGCACGATGCCAAAGGCCAACGGCTGAAGAGCCATCATACGTCAAACCCTCATGTGAACGGCCGCTTTCCTGGTAAGTTTCTACTGCCTGCTCACCAGATAATGACCCTTCTTCCCCTAGCATCTCATGAACTTGTTGGCTGGTATGGGGCAGAATGGGCGCCCATAATATTTTCAAACCGCTGATCGCCTGGACGGCCGTGTACAATGTGCACGCCGTAGCCGTTAAATCTGTTTTAGCCGTTGTCCAGGGGCTGGTTTCTTCCAGATATTGGTTAACCAGTGAGGAAAGGCGCAGATTTTCCTGGACAACCTGGCGGAATTTACAGCCATCGTACAGAGCAGCCACATTGTCAAACCCGGTGTCAATCGCTTTTAGCAAGTTTGTATCTTTTTCACTCAATTCGCCCGGATCAGGAACGACGCCTTTGAAGTACCGCTTGGTCATGTTCAAGACACGGTTAACCAGATTGCCCCAATTGCCGACCAGTTCAGCATTATTCCGCTCTACAAACCCCTGCCAGTTCCAATCACTGTCGCGGGTTTCGGGCATCACGGCCGTCAGATAATAGCGCAGCGGATCCGGGTCAAACCGTTGCAAAGCGTCTAGCATCCACACACCCCAATTACGGCTGCCGCTGATCCGTTGCCCCTCCATATTCATAAATTCATTGGCCGGTATGTCGTAGGGTAGATTCAGATGTGCGTTGGGGTCATCGGCGGCGTACAGACCCTTCGCGCCTAAAAGCTGCGCCGGCCAGAAGATGGCATGGAAAGGGATATTGTCTTTGCCGATGAAGTAAACGGCGCGTGCCTTGTCATCTTGCCACCAGTGTCGCCAGGCGTTTGGTTGGCCGTTATTATTGGCCCACTCAATTGAAGCGGAAAGGTAGCCAATGACAGCTTCAAACCAGACATAGAGTACCTTATCTTCATACCCCTCAACGGGTACAGATATGCCCCAGGCCATGTCTCGCGTTACTGCCCGGCCAATCAATCCCTGGTCTACAAAATTACGGGCAAAGTTGATCACTTGCGGCCGCCAATCGGCTTTATCTTCATCGTGCATCCACGCTTGTAGACCGTCTTCGGCAATGGCTGGTAAATCAATGAAGAAATGCTCTGTGTCGCGTAGTTCCAGGGCTGAATCATCCATTTTGCTGCGCGGGTTCAGCAGTTCGCTGGCGCTTTCAAAGAGCGTGTTGCAATTGTCGCATTGGTCGCCGCGAGCGGTACTGTAGCCACAGTTAGGGCAGGTTCCTTCTACGTAGCGGTCGGGCAAAAATTTGCCGGTTGAGGGCGAGTACATCTGTTTGGTAACTTTGGGATACATATACTCGTTTTTTAACAGGCTCAAGAAGATGTCTTGGGCTACCTGGTGATGGTTCTCGGTGTCGGTGTGGGTGAATAGATCATAGGTCAGGCCAAGTTGTTGGAAGAGTTGCAGGAAACGGCCGTGATAATGTTCAAATATTTCTGCGGCCGTCTTACCTTCTTCCTCTGCCTTCACCGTCACCGGCGTACCGTGACTGTCTGAACCGGATACCATTAAAACATGATTGCCCTGCAAGCGGTGAAAGCGGGCGTAAATATCGGCCGGTAAATAGGAACCTGTTACATTGCCCTGGTGGATGTCGGCATTGGCATATGGCCAGGCCACACACACCAGAATATATTCATTACTCATTGATTATTCGTTGTCCTCGTTGTCCTCGTTGTCTTCTTCATCATCCAAATCATCCGCATCATCATCTTCTTCTTCGATCATTTCTGTAAGCGCCTCGGTCAGAAGCTCAAAATCATCTTCACTGATTGCCAGATAGGATTCTGCTTTCGGCCGCAGCCGCTTAAAACGGGGCTGGCTTTCTAACTCTACTGAATCTACCTCTACGCCATTTTCCAGCTTCATTACCATGCCATCCACATCAATGGGGAAGAACTCAGCTTTTTTCTGCGAGATGGTGAAGGGGTAATCTTTGGGTTTGGCGGTTTTAGACTCTCCGGTGATGGTAGTTACGGCAATGAATGTTTTGCTTTCGAGCACATACACAATGATCCGGTCGCCTGCTTTTAGCTTGATTTCGCTGTTTTGCGGCGCCAGAAGCAATCGTGCTGCCCAACCGATATAGTTGAGGTCATCGGTCGTAGGAATGCTGACAGCTTTGATGCAATAATTGGTTCCCAAAACGGGCTTGCGACGAGTGGATTTGCTGGCAGTTTTGGCCTCATATTCCACAGAAATATTCCCCCAAATCCGTTCTTGCACCGAGATTTTAAGATTAGCTTCGGAACCATCGCTAATATAACGTACTCGCATTAGCGGCGGGGTCATTTTTAGTACGGTGTATTCACCTTTGCGGTTGGCATATACGCCGTTTATTTCAAACATTTTTCAATCTCCCTCTTTCTTCTCTAAAGCGCCATTCGGCGTGCATAGTATCTTTTTCAGACACTCTTTGCAAGTGTTTTTTGGGGGAGATTGGTAATTGGGTAATTGGATAATTGTCCGATTACTCAATTACCCAATTATGCAACGTTATTGGCTTGATAGGATCAGGGTATATTTGTGAATTGGTTGCCATCCCAAGTAATGATGACACGGCCGTCGTCCGCACACCCATCGCGCACAATCTGATCGTCTATGATGGCCAACCCACCCTGGCACTGGTCGGGCAGGGGCAAGAGGGTTATGGTGTTGGAGTCGGCCGTTAACACAAAC
>JAAEOP010000728.1 GCA_024223125.1 Chloroflexota bacterium
ACTACGGCCGTAGCAATCGAAGAGAAGTCTGTCTCTTCCTGCGTTACCGAAGCTCGTTCAACCGTTACGCCGGCATCTTCCAACAAAACAGTCAACTCATCATCCAAACCCGCAGAGTAAGAAGATTGGTCATCCACCAGATAAGCGGAGGTTATACCCAATTCATTGAGCATGTAATCTGCAACCGTCTGGCTTTGATCGGCATCTGTGGGAATGGGTCGGAAGAAGGTCGCTGTACCGGGTAAAGTTAAGTCTGTGTTGGTGCAAGAGGGGGTAATGTGAGCCAGACCAGCTTCTTCAAAGACCGGTTGAGTCGCTTCACAAACCTGGCTACCGGCCGGGCCAACAACCACCAAAACATCTTCATCAGCAGATACACGTTCGGCTACAATACGGCCGGTGTCCGGGTTAATTTCTGTATCCCCTTCTACCAATTCTAATGTTAAGCCGGTGCGCTCACTAAACAACTGCATCGTTACATCCACAAATCCCATTTGTTCTATGCCAATGAAAGCTGCGCCACCCGTTAACGGCCCCAGGAAAGCGACCTTAATCGTGCCGTCATAACTCAACATTTCTTCTGCGGGGGCTACTTCTACAGCCATACCCATTTCATCGCCAGCTAACAGATGGAAGGCGCCATCTTGCACCTGGAAGAGGAAGAAAGAGCTGCCTTCGGCCTGATTACCGTCGCCAAAAGAAACGGGAATACCCAGCATGGTGCTATCCATATTGGTGGCTGCCAATTCGCTGACAACACAATCACGGCTGGCATCGCCGGCGTCTACACAACGGCCGATAGCCTCAAACATAATTTGGGCCGAGAATCCGGCCGCGCCGCCAAATGCGCCAAACTCTTCGCTAAATTGAGCGGCGTAAAGTTCATTGTACGGCGCCGCTTCCGGCACCAAATTGGGATCGGGCGAGAAGAAGGTGACGTATGTGCCTGCGGCCGCATCGCCAGCGCCATCTACCCAACCCAATGAAAAACCGCCATCGGCCAGGAAATATGTACCATCGTAACCCTGTTCGCGCAGTTGCACAACCAGCGTCCCTTCTTGAGCTTCAATCTGGCTGGGGAAAAAGACCACATCGGAACCGGCGGCAATTACGGCCGTAGCAATCGAGGAAAAGTCTGTTTCTTCCTGCGTTACCGATGCCCGCTCAACCGCGACGCCTGCATCTTCCAACAACACCGTCAACTCATCATCCAAACCAACAGAATAGGAAGATTGGTCATCTACCAGATAAGCAGATTCCACATACAGTACATCGAGCATGTAATTGGCAACCGTCTGGCTTTGGTCCGCATCCGTGGGGATGGGACGGAAGAATGTAGCTGTACCGGGTTGGGTCAAGGATGTATTGGTGCAAGAGGGGGTAATATGGGCCAAACCTGCTTCTTCGTAGACAGGTTGTGTAGCTTCACAAACCTGGCTGCCAGCCGGGCCAACCACGCCAATAATACCGTCATCGGCCGCAAATCGTTCGGCTACGATACGGCCAGTGTCCGGGTTGATTTCTGTGTCCCCTTCTACGATTTCAATTTCAATACCAGTTTCTTCACTAAAAATTTCGGCCGCTACTTTGACAAAACCCAATTGTTCTGTACCGATGAAAGCCGCGCCGCCTGTTAATGGCCCCATAAAACCAACTTTAATCGGGCCAGCCATTTCTTCCATTTCTTCCTCGGCCGCTTCTTCTTCAGCCGGGGCTTCCGTGGGTTCTTCAGCCGGTTCCTCGGCCGCTTCTTCTTCAGCCGGAGCCTCCGTTGGTTCTGCAACCGGTTGTTCGGCTTCCGGCTCGGCCGTCTCTTCTGGCGCCTGACGACAGGCACCCAAGAGCAATGCCATCAATAAAAAGATAATCAGCGTTTTCATAAATCTTGACATGTTCTTCTCTCCTTAAATAGTTGAATCGGTATACCAATAACAATCTGATTAACAGAATGTAACGAATTGTTGTATTTTTGCAAGAATTGGTGGGGTTGATTTTTTGAGATTAGAGATTGGAGGTTGAGAGATTGGGCTAATCTCCAATCTCCAATCTCCAATCTCTCAATCTCCATTTTCAAATATTCGTCACTTCTTCCATCTCCCAGAACGCTTCCAATTCCACCCCCAGCCCATCTACGGTACGGTTGCACCAGGCAAAAAACCCGGTAATCTGGTTGATTTCCAAAATCGCTTTGTCGCCAAAGCCAACCTCTTGCAACCGCTTTACATCATCTTCTGTTACTCTGGCCGGCGTCTCTGTTAACAACGCCACATAATCTAACATGGCTCGATCCATAACCGACAACCTGGCCTGACAGTAATCTCGCTTCATTATCTCTACCCAGGCCGCATCCTCTACTTCGCGGAGAAGACCTTCTCCATGATGCCGAATTCAATACTCACATTCATTGAGAACGGAAACGGTAACGGCAATCATTTCCCGTTGGGCCAAAGTCAGGTCACAATCGCCGTGCATCAAGCCGTTGTAAAAAATCATCAGGGCACGTAAAGCGGCCGTGTTCAAACTATGCGCCTTGATGATATTGTCCACGCCGCCCCAGGAACGCCTTGTGCCCTTGTAGATTTTGGCAACCATACCAGTCGCCTCTTCTTCACCAACAGTTTTTATCCAAGTCATGAGGACATATTATTTTACAAGAACACAAAGAACTTGCCGAGAGTATTTTTGACATTTTCCACCATCACTATGAGAATAGTGGATCGGTTTAGGCCAATTCCAGAAAATAATGATCCCGAATTGATGCCATTTCGGGAATTGGCTAGAGGCTTTTTCAAAATGGGTAGGATCATTTAATTTTTGAAAAAGCCTTAATAAAAATCCGCAGTATAAACTGTTCGATTTACAGAGGGGATTTTATGCGCTTATTTTGGGAATTTACACAGCGCTCTTTCCAAAGACATTTAACCTATCGCACGGCCGCCCTGGCCGGCCTGGCTACCAACTTCTTTTTCGGGCTGCTGCGCGTGTCTGTGCTGCTGGCTTTATTTGGCGAGCGTCAAGAAGTGGAGGGATTTACACGGGCCGGTCTTTTTACCTATATAGCCCTGACGCAGGCGATACTGGCTTATTTGAGCATGTTTGGCTGGTTCGATTTGATGAATTCGGTACACAGCGGAGAGGTAGCCAACGATTTACTGAAACCGATGAGCTTTTTCAATTTCTGGTTGGCGCGTGATTTGGGACGAGCGGCCGTCGCCCTCATTTTTCGCGGGCTGACCATTATGCTGCTTTATACCCTGTTTTTTGAAATGGTTCATCCGCAGAGTTTGGGTCAGTGGACGGCCGTAGCCATCGCCGTTTTCCTCAGTTGGTTTGTCAGTTTTGCTTTTCGCTTCCTATTAAACCTGGCTGCCTTTTGGACGCCAAACGCTTTGGGAATTGCCCGCTTTGGCTTTATCTTTTCCTTGTTCTTTTCTGGTTTTCTCATGCCCCTGGCCTTCTTCCCCGTTTGGGTGCAGCGGTTGGCTTACCTGACCCCCTTTCCCCACATGCTCAACACAGTGGTAGATGTGTATGTGGGGAAATTAGAAGGAGCAGCTTTGGCTGAGGCGCTGTTTTTACAACTGGCCTGGGTTGTCGTTTTAGTGGTAGTGGGGCAGATTGTGTTGGGCGCGGCCGTGAAACGCCTCGTCATCCTGGGTGGATAAAACAAATATGATACATACCCTCGACATTTACCGACGTTTACTCAGCGTCCACATTCGCAGCCAGATGCAGTATCGCATCTCCTTCATGATGGATCTCATCTCCACCGCCCTAATCGTTTGCTTTGAATTTGGCGCCATCGCCCTGGTTTTGCAACAGTTTGGCGATATTGACGGCTGGACATTAGCCGAAGTTGCCTTCTTATATGGATTGGCTGAAATCTCATTTGGCTTGATGGATTTAACCTTTGCCGGCTTTGACCCGCCCCGTTTCGGCCGTCAGGTACGCCAGGGCACATTTGACCAACTTTTACTGCGTCCCATCAACATCACCGTCCAAGTGATGGGCGCAGACCTGACCTTGCGCCGCTTGGGCAAAATCCTCTTCGGCCTGGGCATATTCGGCTACGCTTTGCAAGCCAACCAAATTATCTGGACACCGCAGAAAATAGCCTATCTACCCCTGGTTATTCTGGGATTATTTCTTTTTTCTGGCAGCCTGTTTATCATCGGCTCCACCATTACATTTTGGACAGTAGATTCTGTTGAAGTGATGAACATTCTAACCTATGGCAGCAACTTCACCATCTCCTACCCCATGAGTATCTACCCCAATTGGATTCGCCTCTTTTTTACCTTTGTCGTCCCGGCCATCTTTTTAACCTATTATCCAGCGCTCTACTTTTTAGACCGTCCTGAACTGGCAGATATTCCTGTTTTCGCGCCATTCTTAGCGCCGTTTGTGGGCATCGGAGCCCTGTTAGTTGCCCTACGCTTCTGGCGTTTTGGCGTCAAACATTATCAAAGCACCGGTTCGTAGTAACCGCTGAAGAGTACAACAGATTGAAGAACGAACAGATTCTTTCGACCGTATTATCTGTTTCTTCCCAAATTCGTTGTACTCATTATAAGGATAATCGCTATGAGCATTATTACCGTCAACAACTTGCAAAAGCATTTCAAAATTAACAAACATCATCGCGGACTGATGGGCGCTTTGCGGAACTTAACCACACGGCAGTTCAATCTGGTGAAGGCGGTGGACAATATTAGCTTCGGCATTGAAGCGGGGGAATTGGTGGGCTACCTGGGGCCAAACGGGGCCGGTAAATCTACCACCATCAAAATGCTAACCGGGTTACTGGTTCCCACAGGAGGAGAGGTGATGGTCAACGGCCGTATCCCCTGGCAAGAACGACGACAATATGTGCAAAACATCGGGGCCGTCTTCGGCCAACGGACAACTTTGTGGTGGGATTTGCCCGTCATTGAATCGTTGGATTTATTGAAGCATATTTACCGCATTCCGCACGGCCGTTTCCAACACAACCTGCACGAATTCATCACCTTGTTAGAGATGAACAGCTTCCTCAATAATCCCGTGCGCTCCCTTTCTCTGGGTCAGCGAATGCGGGCCGACATTTGTGCCGCACTGCTGCACGACCCTGACTTGCTTTTTCTGGATGAACCCACGATTGGCCTGGATGTCGTCGCCAAAGAGCGTATCCGCGAATTTATACAACATATCAACGCTGAACGAGGCACAACCATTCTGCTGACCACCCATGACATGGCCGATGTGGAACGGCTTTGCTCACGGGTGATGATTATTGATCACGGCCGTTTGCTTTATGACGGCCGTCTGCACACCCTGCAAGACCGCTTTGGCGGCAAACGAGAACTCATCGTAGACCTGGCTCAACCTTATCCAGACGTCCCCATTGACGGAGCCAAACTCACCAGCTTCCACGATTTACGGGCTACCTACCAGTTCGACCGCAACAGTATTAGCGCTTCGGAGTTGATCGGCCGTCTCACCACCCAATATCGCGTCCGAGACCTGGCCGTGCGCGAACCAGACATCGAAGCCACCATTCGCCATATTTATGAAAAAGGGCTGCTGCGGCCGCCAACAAACACAACTTAGGAAGGAGAGAATAAGGTCAATTCCAGAAAATAATGATCCCGAATTGATGCCATTTCGGGAATTGGCTGGAGGCTTTTTCAAAACGGGTAGGATCATTTAATTTTTGAAAAAGCCTAAGGGATTCTATTTGGAAACCTGCAAAGTCTTAAGTTAACATCAATGGATAGTCGAAAAACACCTTATAGTTACAATAAATTTTCGTATGTTTGCCGAGGGCGGATGAGGGTGTATTCACGGCCGTCCACCAACAATTCAGCCGGACGTAAACGGCCGTTATAATTGGAAGCCATCGCAAACCCATACGCACCTGCTTGCAAAAACGACAACCCATCCCCCGGAGACAGCGGCGCAATTTCTCGGCCGTGTGCCAACCAATCCCCAGACTCACAAACCGGCCCCACAATCTCATACGTTTGGG
The DNA here is from genome assembly GCA_024223125.1 of Chloroflexota bacterium. Next base: position 6,008 of record JAAEOP010000728.1, read on the forward strand.
CTGCTTCTGACGACTGCGTAAGTCGCCACACAGGGTGAACGGCTTCATACAACGCCGGCCGCAGCAAATCATTCATCGCTGCATCCACAATGGCAAACAGACGTTCCCCCTGCGACTTAGTGTATAACACCTGTGTCAATAAAGCCCCCGCCGGCCCAACAATAGAACGGCCGGGTTCCATAACGACCTGATAGCCAGCTTCTAAAACGGGGGTTGTCACGGCCGTTACCCATTTAGAAATAGGGGGAGATTGGAGACCTGTCCTGAGAAAAATCGAAGGATTAGAGATTGAAGATTGGGTCGTCGAATCTCCAATCTCTGATCTCCAATCCCCATAGGCAATTCCTAACCCACCGCCCACATCTAAATATTCAAGCTGAATGCCCTGATCTGCCAACTCGGTCGCTAACTGCACCAAATAGTTTGCTGATTCTGCAAAAGGGGACACGGCCGTAATCTGCGAACCAATATGCGTTGCCAACCCCACCGGTTTTAACCAGGGGTGGGTTTGGGCTTGATGCAGCAGGCGCACGGCCGTGTCCACATCCACCCCAAATTTATGTGTCTTCTGCCCTGTGCTAATGTATGGATGGGTTTCGGCGGCAATGTTGGGATTTATCCGCACGCCAATGGCTGTCATTCGCTGCCGGTCGGCCGCCAGCGCCGCAATCAGATCAAATTCCATGGCCGATTCCACATGCAGCGCCCGAATACCGGCGGCCAACGCCATCTCGATTTCATCCGGCCGTTTGCCCACGCCGGAATAAATAATTTTATGCGGCTGAAATCCCGCTTGCAAAGCCAAATACAACTCGCCGCCGCTGGTCACATCAGCCCCCAGACCCGCTTCCGCCAACAGCCGTAGCAAAGCTGCATTGCCATTGGCTTTAACGGCATAACAAGCCAGAGCGCGTTCTGGGGACACAGCCATTACATAAGCCTCCGCCCGCCGCAGCAATTCCGCCCGACTATACACATAGACAGGTGTGCCCACGGCCGCAACCAATTCCGCCAACGCCACACCTTCACAATAAAGCTGATTATCTCGGTAAAAAAAAGGGAATGTATTCATGGGAATAGTGCGACCGCCGACCATTGACCGTAGACGGACAAAATCCCACCCAATCGTCATCAGTCAACTGTCGTCGGTCAAGTAGTCGTCTCCATCTCCGGTTCCAGCAAAGCCGCTTTCTCCATTTCACTAATGGATTGGGCTACATTTTCAATGGCTACCCGCTGCTTGCGATACAGGTCAGATTCGCTCATCGCCAGCCGCCGGGTCACATCTCGCACCCGTTTACCTTGCACAAACTTCAACTCCAAAATATTGTATAAGATCCATTCGCCGGTGGTCATATTGCGTTCACCCTCTGGTTTTTGCAATTCAATAGCATTGTTCAAAATAGCTCGCAGAGCTTTGGTGGGATTATTTTCATGCGCATCCATGGCTCGCTGCACAATTTGCAGGCGCATTAAGGGGCTTTTGGTTAATTTTGGGCCGCCCCAATAATCACGCAAAGCATCGCGCACCATGCTCTTAAACTCGGGATCATTGACAAGGGCATCTTCAGTAGGCACGGCCGTTAACACCGGCAACCCCCCAAACGCCGCTTCAATCCGTCGCTGCTGCAACGCTGTAATTTGGGGCAATAATCCTTCTACGGCCGCAAACACCTCTTGTTGCAAAATGCGATCTTCTAAGGCGGCTGCTACTTGCTGCTGCAAATTGTCCAGCGCCACCTCTTCATCATCGCTCAAATCTGGCGCCTCTGCCCGCGCCCGAATGCCCAAAATACCTAGAAATAATTTGCCTTGACGACTGTGCAACGGCCGTATCCAATAATCCTGCCACACAAAAAAACTACCCACCGATTGCAGCGCATCAACCTTGTCCCCATTTTGTGCGCGGGCTAATTTCTGCCAGCCCGAATGGTGTAATATCGCCTCTGAATCAGTTAGCGGCCCCACCACCGATTCGACTGTAGGCCCATCGGCCGTAATAGCCACCACAAACGACGTCGGCGTCCGCAACACCTCACATGTCGCCGCCAGAACACTCTCCAAAAATTGGTGCAGATCACTGGTGGTCAACAATCGTTCGCTCAACTGTTGAATACGACGCACATCGGGATCATTATTGAGGTGGAAGAAGCGTTCCAACGGCCGTTTGTAAGCATGAATAGACCACTCCACTAACATCACCGTCGCTACCACAGCAATCGCCGTTGCCGTTTCCACAGGAATGCCAATCCCCGGACTGTATAACACCATTAGCACATATACCACCAACACAATAGAAGCAGTCATGGGTACACGAGCCATAAACTTGAACAGTTTCACCCGCACTACCCGGTCTGGTAAGGCAGCTCCAAAATAAATGAGGTGTGCTGTCAGCACGGCAAACATCAAGCCCACAATCATATTCCCAGTAATAATGACCAACCACAGCCACACCGACAGCTGATCAAAACGACTATTGCTTAAAACAAGATAGGGGAATACAGCCAGCGGCGCGGCAATGAATACTACCAATGTCGTTGTCATGCGGCCGCGGGTAGTGCGGGTCAGGCAGCGATGACGCGCCCGCCACACATTGTAAATGCTCAAGATGGCGACAACCCAATAATTGATGGCAAACAAAACGAATAATGATCCGGCAACCAGATGAAGTACCGAAAAGTCCAAAACTTGATCTGGCGTCACCACAATCAGGTTAGTAAACAGCGCCAGCCCCAAAAAGAAAAGACCACTAATATACCCCACCCGCACCAGCATCCGCCGCCGCCGCGAAATCAATCCAGTGGTCGAGAGGAGTGCATCTGACAGATGGAATTGAGCTGCCGGAACCATAGCGATTCCCACCCATTGCAGGCGCAGTAAAAATTCGGCCGACATGGGCAGCAACGCCCGGCTCACCAATAACTCAGCCAGATAGGTGATGCTGACAAAGGTAATGAGGGCAATAAAGGCTCGCGTCACCCGGTCAATGCGGGCGCGGTTCAGATTATAGAGGACAACGGCCGTGCCAAAAATGACGATGATCGCCTGTAAAATATCATTCACTAAGGCTAAAAAATCAGCAGCTTGTGTATTCATAATAATCAGGCTGGGGATGGGGATGGAGGTAAATCTAATTTACGGTTTTTCCAACCGGGGGCCTGTTCTGGATTCGGTTCGGGGGCCGACGGCCGTAGCGGAGGCTCTCCTCCTGGTATGGTGACAAGTTCCCGCCCCTCCACAATATCCACAAATTCATCCGCATCCAATGTTTCCACTTCCAGCAAAGCCAACGCCACCCGATCCAATTCCACCCGATGCTCCGTTAAAATGTGCCGGGCACGATCATATTCCGTATCAATTAAACGGCGCACTTCGGCGTCAATCTCTTCCGCCACCGCATCAGAAAAATCGCGCTGCTCGCTAATCTCCCGCCCCAAAAAGACCATCTCTTGTTTCTGCCCATAAACGCGCAATCCCAATGTGTCACTCATGCCATACTGCGTCACCATCATCTGCGCCGTTTGGGTGATTTGTTGTAGATCGTTGCTGGCTCCGGCCGTAATTTCGCCAAAGACAATTTCCTCGGCTACACGGCCGCCCAGCATACTGGCAATCCGCGCCTGCAATTGGGACTTATTGGGCAGCAAATTATCTTCTTCCAAATACCAAGTCAACCCCAACCCCATGCCGCGGGGCACAATGGTAATCTTTCGTAATGGCGCCGCATTGGGTAAAAAATGGCTGACCAAAGCGTGGCCGGCTTCATGGTAAGCGATGATTTCTTTTTCGGCCGGGGTAATGACCCGGCTCTTGCGTTCTGGCCCCAACTGCACTCGTTCAATCGCATCATGAAACTCTGACATTCCTATGCTCTTGCGATTGCGCCGTGCCGCTAGCAGAGCCGCTTCATTCACCGTGTTCTCAATATCTGCCCCTACAAAACCAGGCGTAGATTTTGCCAATACATTTACATTCACATGGGAGGATATAGGTTTACCTCGCAAATGCACGTTGAAGATAGCTTCCCGCCCTTTTATATCTGGTCGGTCAATGACCACCCGACGGTCAAAACGGCCGGGGCGCATCAAAGCCGGGTCCAAAATGTCTGGCCGGTTGGTGGCAGCCAAAATTATGACATGTGTATCCGTATCAAAGCCATCCATCTCCACTAAAATCTGGTTCAGGGTTTGCTCCCGCTCATCATGAGAACCGCCCAACCCGGCCCCACGATGTCGTCCGACCGCATCAATCTCATCAATAAAGATGATGCACGGGCTATGCCGTTTGGCCTGTTCAAATAAGTCTCGCACCCGGCTGGCCCCCACGCCCACAAACATCTCCACAAATTCCGAACCGGCAATGGAAAAGAAGGGCACGCCAGCCTCGCCAGAAACTGCTTTTGCCATTAGCGTTTTGCCAGTTCCAGGGCTACCGACCAGCAGCACCCCTTTGGGAATCCGCGCCCCAAAGCTGACAAATTTTTCTGGCTCACGCAAGAATTCCACCACCTCATACAGCTCTTCTTTGGCCTCGGCACAACCAGCCACATCGGAAAAATTAACTGTGGGATGATCGCCGGTGAACATGCGAGCCTTGCTTTTGCCAAAAGACATGGCCTGATTGTTGTTGCCCTGCATCTGACGAAATATGATAAAAATGAAAACGATGATGAGGAGTGCAGGCAGAAAAACAGCTATCACATTGAGAATTGAACTCCATTCGCTGGGGCTAGCGTAAGTGATGGTGGGCATCCCGTCCACGTATTCACTCTGGTCAATGCCATAAGCGGCAAGCTGTTCTTCTAAAGAGCTGACGTCGCTGATATTGGCGGCCGTTTCCGGGGAATTTGATTCAGTGTAGATGATGGTGATGGCCCGGCCGTTGCCATCTACCTCTATTTGTTCTACTTCATTATCCTTAATTTGCTGGGCAAGCTGGCTAACAGAGATTTCGATCGACCTATCACTGTTCTTACGCACACTCCACAAAATAAACATGAGGGCTACCCCAATCAGCAGGTAAACCAACCAGCGGGTTGCATTTGTAGAATTCATGCCTTTACCTCCAGCGAAAATAGCAAATTTACCATCTCCACAGCCAATAATGAGTATAGCAGAAAGCCAAAGCCATTGCGACACACTCCACCCGTCATAGCCAGGGTTAAACGGCCGCTTCGAGCGCAGAAATCCGATTGCTCGGAAAAATCGGATTTTAAAATACACAAGTTATATAATTCTTAGGGAACGCTCGTTTTTAACTTGGCAAGATTGGTTCATTCTCGAAAGAGTGGACCAATCTGGAAACTCAAAAGTTATTTACGGGCAAGCCCTTAGATATTAAGATACTGGGTTATTGGACATTACGGTCGCCCCAAAACATGATGTTCGGACGCAATTCGGACGGCCGTATATGACTATGTTATTCTGGACATATAGTTCATGACAACCGCTCGGCCATACGCGCTAACCAATGGCGCAAATCAAGTCGGGCAAAGATTGATCGGGCTTCTTGCCAGAGCGTCTCCGCCTGCGCGGCATCCTTCTGTTGCTGATGGTAATGACCCCAGGCCCAGAGGGCGTGCGCCCGTTCCACATCCATACCGGCTTCTGTACAAACACGAACGCTTTGAGCATAACATTGGTTGGTTGTGGTAGTTTTCCCTTGAATAATCATTGGTCCGGCAACGGCCGTTACCTGTGCCAGAGCCAACCAGGCAGCGACAATATCGTCATGGCTTTCTGTAGCCAACGCCTGGTTCAGGGCAGCCTGAGCTAAATTAATTGCTTCGTCAATTTGGCCCAGCAAGGCGCAAGCGTGGGCCAATTTTGCCTGTGAAAAGGCGAGATAAAAAGCGCCGTCTGCCGGTGTCAGGGCAATGGAACGGCGCAAATTGGCTGCGGCCGCTTTTGCATCTCCCAAATCAAGCTGCGCTTCACCCAGGTTACACAGCGCCAATGCCTCAATAGATTGAGCAGACCTCTGCCGCGCCAATAATAATGATTGTTCTAACAAGGGGATGGATTCGGCCGTGCGGCCGATAAATTTGAGCGATTCGGCCAAATTATTGAGCAATGTTGTTTCCCAGATAAGATGGTTTGCTGATCGCGCGGCCGCCAATGCTTGTTCGTAGTAGACGGCCGTACTCGTATAATCCCCGGCCAGATCACTTAGATAAGCTAACAGATTAAGAGAGTCAATCCTAAATAGCGCGGAGGATGTCTGCATAGCAACTTTGAGGGCGGATTCAGCGCGAACTCTGGCGGCAGCATAATTCCCCAAACGAGCCAATCCCCAACCGGCTAGACTCAAGGCATCACCCAGAATGGGAATAGCTGTATTACCGGCACGGCGGGCTAACACGGCCGCTTGTTCGGCCGTATCGAGCGACTGACGAGTTTTGCCTAATTGAGCATAAATATGCGCCCGTCGTTGCAAAGCTTCAGCCTGTTCTTTTATGTCGCCAATCGTTTGAGCAGTCACAAGCCAATGTGAGAGTACCGCTGTAGCTTCTTGATAGTGTCCATGAAACATGAGTACATCTCCCAAGCCACGCGCTAACGAAAAGTACACATCCGCTTTTATCAATGGCGGATTAAGAGTCATTCCCGATTCCGCTGAAAGCTGCTGCCGGTTGGCCCAGGCAAATGCTGCCCGCAGATTGGTCTCTTCAGTGCGGAGTGGGGCAATATTTGCCGTATCTGTATGACGCTTTTCAACCAGACTGGCATAATAGGCGGCATGACGATACTGTAACGTCCATTGCATCGGGTCTGCCAGTAACAGATTTTGGGCATATTCATGGATGATCGTCAGCATATCAAAACGTGGGGGTTGGGCTATATTTGTATCTGCGGCCACAACGATTATCAGATTTTGTTCTACCAATGAGGTTAACCTCTCTAGGGCTAGTTGAGGGTCGTCCAGGGGTTCATCATAAACACAGGCAGCAGCGGCCATCGCTGTGAACCCACCGTAGAACAAGGCTAAACGAGTGAAAAGACGCTGTTCCGTTGAACCTAACAGATTGTAGCTCCAGGCAATTGTGGCCGACAGGGTGCGGTGACGCAGCGGCAAATCGCGCCGGCGGCTGGACAAGATGTGAATACCCTTGTCCAACTGCACTAATAAGGCAGCCGGTGTGAATAAGCGGATACGGGCGGCGGCCAGTTCAATTGCTAATGGCAATCCATCTAAGCGTGTGCATATTTGGGCAATGGTCGCTCGGTTGGCTTCTGTCAGGTTAAATGATGGTTTGAAGGCCCGGACGCGGGCCACGAAGAGGGCAACGGCCGCAAATTCTAACATCTCTGTAGCTGCCGGCAGCTGGTTGGGGTCTGGCAAAGGCAGCGGCGACACGGGGAGTTCATATTCGCCATACAGTTGCAGTAAAGTGCGACTGGTTGCGAGGATACGTAATCCCGGAACTGCTGCCAACAGTTTAGAAAGCAAGGGTGCGGCGGCAATAATCTGTTCAAAATTATCTAGCAGCAACAGCATGTACTTTGGCCGCAGGAAGGTTATTAATGTTTCTAGCAGCGGTTGATTGCCGCTTTCCTTTACCTCTAAACATTCGGCGATGACAGAGAGTAGTCGTTCTGGTTCGTTAACGGCCGTTAAATCCACAAAGTAGATACCATCGGGAAAGGTTCGTGATTGGTGGGAGAGCAGACGATCGGCGACTTCCAGCGCCAGCCTGGTTTTACCACTGCCGCCAACGCCGGTTAGGGTTAATAGGCGTACGTCTGGCGATTCCAGCATATCTATAATGGCGATCAAATCTTGTGACCGGCCAAAGAAGGGGGTGAATTGGGCGGGGATGTTGTGGCGGTGGGGATCGGCCGTTTTTCCAACGCTCTGTTTTTCCCTGATTGTGCCGGATAAAGAATTGTTTTGCACAATATTGGCATAAAGCATCATCGTCTCCGGCATAGGGGAAAGTTCTAATTCTGCTTGCAAGCATTGGGCAAATGTTTGGAACGTTTGAATGGCGCCGGCCCGGTCTCCCATTCCATATTTTACGCGCATCAGGGTATTAGTAATATCTTCATGCAAAGGATCATGCGCTAGAAGTTGTTGGGCGTATGTGATCGCTTGTTGATAGTCACGACGGCCGTGAGTCATCTCCACCAGCCGCTTAAGGTTAGCCACAAACAGATTCCGCAAACGTTCCCGCTGCGGCGCAATCCAATCATCATACAACTCCGGCAGCAAATCATCCTGATACAAAGCCACTGCCTTGCCCAGATGATCCGACGATAAACTCAATCGTTCAAATTCAGCAACGTCTAGCCAATACTCTGCATCAGGATTCCATTGGAGCATATTCATGGTACCAAGAACCCAGGAATTCTTAGCGGGAAGCATAGGCAAGGCGCGGCGTAATTCATATAGGTGACGGCGCAAGTTGGCGCGGGCCTCCTTCTCTGGCAAACCGGGCCAAAGTTGACTGGCAATAGTCGCCCGCGCAATAGGATTTGCCTTGTTCAACAGCAGGTAAGCAAACAGGGGCAAGGTTTTAGGCAGTGCGGCAAACTTAAGCGGCTGGTCATTCTCAAAGAGGCGTAAATATCCGAACAGATGAATATGGAGCATGAGTTAAATTGAATCAGAGCGGCAAAGAAGTTGAACTTTTTCAAAATCAGACGGAACATTACGTTCAAACCTCAAAAAGCTCAACTTCTTCCTAAAATATAGAGAAGATACGACACCGAGAATTGCATACCGGTTTCTCGGTGCAAGCATGGCTGGCAAGATGCCAGAATGATAATGTTAATGATAATGTTGCTGAAGAAACCATAACATATTTTTTGTGTCCTTGTACTTTCAAATTGTTGCATGGAAACGATTTTATCTCCATTTTCAGCGAGTATTTCTGAATTAAAGAAAAACCCAACGGCGCTGCTCAAAGAAGCAGAAGGTTCTCCCATTGCCATCTTAAATCATAATCGTTTGGTAACTACTCAGCTACCAGAGGTGCGCCGCACTTGTTATATGCAACTTTATGGCAATATCACCTGAAAAAGTGCGTCGCACCTGAGTAGTTACATTGTTTGGCTGCCGGCTAGGTTATAAAGTTCTGGATGAGGAAATAACGGTTTTGGTTATCTCTGTTGGCAAACGGAATCGCGGCGATGTGTACAAAAAGGCGGAGCAACGGCTACTTTAAATAGCAGTGCATAACGCCTCAATAAATAGGGCCAATTCTGGCCGTAAATCGGTTCCCTTTTCCAGATGAAACAGGTGTGAATCCACGGCCGTATCCCCAGCCCCCAACCCTTTAGCAATCATATGACAAACGGCCGTCTCCTCTAAAAACCGGGCCATCTTTTCTTCTAACTGTTGGGGGCTGCGGATGAGGGTGATGTGGGTGAGACTCACGGCCGTTTCCTCCAACAAATAATCTACATGCCAATGTAAAGTCTTAACAGCGGGTGGTTGTAAATTGTGTCCCAGATTAACGGCCGTAAACTGTGAAACCATCTCCGCCCGAATTGCCTGCGGCGGCCCATTGACCCGTGTGGCGTGGCGCAGAAGCCGCCGCGCTAGCGATGACGCTCCCTTTTGCCCCAACGCCGAACCGACGTAAAGATAGACGCCTGCTGGTGTAAAAACGGGTTGTCCTTGCTGGAAACGGCCGTACCGCACCCACAAATCCCACTCCACCTGCATATGCAGCAAATACGTCCCGCAAGGCACATCCTCACCAAAAATCGTTACGGCATCCATCACCCTATCTCCTCTTCCAGCAGCGCTGACGCCCCCCACAGCGGAGCGTCATCCGTAAAAGCAGTTGGCACAATAGTAAACTGCACCTCTGGCAAGGCGGTTTGTTGGGCTGTTTGGCGCACCATCTGCCACCAGCGTTCACCAGATTTGGTCACGCCACCACCTAACACAACTCGCTGCGGATTGATTAGATTGACAGCGTTGCCAATGCCCACCCCCAACGCCCAGGCGCCTCGTTCCAAAATATGCACAGCCGTTTCCACCCCCTGCGCTGCCATCTCAGCTACATCCTGCCCCGTCACCGTTGCACCATCATTCTCTGGCAAGGCAGCCCAATCTTGTGCCATATACGGACCAGAAGCCAACCGTTCCACACAGCCCCGCTTGCCGCATAAACACAGAGGGCCGGCCGGGTCTACTGTCATATGCCCAATCTCACCCGCCATACTATTTGCACCCCGAAACGGCCGTCCGTCCAAAATCCAACCGCCGCCCACCCCCGTACTCACCGTCACATATAGCAAATGCGCTACGCCCTGTCCGGCGCCGAAACGGTATTCGCCTAAGGCGGCCGCATTGGCGTCATTGTCTACATGAACGGCCGTACCAAACTCATCTACCAAAATCTGTTGCAAAGGCACATTTTCCCAACCGGGAACATGATGAGACAATCGTACCCGCCCGGCCGCATAATCTACCGGCCCGCCAAAACTCACGCCTACGGCCGTCGGCTGTTTTCCCGCCAGCAGTTCCCATCCCAACCGAATCATTGTCTCGATGTCGTAATTGGCATCCCTGCCTGGCGGCGAAAGTACTCGCTGCTGCGCCTGCCATATTGGACGATTTGTGTTGAACACGGCTGTATCCGCCATCGCCGCCGTTAGTTTTGTTCCCCCAAAATCTAAAACCAATAATTGACCCATCATCTATTTTCCGTTCTAAAGTCTGCAAGTCTGCAAGTCTGCAAGTCTGCAAGTTTGCGAGTTTGCGAGTTTGCGAGTTTGCGAGTTTGCGAGTATGTTCTGCCAAAGATAACTTGCTACTTGCAAACCTGCCACTTGCAGAGTTGCATCTTGTAACAATGATCAGCGATCCACTTGACAAATGGTTATGGGACACACCGATGCCCCTACCCCAGGAAGCGCTTTTCCAAAGCCAGACGGTCGCCTTGGAAGATGTGCAAAAATTGGCTGCTTTGGGCAGAATGGCCGACCCGCAGCTAGCCAATTTTTGGCGTGAGACGGCCGTGGCTGCCAACCCCCACACACCTTTCCATCACGAACGCCTCATCATTGCCACGGCCGCGCTGGCCCTCATCATCATCCGTCGCCAACATGCGGCCGCCACCGCCTCTCTACGCCATTTGTCCCATCACCCCCTGCCCGAACTGCGCGAACTGGCAATTCATTATTTAGGCCGTAGTTACACCGAATCTGGACAGCCATTTCCGGCCAACATTCTGCTGGAAATAAGCCACATTGCCACTCATGACATGGTTTTTTCCCCCCGTTTTCAAGCCCGACGCATTTTACAAATCAGCGCCCATCCCATCCCCCATGACAACCCTCAGGGCGTCTATAATTTCAAGGTGATGCCTCTAAGTAACCGGCGTGTTTACCGCATCATCGCCCTGCGCTCGGAGCAAACCTTACGCGATCTGCAACGCTTCATCCAACACGCCTTTGAATGGGAGAATGAGCGGCTCTTTTCATTTTATATGAACGGCCGTAAATACGACGACCGCTACCGCTTCTCTTGCACCTATGAAGAACACCGCCCCCCCTGGGCTTACGAAGCGATTATCGGTCAACTAGGGCTAATCCTCGGCCACCGCTTTCTCTACCATTACGATTACACGGCCGACCATCTATTTGAAATTGAAGTGACGGCCGTGCGCGCCCATATACGCCCCGGTAACTACCCTCGCCTCATAGACAGCCACGGCAAACCCCCATTCGCCTAAGTCAGGAAGATAATAATGAATCAATTAACAGAAGCAGACGTTCGTTCCTTAGCCTCAGACCGCTCTTTTGAGCGGGGATACACCTATTACCGCACTAATTCTATCGGCGATGTGGCCCAGCGCGGTAGCCAGGTTACGGCCGCAGTAGAAGGCAGCCAATACGAACCATATCAGGTACAGATTGTATTCAACGATGAGGGAATCCAGTCGGCCAGATGCAGCTGCCCTTTTGATTGGGGTGGCTATTGCAAGCATATTGTAGCCGTGGCGCTCCTGTTGGTTCATAAGACAGAAGCAGTGGAAACAAAGCCGGAGATGGCTTCACTGTTAGCTGATTTATCAGAGGCGCAGTTGCGGCAATTGATCTTAAATGTGGCTGAAGGGGATACGGCCGTAATCGAAACCATCGAACGAGAAATTGAATGGCTGAAACAATCGCCGCTTACGGCCGCTGCTGCGCCAACTGCTATTCCCGTGGACATCAACGCCATCCGCCGCGAAATGGGTAAAGATTTTCGCCGGGCGGCAGAAACGGGCGGCGGCCGCTACGACTATTACGATTATGATGAAGGATTAGAAATTTATTCCAGCGAAATTTTTGGCGACCATTTGGAAAAGATGGATGCTTTGTTAGATGCTGGTGATGTGGAAACGGCCGTCGCCGTCATAACAGTCGTCATCGAAGAATGGATCGAGGGTATCACCAATTTGGATGAGTGGGTCTACGAATATAATATGGATAGTCTGGCCGAAGACGCCCACCTGTTAGGCGCAGCGCTGGCCGAAGTCTTGCTCAGTTTAGAATTATTCCCCGATGACCAGGAGGAGTGGATAAAACGCATTCACTATTGGGAGGGGGATTTGGGCAATATGGGGATAGCGGAAACGGCCGTCGAACAAGGTTGGGAATATTTACCTCTGGCGGCCGTGCTGCAAGGCAACATAACGGCACAAGGCGACGGGGAAGGCGAGCCGCCTTACTTTGCCGATAACCTCGCTCTGGTACGTCTACGCATTTTGAAACGGCAGGAACGATATCAAGAATATATGTATCTGGCTCAAGCCGAAGGGCAATTCGGCCTTTACGTGAACATGCTGGCCTACACAGACCAGATTGATAAAGCGGTCGCAGAAGCCAGAGAAAACTTGAGAGGACCGGCCTCTATTCATAATCTGGCCCAAATTCTGGTGGAAAAAGGGAATGTGGCAGAAGCGTTGGACATTGGCGAATATGGCCTGGATATGGCACATGATCACGGTAAGGTAGAGTTAGCTCAATGGTTGCGTCAGCAAGCTGAAGAGGCAGGCAATCCGCCTCTGGCGCTTAAGGCAGCGCGAACAGCCTTTACCAATAATCATGAATTGGCTGATTATCAGGCCGCACAGCGGTTGGCTGGCAGCAAATGGCCAGCCGTCAAAGAAGAATTGCTGCAAAGCCTGAAAGCGAAGGGGTGGGGAGCGAAGAAGATTAATGTTTACTTGTACGAAGAGATGTTGGTTGAGGCGATGTTGGTCATAGACAAAGAACCCTACAGCGCTGATTTAACACGGGTGGTTCAAACAACTCAGGAAAAGCACCCCGATTGGGGCATTCAAAAGTATAAAAATCGGGCCGAAGCGATTATGGATGCTGGTCAGGCAAAGAATTATGACACGGCCGTTTCCTGGTTACGGCTGGCTCGTGACATCTATCTGCAACACGGCCGTCAGGCAGAATGGCACGATTACTTAAATGGCCTGCTAAACAAACATTCCCGCAAATACAAACTGGTTCCCATGCTGCGTACCATTCGCAACTCATGACAAAAATCATCCTGATAACCATGACAATTAGCAAACAATCGCTTCTCAGCCGCACCAAAATATGCTATCCTAAACAAGCGGCAACAACATACTACCTTATTAAAGCAATCTATCATTCCCACTAATCAGACTCATTACACCAACCCTTTTCAACTCACTGACAATTGAATAAGTTTCCAATGTCTCTCACTGGTTCCCACTATGGCGATTGGGCTATTAGGGCCACTGCTGCACCCCTGTTCCAGACAAATCTCTAATCCCCTTTCTCCAGTCTCACTACAGGAGGTCTGTCATGAGACGTTTCTTCTATTTCACTTTTATCCTCGTTGTTCCTATCCTATTTATTATGGCCTTACTGTCTGTCGCCCCCTCGGCCGCAGACACAAACGCCGTCCTCACCGTCAACAGCACGGCCGATTCCGGCCCCGGCACATTACGCGAAGCATTGATGACGGCCGTAAATGGAGACACGATTGATTTCGACACGGCCGTGTTCCCCCCCGGTAGTCCGGCATCTATCGTCCTTTCCAGCGTCTTACCCGAAATCATCACCGACAACCTGACCATTACCGCCAGCGCCGCCGGGGTTATTCTGGACGGCAGCGGCATTGGCGTTACGCCGGAACCGCTGCTGCTCGACGACGTGAGCCTGACGCTAGATGGCGGCCCGAACGAACTAAACAATGGTGACTTCGGCTCTACACTGGATCATTGGCGGCCGTGGGACAACAATCCCGGCGCCACCCGCAGCCTCAACGGCAGCGATTTCCACTCCTCACCCAACAGTTATGAATGGGACACCGTCGCTACGGCCGGCAGTACACGCACCGTGTACGACACCGACCCCCGCAGCGATCCCCACAGCCAATGGCCCTACGATGTGGGCAACACAGCCTGGATATCGGCCACGGGCGGCAGCCTTGTGGAACTGGACTTCTGGTTTAAGTACGGTGGCGTGGGCGTCTCCTTGCGCGCTTTGCACTCTGACGGCTGGGAAGAACACTTCGCCGGTTGGTATTTTGATTGGGAGTCAAGCTGGGTGTCCCGCACCATCAGCGCCACCCTGCCCGGCGGCATCGTGGCTGTAGCTTTGGAATTTGACCACAACCATTCACAGTTGCAAAGCAATGGTCTCAACATCAACGCCAGCGGCGTTGTCGTTCAGGGTTTGCAGATTGTCAATTTCCCCGGTCACGGCGTTTCCCTGTATGGCAGCGCCCAAAACAACCTCATCGGCGGCGACCGCAATATTGGCTCCGGGCCAATGGGGCAAGGTAACCTGATCAGTGGCAATGGCTTTGGCGACCAGCATAGCAGCTGCGGCGTCTACATTGGCGATCCGGGCACGGGGTTTAATACCGTCCAGGGCAACTACATCGGCGTAGACCTCAGCGGCGCAAACCCCTGGGGCAATGGCGGCATGGGCGTCGAGTTATGGTTTGCCACCCACGATAATCTCATCATAGATAATGTGATTAGTGGCAACGGCGGCCACGGCGTCAACATGCTTAACGACGACGTAGGCAATACTATTGAGGATAACTTAATTGGCGTAGATGCGAACGGCCAGTATGAGATCGGTAATAGCTGGGGCGGTATTTTCCTGGGAAATGGTTCCTGGGATGATATGGCCCCCAGTCAGACGCAAATCCTCAGTAATGTCGTCAGCGGCAATTATGGTAATGGCATCAAGATTGAAGACAGCACGGCCGTTTCCAACACCATCCAAAACAACATCATCGGCGCCGACGCCACGGGAACCATCCCTATTCCCAATGATGGCGATGGCGTTAGCCTCCGTAATGGCGCTAACAACACCCTGGTCGGTGGCAGTCTGCCCGGTGAAGGCAATATTATCTTCGCCAATCAGAGCAGTGGCGTTAGCATTTCCGACTATAGCACGATGAGCAATACGGTTGAAGGTAACCAAATCGGTTTTGGACTGGGCGCGGTACGGCAAGCTTTCCCCTACGACGCCGCCATCTCCCCCGCCTACGCTGCCGACTGTACCCTCTACGCCGCGACCGTAAACGATGGCATTTTCAAAACGGCCGATTGCGGCAACACCTGGACAGACTTGAACGTTGGCCTGACGGAAAGCTCACTCACTCAAGTGAAAATCCCGCCCG
>JAAEOP010000729.1 GCA_024223125.1 Chloroflexota bacterium
CAGTTGCCCGCACGATTGGTATGGCAAACTTTGCGGAAGGTTGTAAACGCTTAAGCCAATTCCATGACGGGAATAAAGCCACGAGTTTCCAGTTCAGCAATGGCTATGGCCGCGCTTTCTTCCACACTCTGTAAATCGGTACGGATGTGAATATCTGGATTTTCCGGCGCTTCAAATGGGTCAGAGATGCCGGTAAAGTTGGGGATTTCCCCGGCTATCGCTTTTTTGTACATCCCTTTCACATCCCGATCAATGACCACATCCAACGGGGCATCAATAAACACTTCCAGGAAATTGGTCGTATTGTCGCGCACATGATCACGCACTTTCTGATAAGGAGAGATGAAGGAGCAAATACAGCCTACTCCATTACGCGAGAGCAATTTAGCGACAAAGGTGACGCGCTCGATATTCTTGGTTCGATCTTCGGCCGTAAAGCCCAAATCACGAGTCAAACTTTCACGCACTACATCCCCATCCAGCCGCTCCAGCCGCAGATTGCGAGCCTCAAGCTGCTTTAACATTTCCATTGCAACTGTGGTTTTACCGGCGCCAGAAAGCCCAGTCATCCATAAAACAAAACCTTGTTGTTCGTTCATAATTTTCTACCTATTTTTTAAATTTTCCCGGAAACTTTTGTGCGTTTTCTCTGAAATGATAACTATACCAGTTTCCGGGAAATAATATTGTTTTTAGTGCGGCTTCAAAAAGCCTTGTTCTATCAAATGATTGACGATTAATCGGGCGTTTTCTTCGGCCGAATGATTAATTGTCTCAATCCGAATTTCGGGGTGACGTGGCGCTTCGTAGGGATCATCAATCCCGGTAAAACCGGAAACTAACCCCTGGCGAGCCTGAGCATACAACCCTTTGGTGTCTCGATGTTCACATATATCCAAAGGTGTGTCTACAAATACCTCAATATAATGACCCTGATCAAATCCACCGCGCACATCATTCCGAGTGGCCCGGTAAGGGGAAACGGCCGCACAAATAGCCAGACCACCATGCCGGGTAATTTCAGAAGCCACATACCCAATACGCCGCACATGATCATCCCGGTCTTCTTTGCTATAGCCCAACCCCTCACTGAAGTGGGTACGCACCACATCCCCATCGAGTAGGGTTACATTACGGCCGTGTTCCTGTAACAGCGTAGTTAAGACAGCGGCCGTGGTAGATTTTCCCGCATTGTGCAGCCCCGTAAACCAGAGACAAGCCCCCTGACGGTAACGTGGTGGGTATGTTTCATACAAGATTTCAGCCACCGGATGGCGAGTAAACCAGGCTGGCAGAAGTCGGCCGTTGTGCAAATATTCTTCCCGCACCTGCGTACCAGAAATTGAAGCCGTTTTCATCTCTGGCGTCACACTGGTAATTTCTTCATACCGTTCTTCTTCCGGCAAATAAACCAACATACGGAAAGGTACAACTGTTACCCCAATCTCTTCACTAAAGCTTTCCACTAAATCCTGGGCATCATACGGCCCATAAAACGGATTGCCTTCAGAGTCACTGCCTGGCCCGGCATGGTCGCGTCCCACAATGAGGTGATTGGCCCCATAATTACGGCGAATAATAGCGTGCCATAACGCTTCACGCGGGCCGCCCATTCGCATCGCTAACGGCAGCAATGAAAGCAAAATCCGATCGGGATCATAATGATTGGCAGCCAACGCTTTATAAGTACGTACACGGGTAAAATAATCCACATCCCCCGGTTTGGTCATGCCCACCACCGGATGCAGCAGCAAAACGCCATCCTTTTCCTCGATAGCCCGCTTGGTGAGTTCTTCGTGCACCCGGTGCATCGGGTTCCGGGTTTGGAAGGCGACCACATTTTCATGGCCGTATATTTCCAATTTGGCGCGGGTTTCGGCCGGAGTCATCCGTATATTTTTGAAGTCGTAATGTGACGGCTGTTTCAAAACTTGTAACGGGCCAGAGATGTTTCGCTTACCCCAACGGTGCATTTCCGCCACTGTCGGATGGCGCAGGTCTGTGGAGCCAAATGCTTTCAGGGCTATTTCTTCCTGGCTCCATTCATACACTTCTTCCACTGTCATAATGGCCAGAATTTCATTCTGCGGGTCGCGCAAAGCCACATCCTGCCCAATTTCAACAATAACGTCATCATCAATTGGCAGGGGAATGGGCATGGGGAAAACGAAACCATTTGCCAGGCGCATCGTGTCCAGAACGCTCTGATGATCGGCCTCTCCCATAAACCGGTCTAAGGGCGAAAAAGCGCCCACAGCCAATAATTCCAGGTCACATACCGCCCGGTCTGACAGTCTGATAGAAGGAAGACGATTGGCATAATCGCTTAACTCTTCCAGGGATTCTGCGGGCACAAGCAGGTTAACCAGCTTGCCCCCGTATGGTGAAATAAGGGTTGATTCTTTTGTTGCTAACATAGGTCCTCTATTCTTGCCAACTCTCAAAAAAAAGCAGCCCTACCTTTTGCTTGGGGCAGGTGGGCTGCTTGTATGATTTGAAAGTTACAGCTTATGATTTTGTAATCGTGACTACTTGTGCAAGACTGCACAAGCATTGGTTACGTTAAATATAAAATCTTACATGCAGTCTAACATAAAAATAGCATTGTCCGCTGACAATGCATCTCCATTGTACGCCATTTACCAACTTGTGCAATGATCACCAGTCAACTTTATTCTTGTGGCAAAACTACAGAATCGTAGAAATATCCAACGCGAGGCATAGACATTTCACCCTCACCGGGTAAGATATCGTCTTCAGTAAGGCTGACTGTTGTAACATCGGCCGTTACTCCCACTCGGGTACCTGGTTGAAGGGCTGTCACAGGAATAGAAAAAGCGCCATCTGAGTCAATAACACCAGACCCTAATTCTTCTCCCATAAAAGTCATATTCAAAACATATATTGTTAAGCCTGGCGGGCCAACACCAGTAACGGCCGTGTCGGTAGATTGCACCGGTCTATCAAAAGCCAATAAGATGGCATTTGGATTTAAGGCTGGGTATGCGATCTGGGGCGCGACGGCCGTTGGCGGGGGATACGTCTCTGGAGTTACTACGGCCGTTGGCGGCGGATAGGCCTCCTGAGAAGTCCCCGTATCTGGCGATGGCGATGGAACTGATTCAACTTCCTGTTGATCTGGAGTGACTGGCGTTGGTGTGGACGTATCTTCATTACCACAAGCTGCCAACAACAGTACAAATGTCAGCAAAATAAGTTTTCGCAATTGACTATTAACCATTGATCATCTTCCTTTACAATAATCATCGTTGTAGACAAAAAAGAAGCCATCTTTGAAGATGGCTTCTATCTTTATAAGCTAGGTTCTATCAAAACGACATTAAGGAAGATTGAACCCATTGGTTGTTGATTTGTCAAATGAAGAAGAACCATTATTGGGTGTACACGGGCTTACCGATGTCCAACTAGCTTCGTTGGCTACCACAATGATATCTTGATCAGATGTAATGGTTACACCAGACAACGTACTTGCTGGTAAGCTTGAGCCACTCCAGATGGATTTAGCGCTCGCACAAACATAAACGCTAGAATCACCAGCGGCAATCGTTTGGGCAGAGGTTGTGTGCGTGTCGCCATTATTATCAGTAAAACTCAAAACTATATTGGTAGCAGCGCTGCCACCCACATTTTGGATTTGCAGAGCTGTGGTACGACCAAAGCGGTTCTCTTTGTAAGCTGGATAAGAAACTGTCGTGCTGGCTGTTGAGGCAGCTTGACAATTGTACGTCGTAGATGTTTGGTTAGTGTTAAGCAACGGAAGTTCAGCTTCATTCACAATACCGGCAACAAGACCATCAGCGCCTACGACTGTAGCTGCAAAGAGCGTACCAGACGTAATTTCTGGCACATCAATAAAGGTAACTGATGCTCCCGATGCAACACTGGTTTTAGTTGAAACAAAACTGCTGCCGCCACTCACAAAGGTAGCGGTAATGTCTTGAGCAGACGTGTGCAAATTTTGCACCTGCAAACCGCTTTTACGGCCGAAGTGATTTTGCTTATAGGTCGGGCAGTAAATTGTTTGTTCAATTTCGCCCGGAGCAAAACCGCTGCTGCCTTGCAATACTGTGGCCACTGTAGCAGTATGTTCATGCTCAAGCATAACGCCGGCAATAGGCTCAGAAGCTGTCATAGACATAGCGCCGATATTGTTTGTGCCGGTAACGCCAGCCAAACCAGCATCTACAGCCACCATTTGGCCCGGCGAAATGCTAGAGGTGGTATAGGGATAAGCTGTGCCACCGATGTTGAAGGTCACATCAACTGTCGTGGTGCTAGAGCCTGCATTCTGTAGGTAGAAGGTTGTTGTTTTGTTGAAATGATTGTACTTAGCCAACGGGAATTCAAGGTCAGTATTAGGGCTGCTGCTGCCAATACCATTATAAATAGCCGCCGCTTTACCGCCGGAAATGCCATTCCCACCAGCTTCACGATTGGTCAAGTTAACCAATGCGACCAATGGTTCATCTGAACTGGTTACGATGGAACCTACAAACCCAGCCGGTAAACTGGGAATATCAGATGGGCCAATATTTAAGGCTGCGCCAGAAGCAATGCTTGTAGAATAGGGATATGTACTGGACGAAGCAGAATCATAGGCCGTCACGCTAACTGTAGCTGTGCCTGTGCCTACATTTTGATGGGTGGCGCCAAACCAGAATCCTCCTCCTTGGGGACCAATTTGAGCGCTTGCAACCCCTACTGCAACAAGCAGCAAGGCTACCAATAAAAACAGAAATGTCTTTTTCTTCATGTGAAACCTCCAAAAGTAAGTAATGAAATTGGGTAAAATTTTAAACAATACAAATTCTAGGGTAGATATAAGGATAAAACAATACTCCATACGGGTTATTATTGTGATTATTCGCTTATTTTATCGGTGTAGTTGCCTAAAAAGGTTTTCCTGACTGGGTAATCATATTACACTTATTTCATCATATTTTATATCCAATATTCTTGAGCAATTATGTTAACTACCGGAAACAAGCAACCTGATATTCTACTGTTGGTATTAGACACCCAACGAGCCGACAAGCTTTCTTGTTATGGCTATGGCGTGGAAACATCTCCAAATCTGGATCGATTGGTCAATGATGGGGCGACACAATTTTCAAAGGCAGTGGCGCCAGCCCAATGGACTGTCCCCAGTCACGCATCGCTGTTTACCGGCCTTTATCCGTCGCAACATTCGTTAGTTCAAATGGATGCTGCTTTGCCTTCACCTGTTGTTACGTTGGCCCAACGCTTGCGCCAGGCAGGGTATTTTACGGCCGGATTTTCCCACAATCCCTTAATCGGCCGTGTTCCCAACAACTTAAATCGAGGATTCATCAATTTTCAGAATTACAACACACCTGGGGCGGGGTTGTTGGCATTTCAATTTGACAAGGACAAAAAGCTGCCCACTGTCTCAACGCGAATGAAGCATTACGGCCGTTTCCTCATAGCCGAGTCACTTGGTTATAGCCAAACATCCCCATTACAACATTTATCAATGGTAGGCCACCCATTGTGGAACAAGTTACAGCATCTTACCAAACGATCTAAAGCAGCTCTGGCAACTAAATCATTACAAGACGCCGCCCACATCTTAATAAACAGGCCTGGGTTAACATCAGAGCAGCCTGCTTTTGTATTCATGAATTTAATGGGAACCCATACGCCTTATGCGCCTTCTTCAGAAAAGCTCCGCAGATTTTTGCCAGAACGATTGGGAAGTAAACATGCCCGCCAATTTCAACAGATGGTCAATCGCTGGCAGGTAAATATTGATAATTGGTTAGATATGCCTTTTGTCCATGAAGCGTTGGAAGCGATCTTACACGCTTTTTATGATGCCGAAGTGGCCGAACAGGATGCGAAGCTGGGGAAATTCTTTGATACATTGAAACACAATCATGCGTGGGAGAATTTGTTGGTTGTGGTTATGGCTGATCATGGCGATCATTTGGGAGAAAAGAAGCGGTTGAACCATGCTTTTGGCGTCTATGAGCCTTTGGTTCATGTACCCCTGATTGTACGCGACCCCGAAGGACAGTTCACCAATGGCACGGTTCAAGAGCAGGTTGTCTCTACGCGGCAAGTTTTCCATACTTTGTTAACGGCCGTAAATGTCGCCACTCCAGAAGAAGAAAAACTGTCCCTACAAAATTCTGCCAACAGCGCTCCCGAACTGATCTTAGCGGAAGGACACCCCATCGAATGGGCTTTACAGCGATTAAAACAAAATCGGCCTGAGATAATCAACCCACAACAGGCGCATAAACCAGCCTATGGCATTTTTGCCAAAGGACATAAGTTGATTACCATCGGATCACGCCAGGAACTATATGACCTGCAAGAAGATAATCTGGAAACAAGTGATTTAAGTCAGCAGCAGCATGATTTAAGGCGGGATTTATACAACTTGCTGCAAACTCAATTGGCGCAAATGACCCCGGTTGTTGCAGAAGTAGAACGCCGAGATGTGGAAGATGAAATCGTTTTGGCGCAGTTACGCCGCCTGGGATACCTGGAGTAATTGTGACAATCACCAAAGAAGTAGATAAGTCTACGACAATCATCTTTTTGCACATACCGAAAACGGCCGGATTGACTTTATATGAGATTTTGAATCGGGAATACGGCCGCAACTACATTTACACATTTGTCGGCGGCCGGCAGCGTTTACAGCAATCAATGGACTCTTTTGCCGGGCAAACAGAAACAGAACGGGCCAACTACCGTCTGCTGCGCGGGCACACCCCTTTTGGCATACACAACCTGGTTCCAGGGCCAGCCACTTACATCACATTCCTTCGCGATCCCATCAAACGGGTTGTTTCACACTATTACTACGTCAAGAACAACCCGCATCATTTACTACATGAAGCCGTCACATCCCAGAATATGAGCTTGCAAATGTATCTGTCTAGCGGCATCAATTATGAGTTGGACAATGGACAGACGCGCCAATTGGCTGGTATAACGGATGAAATACCATATGGCGCTTGTGACCAGGAATTACTAGACCAGGCTATTGTCAATATAGACAGATGTTTTTCATTGGTTGGCCTGACAGAACGGTTTGATGCGTCACTGCTCATCATGCAGCGCCTGCTTGGCTGGCACAAGACGCCACTTTATGTGCGCCAAAATGTTTCACGATCCCAGTCGGCTCGCCCAGAATTGTCTGCTGAAACGAGGCAACTGATTGAACAATACAACGATTTAGACAGGGCTTTATATGCTTACGGCCGTACACGCTTCACCGCCCTTCTTAAAACAATTGGGGAAATAGAGATGCGGCGCTTCAATCAACTAAATCGTCTTTACTATCCTTTTGGCAAATTACAATCTGTCATTCGCACTAACTTGCGTAAACTTCTTTGAGATTGGAGATTAAATCTCTCAATCTCTCAAGAACCATCAGACGCCAAACCACGTTTCACCAATTCCTGTTCAGCAATATGAGAATGATCTTGCCAATGTTGTCTCCTCAAATCTGCCAATAAATTATCAATCCCCGCTGAGAATGTTATTTGAGGATTGTACCCCAGCAATTTTCTGGCCAGGGTTAAATCGGCCGTGCAATGACGAATGTCTCCGGCTCGATATTGTCCGCTGATAATTAGCTCTGGCCCGCCGAACTTTTCGGTCACAATCTGAGCAATTTGCAGCAAGGTTAACGCTTCGCCGGAGCCGACATTGAAGATTTTGCCAACGGCCGCCTCCTGTTCCAGCGCCAATTCACACGCCTGAACCACATCCTGAATATGTACAAAATCCCGGCTTTCCCGTCCGTCTTCATACACCGGGATCGCCCGGTCATTTTTCATCCGGGTAATAAAGGTACTTATAACGCCGGTGTACGGATTACTTAATGACTGACGCGGTCCATAAACATTGAAAAAACGTAAAACAACTACCGGGATATTGTATGTTTCCCCAATGAGCAAACACACCTGCTCCTGGTTTTGTTTACTGATGGCGTAGATGGAATAAGGGGCGGCTGTTGTCTCTTCGGATGTGGGCTGCGATTGAACAGCACGGCCGCAATTCGGGCAAACAACTTCCCAGCGGCCGTCTCGCAACTGGTCAATTGGGCGGGGGGCTGGATGAACCAGACCGCACTGTGGACAATTGCCAACGCCTTCCCCATAAACAGCCCGCGAAGAAGCCAGCACAAGACGTTTTATGCTGTTCTTTTGTTCGCTGAGAAGTTCCATCAACACGGCCGTGCCCCCCACATTCACATCCAGATACTCGCTAATCTGGTACATGGATTGTCCCACACCTGTATAAGCGGCAAAATGATAAACGGTCGTTTTCCCAACCAAAGTCTCGCGCAAAACTTCCTTGTCCCGTATATCCCCTTGAATCACCCGCACCCGATCATCCAGATAATCGGGAATTTTTCGCATTTGCCCATGCACCTGTGGATGCAAAATATCCAAGACCGTCACCTGATGTCCAGCTTTCAGCAGCGTGTCAGCCAGATGGGAACCGATGAATCCCGCACCGCCAGTAATTAACACATTTTCACTCATCTTCATTACAATCCTTTGCCCGCGCCTGGACGTAAGTACGCCATATCCAATCTAAAAAATTCACGCCAATCCAGACGGCATATATATCGTTGCACATAAACCAATGCCGGTATCGTATAGAGCGGCATCGCCAGAACCCGTGCCCAGGCCGTGCCCAGGCCGCCAAAACGAGGAACCAGCCACAAACTCAACAGGATATTTCCGACCATACTAAAGAGGGCAAAAACAGCCACCATGCGTTGTTTATTGGCCGAAATGAGCAGTCGTGAATTGGGCACATTTAGCGCCGCGATGAAAAATGCCCATGCCAAAACAGCTAAAATTGGACCTGCCTCTTCATAAACTGATCCAAACACAAACTCAATGATTTGTGAAGAAAATAGGGACACAAATAAAGCAATCGGGAAGGTAAGAACGATTAAAAATTTCATAGATTGGCTGTATACCGCCTGCAAATTACTCTGATTGTGGTAGGCACGCGAAATCACCGGAAATAGTGCTAATTGAATACTTCGCGGGATAAACAATAAGAGGGTAAAGATCATGGCGGCCGTGCCATAAACACCTACAACTTCCTCCGGCCAAAAAAAGGAGAGAATCACATCGTCAAATTGATACTCTACAATCAAAATAAAGGAGACTGCAATAAGAGGCGTGGCTATTTTGAGACTGTGTCGGGCAAAACGCCAGTCCCATTTCCAGATAGATTGCCGCACAAACGGCCGTCGGGAGAGTATCCAGCCATTGGTCAACATTTCAGCGATGCTGGCCAACAGAAATATCGCGGCAATTGGCATGAGAACAGCGATGTTCAGCAGCACAGCCACCCCGCCCACAATCCGCACAACACTGAAAATCAACAACACCACTGTGTATGACTTCATATCTTCAAAAGAAGCCCATACCGCCTGAAATAAATTACTGATACTGGCGGGGATAATTGAGGCCGTCATAATGACAATAAACTGTTTGGTTTCTGGCGCGTAAGGGAGATAAGGCGAAACAAGGACAATTCCCAACCAAAAAACAGTCGCTAACGCCAGACGCAGCGCCATATAATTCCCCAAATACAACCCCACCTTTGTCTTGTCCTTAGACACGTCCCGCACCAATAACTGGTCTAGTCCCCAGAGAGACAATGTTAACAAGATACTAGTGTAAGTAATGGCTAATTTATAGCTGCCGAGCGCTTCCGGCGTCAGCATCCACGCCACTAAGATGAAGGTGACAGTTTGCCCAATCCGTTGGCTAATTCCGGCTATGAGGTTATAGCCAGAATTACGCAGCACTCGCCGTCGCGTACTCATAATTCTGTCCCCAATTTAGCTACCACCGTTAAAACCGAGCCACGGCCGCGCCGGTTCAACCAATTAAAATACGGATTGGTCAAAGGCGCCCAAAATGGTAAATATGTCATCTTCCGCATAAATTTGCGCGTCGTACCAGGGGGCATTTTCTGGTTCAGCCAGGTGTGAAAGCTTGCTGCCCAGGTATGATAGGTTGCCAAATAATGGTTGGCTACTACCAAATGAAACCCCGCTCGATTCAACAGCAAATCCAAACTTTGGCCATGAAACAAATAAAGGTGACGGGGGGCATCATATCCAATCCAGGTCGGGCCAAATCGCTCCGCCCACACACTGGTTGGGTCTGGAATTGAAAACGCGACCAACCCTCCAGGCCGCAAAATTCGGGCTGTTTCTTTTAGGATCGCCAACGGGTCAAAAGTATGTTCCAACACATCCCACAACGTGACCACATCAAAACTTTGGGCTGGCAATTGACTGTCTAACAAATCACCGTTAAATACGGTAAACCCAAAACGTTGTTGAGCATACACGGCCGCATCTGACTGTAATTCAACCCCTTGCACTTCCCAACCCCCCTTTTGCATCTCAGCCAAATAATTGCCAGTGGCGCAGCCCACATCCAACAGCTGCCCAACGGCCGCATGTTGGTTCACAGCCGACATCACCCCACGCAAATTTCGCCGTCGCTTCCAACGCATAAGCGGCCATTTCTCATCGGCAATGGCCGGCCGGTAAGCCGCATAGTTAGAGAGGTAATAATCTATTATTTTTGTTTGTGTGGGTCGAGGGCTTAAGAGGAGTAAACCACATTCTGGGCAGCGCCGCCAGGCAAAATTGCCCGGTAATTCAAACCACCAATCCGGCCGTTCAAATAACAGTTCCGCAGGTGCAGCATGGCTAAAAAGACACCCCACCGTCTCAAATTCAGGCAACCGTTCAGGGCTAGATCGGGTCAATTTTTTTCGCCCATACGCTGTGTGTTACGAGTAGAAAATTGACCCAATCTTGGGGGGGGTGAACGATTACAAAATCAGTCATGTTTATTTAATTCCGCGAATACCATGCCACAAGCCCGTCCAATATGCTTTAATGGAATCAAACCGGCCTTGCCGGGCCAGATTAAATGTAGTTCGTAAGGCGCTGGCTCCTCGCCAGGGAATGACAATAAACCAACGTGAGCGCATGCCCACATTTTTCTTATAAAATTGTACACCTGAGCGGGCCATCCAATATCGTTCGGCGGGACTACCACTGCCACCGCTGCTCACCGACACTTTGTGCCACATGGTCGCCTTCGGCGCTAACCGCAGACGGAATCCAGCCTCTTGTGCCCGGCGTGAAAAATCTCGATCTTCATAATAAAGGAAAAAGTTATCATCTGGCAATCCTACCGTTTCCAGTAGATTACGAGTGAGCAGAACAGCGCAAAACGGGGCGTCATCAATATCTACCGCTTCTTCCCATTGCCCCTCGTCTAGTTGATTTTCCCCCGGCCGTTGAACTTCATAATTCCACTGATTCTCCCACCCGCCCACACTCCAGATTCGCTTTGGTTCATCGGCATAATAAATCTTGGGCATTACCAGGCCAATATCTGCGGCCGATTGGGCTTCTTTCATTAGTTCGCTAATACAATCGGGAGCTAAAAGAGTGTCGTTGTTCAACAAAAAGATGAAATCAAACCCTTGCTCCAGGGCATACCGAAACCCAGAGTTGTACCCTCCGGTGGGGCCTAAATTCTCTGGCAGGGTCAGGATTTCGGTTTGGGGATACGTCTCTTTTACACGAGCGACGGTATCATCCGTCGAGCCATTATCAACTACAAGCGGCGTAAACGGCCGATATTCCTGTCGATAAACGGTTTCCAAACATTCGATGGTATGCTGCGCCTGATTCCAGTTTGTTATGATGACGCATACAGATTCGGTCATACGATAAATCTCCATAATTATTCAGGTGCGACGCATTTCACAAGTGCATCGCACCTCTGAGAAAACCCGCTAATGTTATCCAGCGGTCAGGTTTCGGGCAAACTGTTCGTTCACCCCAAAAGATTGGGTCAATTTTCTACTTGTAAAACACAATATGTGTACGAAAAATTGACCCAATCTAGCATACCCCCTGAATGGTTTCGGGCAAACTCATTTCATTTCTACCGGTAGATATAGTTGATGGGGTAAAAACGTATCCATAATATGCCACCGTAATTGGTTATGCTTTTCCGGCTCTTGCCCAATGAGATTATTTTTTTCGTAGATGGATGCCGTTTGTAATTGATAGAGTTGGCTGGCAGTTGGCTGGTTGAGATGATGTATATATTTCCAACCATCCAAATTAACAGAGCGTAAATCATCTGGCGGAGATGCCCAAAAAAGAGGATTGTCCGGATCGACAACAGCGTCTACTTCGCTGTAAATCGGCCGTGATGACGTATACGGCCGTGACCCTTCAATGAACGGCCGTAAGCTAACAGCCTGTAAATTCGTGGGCATAGAAAGTCCAACATAATCCAAAATAGTAGGCATCAAATCCATCGTTTGTACGGGAACTGTCACTGCCAGACCCGGTGAAATGACACCTGAATAACGCATGAGCATGGGGACACGGACAACTTCCTCATACAAGGAGCCAGCATGTGACCATTCGCCATGCTCCCCCAACATCTCACCATGATCTGTGGTCACGATGATGAGTGTATTTTGCATCAAATGACGACTTTCCAATTCATCCAATAATTGCCCCAGGTAAAAATCCCAATACGTTATTTCACCATCATAAAGGGCATTTAGATATTGCAGATCACGGGCGGACAATACCAGTTGGCCAGACTTTGCCGTTTCGCCGTGACCAAAAATAGCCGGGGTCAGGGTTCCGGTATAGGCAGCGTCATAGAGGATATCGTAAGGGGGCGGCGGATCGTACTCGGTGTGGGGATCGAAGTAATAGGTAAACAAAAAGAGCGGCTGAGAGCCGCTTATTACCGGCGTCCAACTAGCACTTAACCAATCCGTCACCAGGAGATTCAGGTCAGCAGCTCGAACCGGTCCATTCGTGTTGTTATTGGCAAGGCCATCATCATAATGATCAAAACCCTGATTAAAACCGAGGTCTCCACGAATACAATATGGTCGGCTGGTGAAACCGGCGGTGTAATAACCAGCCTCATGCAAATATTCAGCTAATGTTTTTTCGCTGTCCGGCAATGTGTCCCCAATCGTTTCCCAGGAGGCACCGGTTTCTGAAGGAATACGGCCGGTCATGAGAGCGGCATTGGAAGGACATGTCCACGGAGAACTGGTGTGGGCTTCAAAACGGACGCCTTCTTGGGCGATACGGCCGTCTAAATGAGGCGTAGTTGGTCGGGCATATCCATAAGTGGAAACGTGATTAATCCTCAAGGTGTCTACAATGATCAAAATGATGTTAGGCAGCGTTGTTCGCTCATCGGCCGCCATCACATTGTTGTTATTGGTTCCAAAATGGCCCAGCAACATGATTGTCACCATCAGCAAACTGAGTCCGAAGAGGATGACGCCGATGTTGATAAGTTGCCGCTTTTTGTTCATAGCTCTACCCTCCTGTAAAGGTCTAATTAATTGCAGGGAGGCAAATGATAAACCCACATATGGATTGTTTCGGCCGAAAGGAAAGAGCCGCTAAAACTTTCTACCAGACAATTTGCGGCCGTAAATGATTCCCGCGCGGCCACATCTTCGGCCGACATTTTTGTGGAATTGTTGCCTGCTTCGCTTAACACCAGATATTGCACCCCTTGTTCACGATACCATTCCGGTGGATTATGATGTAGATGCTGCACCTTTAATACCGGCCACACGGCCGTGTCCACATTCGGCGAAAAATATTCCATGGCAATCCCAGTGCCTGACGATAAGTTACTCTCAATCCAGCGTTGGGTTTGGCTGCGTACATCATCCCCATTTAATCGTTGGTTTACGGCCGTTGATTGAAACAACAAGGGCAAAAATATGAGTAAAAAGAGTACACTTCCGCTCACCCGTTTTACCCATAACGTCCAAGAGAAATGGTCTAACCTGGCCAACAACCAATCCAATAACAACGCCGCCCAAGCAACAAAGATAGGCGCCGATGGTAGCCACATCCGCGCTTCGCGGCGTGTCTGGCTCACAATTGCCAGCCATAACACCATCACAAAACTATTCACCAACAACGCCCGCGACCAACCCCAATGACGCCAACTTAAAAGGAAACCTACCAAACCAGCAAAAAAAATGAACGCATTAGGACTGCTAATATGATAGTTTAAGTGCCACTGCCAACTTGTGCCTACAATATTTTGAGCCGGCGAATTGTACAATCGCAATGAATACCCAAACCAGTACAAAAATTTTGGCAAGTTGAGAACAACATATGGTGTTCCCATTAAGAACCCAGCGCCCATCGCTATTGGCCCGGCTAACGTTCGCATGTTTACTAGATCATCCAGTTTTTTTGCTTTTAAGAAGGGGAGCGCCAGGAGAGGAACGGCTAAGGCCACCCCATTGTATTTGGTTGAAGCAGCTAATCCGCAAACCAAACCGGCCCCAGCATATGGCCACAAGCTGTCTTGTTCCCAACGGTCAAATACGCGCACAAGCAGGTAAAGTCCCAACAAGCTCCAAAATGTTAATGCTGTATCGGTGGTAGCAAAATGACTGTGGGTGACTAAGGCGGGCAGCACGGCCGCTAATGCCGCGGCCATCAATCCCTGTCGCCGGTTACCTAAACGAGCCGCCAACATGTAAAGCGCCAACACAATACCCATCCCAAACATAACGGACACCAACCGGGCAGCCACAAAATATTCAGGATGATTGGCGACAGCCGGAAACGCACCCCTCTCATAAATAGACAAATCAGCCGGGAACTCAATAAACCCATTCCGGGCTGATTGCACAAACGTTAGGGCAGACACGGCCGCTAACAAATAAATATGAAACGTGCCGTACTCCATTCTTGTTGGTTCTAAATTCCCAGTTTTAATCATCGTCAGAGCCGGCATCACCACCGCGTCTTCATCAGGATGATATAGATTAGGCAGGCCAAAGTTAATTCCCCAAAGGCGTAAACCAAGCGCCAACAATAAAATGCCGCTTAACAACAGTTGCAGCTTGTACTTTTGCATGATTAAACTGCTTCGTTCTACTAACTTCAAATTTGCTTCTCGTTTTGCCAGACTGACAATAATTCTTTGGTTTTAGCCCCGATCGCTGCTATCGTGTTTTCTTGTACCCGTTCAAAAGCGGCTATCGCCATTTGCCGGCGTAAATCTGGAGTTTGCGCCAGTTCTAAAATTCCGGCCGCCAATGCTTGCGGATTGGCTCGTTCAACCAGATAAACATGCTTCTTATGCTTCAATTCTGCCTGTATCGTTTCCGCATCGCCGCTGATAACCGGCCGCTGCATCATCATCCCTTCCCAAATTTTGTTTTGAATGGTGCAGCGCGATTGTTTTGTGGTACCGAATACACCCAGGACGACATGGGATTGAGCGATTTGGGCTGGTAGTTCTTCTTTATCTATCCAACCGCGGAAGTGAACATTATCCAGATTTAACTCGCGGGCTAACTGTTCGGCCGACGGCCGTTCCTGCCCATCCCCATAAAAATCAAACTGGATTTGGGGTTGGTCTTGCAATGCGGCCGCCGCCCGAATCATCGTTTCCACTCCATGCAAAGGAATGAAGGTGCCGTAATAAATGATGCGGAAATAATCTTGTGGCGGCCGTAAATCTGGACGCGGTCGGTAAATGCGGTCGTCTACCCCCAACGGAACTAGGCTAAACTTCTCCGGTTTCAAATCGTACTTCTCACAATAATATTCCCGGTATTCAGGCGTATCGGCTATGAGGAGATCGGGTAATTTTAAGCTGCCTTTCTCCAACCAGAAAATTAACTTTCCGCTAATAGGGCTTTTTTGTGCCAATCCCCGTTCCTCGGCAATCAAATGCAAAGACATAAGAATATCTAATGCCATCGGTTTACGCCGCCACCAGGAAAGCAACCGTCCCAAATACACATCAAACTGACCCGGATACCCGACCAGCATAATGTCATATTCCGGGGTGTGACGATGGGCTTGAAAGAGTCGCCAATATGCCTTGATAACCCTTTTGAAAAATCGAGGACTTTTCCAACCGCCGCCCGCCTGTGCCACCCGGTCGGCAACGCTATGCCACAAAGGGCTGTGACACTCCTCCACAATGGCTCCATTTTGGCGCAATCCGGCAATGATGACCTGATTACGCACGTAATTGGCCCGGTAAGTACCAAAAAAGCAGAGGCGCAACGGCCGTGTTTGTTCATCTAAAATTTTATCCATAGGCGGCAAATTATAACGGATTTCCCGGTTAATACACTGTGAGCCAAACAATCAACTTTCCCCAGATGATTGAGAAAATGCTTATAGAAAAAGAAAAGCCCCTCTTGTAATCAAGAAGGGCTTTGTCCCAGCCACCCCAAATAGAAACTGGCGCTACAAAACGAGGGTGGGGATCTGCCCCCAAAAAGGCAGATCCCTCACATTACTATTTTTTTACATGCGCGGTCTTGTCATAGACACACCGGCCATCAATCCAATGATGAAGAAAATTAGGGCAAGAATAATTAGCGCTTCTAATGAGATGGTCATGATACTGCTCCTTGCTACTATTGGGGACAAACCCCGCTAATATTGTTTCCCACCCCGACAAAAGTAAAACATACAGCAATCGAATTGTCAAGATAGCGACAAAAAGATGCCATAAATGTCAGGAGACTGTCAGGAATCGGATGGTTTTGTGAGGGATTATTCGCAATACTACAAAAGATAACAGGGGTTTGTGTACACGGATAGGGGAAATACGGATAAAACTGAGGAACCTTCCGGTGGTTTGCTGCGTTGATCCTTGAATGAAAAAACGGCCGTCAAACTGCAAAGTCTGACGGCCGTTTACTGAAAACTGATTACTGAAAACTGATCACCGACTGCCGAATCAACCAAGTCGTTTCTGGAATTCGGCCGTAAGCGCCGGAGCCACCTTAAACAAATCGCCCACAATGCCATAATGGGCCAGTTTGAAGATAGGTGCATCCGGGTCTTTATTGACAGCTACAATGATCTTAGATGTCCGCATACCGGCCTGATGCTGAATAGCGCCGCTGATGCCACAAGCAATATACAAATCCGGGCTGACCGTTTTACCCGTCTGTCCGACCTGATGATCGTAGGGAATCCAACCCGCATCTACGGCCGCGCGCGAAGCTCCCAACGCGCCACCCAATGTATCGGCCAACGCTTGCACCGACGCGAACCCTTCTGCACTGCCTACGCCACGGCCGCCAGAAACGATGATGCTGGCATCAGTCAGACTAACTGTACCTTCTTTGCCTTCAAAACCGACAACTTTGGCGTTGATGTCATCTTCAGCCACCACAGCGTCACTCCATTGGGCGGAACCGCTGCCGCCGGTAGATTCTGCCTGGGGGAAAGCCCGGCTGCGTAAAGTGATAATTTGCGTACCGGCCGTGATGTGAACATCGGCTAATAATTTACCGGCGTACACGGGGCGGGTCACTTTAACTGTGCTGCCATCCACCTGCACATCAATAGCGTCGGCAATGACGCCGGCATCCAAATCAGCGCCCAGCCAGGCCGCCAGATCACGGCCGTGTGTACTGCCACCAATAATAATCACGGCCGGATCATGTTCCTGCGCCAGTTTCGTGATTAACGGGCCGGCCGCTTCCACACGAAAATCGGCCAGGGTGGCGTCATCCGCGCCTAACACAGCATCCACACCCAGATCAAAAGCGGCATCGGCTACGCCAGAAACATCTGATCCCAAAACGAGACCAGTCACTTGTTGGTCCAAATCGGCAGCCACTTTACGGGCCGCCCCAATCGCTTCCTGGGCTGCAGCCGGAATGGTGTCATTTTTACTTTCTACAAATACCCATACGCCGCTCATATTACCTTCTCCTCGAATAACCTGTCGGCCAAAATGCGGACCTGTTCTTCTACGCTGTCGGCTTCAATAATTTCCACACTGCCTTCACGGGGCGGAATGGCATACACTTTAGACCAATCCACTTTGCTGGCGGCCGCTCCCGTTTCACCATCCACAGACAGGTCGCCGGCGTTCCAGGTGGGAATCTTGGCCCGGTTGGCTTTACGGATACCCATGAGGGAGGGATAACGGGGTTCGTTAATCTCTTTGACGACGCTGATAACTACCGGCAAATTGGCCGTAATTATCTCTCGGCCGTCGTCCAGCAAACGTTCAACCGTAATCTGACCATCAGTCACTTCTTTGATGGCCGAGACATAGGTGAGCGGCGTCCAACCTAATTGTCGGGCTACCTGCATGGGGGTCAGACCAGTATCGCCGTCAATAGCTTGTTTGCCAAAGATGGCAATAT
This sequence comes from Chloroflexota bacterium, assembly GCA_024223125.1. Next base: position 18,277 of record JAAEOP010000729.1, read on the forward strand.
CTACATCCCCAATGTTATTGATGGCGGCGGCCAAAATACGGGCTGTGCCCAGCGTATCGCTGCCACTAAAGCTGGTATCAGAAACAAGAACAGCGCCGGTACAACCCATCGCCAGACTGGTTTTGAGCGCATCCTGACTTTCTGCGGGACCGGCCGTCAGAACAATGACATCTGAGGCGCCATGATTTTCTTTGAAGCGCACGCCTTCTTCCACGGCATACTCATCCCAAGGATTGAGGACGTTGGGCTTGCCACCGGGATCATCCCAGCTTACATGTCCGCTCTCGTCTACGGTGAGTACGGCCGTCGTACTGGGCGTCTGTTTAATACATACAACTGCTTTCATTAAATTCCTCCGTATCGTGTGGCGCGTAGTCTGGCGAGGCCAGCCTCTACGGGCCACAATTTTTAGATTTCCATTAACAACGGTTCGTTGATTTCACGGAACCGTTGGCTAAATGTCTCATTTTCAAAGGCAAATGTAGTTGCCCGCCAAGTAAAGTTTTCGATGCGGGCGGCGTTTAAGACGGCTTGTTTTGGGGGCAGATATGTTTTACGAATCTGGCGTTTGAAGAAGGCATGCGTTACGGTCGTAGCCATTATCGTCCCCAAGCCCACCATCAACAAACGCAGTAGAAACGGCAAACTGGCCGGGGCCACAAGCAGCCCTATGCCTAACAACAAAAGGAAGACAGCCCCGCTTATGAGCCAATCCATCTTTTGCAATCGCTCTTCAGCGGCCGATTTGTAGTTGATGTGGGCAGCGCAATCTGTACAAACGGGAACGCCGATTAAACGGGTAATACGGCTGATCCGTTTTTTTACCGGCATGATGTAGGGGGCAGGACGGCCGCAGTGGGAGCAGATGCCAGGAAAAGTAACAGTTTGTTGGGGACGGACTTTAATTTTAACCAGGACCATGATTCACTATCGTTCAGTAGCTTTGAATTGGGGTAATTATAACGAGGTCGGTCAGGTGAAGCAATACGACGCAGTGCGTTATGAGTTTTAGGGAGACAATCTCATTCAGATGTTTTTTTGAACCAACGGCCGTCTGGCATATAATCGCGCCGATTTTCACAAAAGGAGATATTCGTTCATGAGAACTGGAAAATGGTTACGCTTTGCAGGCGCTTTACTTTTATTATTTGTGGCGACCGCGCCAACGGCCGTGTTAGCTAAAGAAGGCGGTCACAATCAAACTACAACCCATATGGTTTATCAGGATGGGCACGAAGATGAAAGTGCCGAAGAAGTGTCCGCTACGGGTGATGGGGTAGGTTTTGTATTGACATTGATTGCGTTCATTATTGGTTTAATTATCGCGGTGGTGGCTATCGTGGGAGCCGTGGGGTTAGGTCTTATTGGCATTGGGTATGCTTCGGTAAATGCGGAAGAAGGGTAGTAACCCCTCCGTAGCCAACCAAAACTAATAAAGTTCATACCCCGGTCATAATGTACAGAACCCGAGAGTGAAGGCATGTAAACATCAGCGACCATATCGGCCGTAGACATATCCACTGTTACCGGAAGGTGAAGGTTTTTTAGCGACATCTCGTTATCACCTGGGTTTTGTATTGAACCAAGCTGACTAGAAATCAATCCAACCCGGCCCTGTCCAACCGGCGCAGCAAGGCACTGCGACGCGAATATGTTGAGCGCAAACGATGCAGGCGGGCTGCATAAGCCGGTTCTGTTCCCTGGTAGATGGCTAGATCGTGTAATTTTGTTAGCAATTGTACTGCCTTGTCATAGGGTTTGGCCTGACCTTCCTGGATGAGTTGATCAACGGCCGTCCACGTCTCCTCTGCTTTAGGGGCCAACGCTTCCATCTGCCGCTTACG
>JAAEOP010000730.1 GCA_024223125.1 Chloroflexota bacterium
CATTGGACTTTTGACAAAAAACTTAACATAATGCGTTTGTTTGCAAATTTCTACTCGACTGCGAATCTGTTTTCACAACAAATGTGTGAATTAACTTGGGGTTCGGGTGCGATCCCAAGGAACCCGAACCCCAAGTTAATTCGCCCCAAATCCCTGCTCGAGTATTTTCAGTCGAGTGTGAATTTTCATCAAACAACATTATGTCAATAAATTTGTCAAAAGTCCAATACATAGAATCATAGAGAAATATTTCATCGTTAGAAATCGTATTACATGGGAACGCGAAAAGGGGCGTGGGGCGAAGACAAACTGGAAAAATAGTTTCGAAGATATCTGGTTTTGTACCGTATCAAAAAATTACACGTTCAATGTAGATGATGTCAAATTAAAACGAAAAGTAATAGCGCCATATACGACTAAAAAAGGAACCCCTAAGGATTGGAATGAAACCGAGAACGGCCGTTTTCGTTTAACTTACCCCTCGAATCTTTGGACTGATCTAACCGTGCCGTTTTGGTCGATGCCTAAAAATACGGATCATCCCACTCAAAAACCTGAAAAACTGCTGGCAAAAATTATTTTAGCAAGTTCTTGTGAAGATGATGTTGTACTTGACCCATTTTTGGGTTCTGGCACCACATCAGTCGTGGCTAAGAAACTCAACCGTCATTATGTTGGTGTTGAAATAGACAAACATTATTGTTGTCTGGCTGAAAAACGGTTAATGCAAACCAAGACAAACTCAGATATTCAAGGATATTATGAAGACGTATTCTGGGAAAGAAACACATTAGCCGACCAAAAGAAACCCAGCAAAACGACGAAGAATCCCGAAAAAAATCAACTCACGCTAATTTAGCATGGACAGCCATACAATGAAAAGTCGCATATTTTTCAATGACACTTACAAAGATATTCAACTGGCAACTCTTGACCTGCTAAATTCTCAGCAAGATATTCTCTCTCCACGCACACTACGCAGCACACGAGCGGCTGGCGATGCAATAGAAGAAATTATTGCTGAATCTTTTGATTCCATTCTCGGAAAATGGAGTATTGATTACTCATCAAGTTTTGCCCGTAGGGCAATGGCCGATCTTGCTTTCAACGATATTGACGGACTGTACTATGTGATAGATGTAAAAACACACTGAACAAGCACAAAATTCAACATGCCTAATCTGACATCTGTCAGGCGACCTTCAAGATTCTATGAAGATAACAACAATTATTTCTCCCTTTTGTTAGTGAGTTATCATTTAGAAGAAACTCAAGCAATTTTCACCGATGTGAAATTCGTGCCAATTGGCGCATTAGGCTGGGGACAAATACAGATTGCCAATTCCAATCGAGTTAGCTTAAACCCACAATATTCTCGTAAAAAATGGATGCTTGAACTGTGTGATATTGTGGCTGAATTCTACATCAAAGAGATTGGCAAGATTTCAGAACGAATCGGTCATTTTGAAAAAGTACGTGAATTTTGGCTTGCAAAACCGGATGACTAACAACAATCAATGAAGATCAAAGTAGCATATCAAGCTGAAGATAAATTGGGGGAAGGGCCGGTCTGGTCGGTAGCAGAGCAGGCGTTGTATTGGGTGGATATTGAACGGCCGTGTCTGCAACGCTGGCAGCCCTCATCTGGCGCATACATGGCCTGGATGATGCCTTCCCAAATCGGCTGTTTTGCCCTGCGGGCAAGCGGCGGGACGATTGTGGGGCTACGTGATGGTTTGTACTCCTTCGATTTGGACAGCGGTGACATGAGCGCCATTTGTCGCCCGGAAGCAACCTTAAACACTCGTTTTAATGATGGTAAATGTGACCGTCACGGCCGTTTCTGGGCCGGTACGATGGATATGAAAATTGCTGCACCGCTGGGCGCTCTGTACAGGTTAGATAGGAATGGGAATTGTCGCCAGATGGTTTCAGCCGTCACCTGTTCCAATGGCCTGGGCTGGAGTCCCGATAACCGCACCATGTACGTCACCGACTCCCCCACCCATACCATCTTCGCCTACGATTTCGACCTGCAAACTGGCGATATTTCCAGCAAACGTATTTTCGCCCAAGACACAGAAGGTTTCCCCGATGGCCTGACGGTAGATTCTGACGGCTTTGTTTGGAGCGCCAAATGGGATGGCTGGAAAATTGTCCGGTATGCGCCTGATGGTTTCGTTGACCGGGAAATCACCCTGCCAGTCGCCCGCCCCACAAGCTGTATCTTTGGCGGCCCCGACCTGAATTTGCTTTACGTGACCTCAGCCAGCGTCGGTTTATCGGCAGCAGAACGAGCCGAACAACCGTTGGCCGGTCAGATGTTCATGTTGGAAACGGCCGTTGCCGGTTTGCCAGAGCCATTGTTTGTCGGTTGATACAAGTTACCCGTAATCAGTTTTCGGTCAGTATATTGATTTTTTGTTGTTAATCATTTATTATTTAGGCATATCTAATTTCATTAAATAATGAGGTGAAAAATGTCTACTACAATGACACACGAACGACAAACCAGTCTGGATAAAGATGGTAGGAAACGCATCGTTTTTGTTTTTGTGTTCCAAATTGGCCTGTCAGCCATTATCTTTTTGGGAGCGGGAACCTTAAATTGGCCGATCGCCTGGGCGCATGCACTGTTTTCCATCGGCACGCTGGCAATTGGGGCTGTCATCATCATCCGCAAAAGTCCTGGCATTATTAACGAACGCGGCCGTACAGCAAAAGACACCAAACCATTCGATAAACTATTTACAAAATTGTATGCGCCGCTCGTATTTTTAATCCCCCTGATTGTGGGGCTGGATTACCGCTTCGACTGGTCTACCATGCCGGTGGCGCTCCAGGTTATTGGTTTCATCTGCCTGATACCGGGCATATTTATCATCTATTGGGCCATGTCGGTGAACTATTTTCTGACCACAACCGTTCGTATTCAAACAAACCGGGGGCATCAGGTATGCACATCTGGCCCCTACCAATATGTACGCCATCCGATGTACAGCGGCTTCCTTCTCTCAACCATTGGCTTGCCGCTCATGCTTGGCTCCTGGTGGGGGCTGCTGCTGGCGTTTGTAGGGGTAGCCTTGTTTGTCTGGCGTACCTCTCAGGAAGATAAGATGTTACAGGCAGAATTATCAGGCTATGTGAAATATTCACAGGAAACACATTACCGGCTGCTGCCCGGCGTGTGGTAAAGGATTATTGTGCAAACTGTAACCAACAACCCATCTCTAAAAAAAGCTTTCCGTGACAGCCTGATTTACAGTGGCGTCATGGGCACATTCATCATCGTCACAATGATGTGGAACGCCGAAATATGGCTAAACGACTATCCCCCAGACATCAAAGAAAAATACGGTGAACCCAGCCCATGTACAAAAAGGTTGAGCTTGATCATAGCTGTTCCCTTTTTTGCGGTGATGATTGGCGGGCCGATCTGGTCGAATCACGGCTTGAAGCAAGCCAACGGTGGTCATCTAACGTTCAAAGCAGCATTTCTCAACGCTTACGCCCTGATTATCTCAGCTTGGCTGTTTGATTTGACGATTCTGGATTGGCTGCTGTTTGTCAAGAAGACACCTGATTTTGTCGTCCTGCCCGGTACAGAAGGAATGGCCGGGTACGATGATTATGGCTTTCATCTAAAAGAACATTTACGCGCCTCGCCAATGCTGGCCGGATTTGTCTTAATGATAGCTGCTCTGACAGCTTCACGGCCGTAGCGAACCAAATTGTATGAATGATTACCGGCAACAATGAAGATAAACTGCTCAAGAACAATGCCTGATTTACCAACTTATCTACTCACAGAAGAATGGAATTAATGCAGGCGAATTAACTCGAGGTTTGGATAGAAGTTTTAAATTGCCCGAACCCCAAGTTCATTCACGCATTTGCTGTAAGAATAAATTGATAGTCGAGTGAATGACTGTAAGATAATATTTTATGTTAAGCATTTTGTCAAAAGTCCAATACTATAACCAAAGTCGTAGAAGGGGCAAAAGAGCGCTTCACCACCACCCACAGCCCGCACGGCTAGGCTTTCCCACGTTCGGTAAACACCCAAAGCCTCTTGGCTATCAGGGCCAAGTCGATTTTGCCCACCTTCGCCACGAGTCGCCGACCAATAGACTATTCGCACCCCTAATTTACGTGCCATATAAGCCATTAGCCCAACATCTTCATCGTCCGGGTGTGCGCCAATGTGCAAGATGGCGCCTGCCATCCCCAAACCGTTCAATCAGTATATTAGATCAAGATTTTTTTTAGGGGCATCATGGTTGTTCATGGATTAATCTTCTACCTCCTCCCTATCTCCCCCTGAAATGGGAAGGGAACTGGCAGGAGTGAAAGTGGATCAATCTGAGCGAGCCAACAAAATGCTCAATGCGCCAGACAAGACCCGCGCATGATAACTTTCCAGTACTCTGGGGAACTGCCTGATTGCGGCTAAAAGCTGCTCGCCACCAAGTCGGACAGCATCACGTTCAAACGCTTCAAACACCTGTATGCCTTCCCTTGAAACCATTTTCATCTCATGTAAAAATCGCGTATCTTCGGTGTCTAGCAAGGTGCAGTACTCCTTGACTAGCATCACTGTCGGATCATCCTCACTTGGCTGGCGTTCAACGATTTCGTTAATACGTTTTTGCAACTCATGGCTCAGTCGCCTGACCGTATCAGCCTCTTGACTCTGATTAACGCGGTCAATTTCATCTTTTATCCAGCGAATATCTTGATCTTTGGAACAAATGCTGCTGGTAACAGCCCACAGGTTTTCCAAAAACTGTCCCGTCGTTCCCGCCACAAAATTAACCATAAAACGATCATGCACTTCCAGTAGATATTGCAATTTGATGGGTGGATAATCATCTGGGGAATCGTCGGCGATGATGGTTTGTTCTTTTAGAGAGTAGTCGTTGTAGAGAGCATTTTCCATTTCAACCACATTGTAAAGGAAATGAATCCATGCCCGATAAACATCAGCCAACAACATGAAGCGCAGCCCATCTGGCCCGACGACAACGCCCCATTCCATGCCAAAATCTAACCGACGAACCACGCCGAGTTCATACATGCCCAACATCGAATCCACTTCGGGGTTGATGTGGTGCTTAACTTTTTCATACGCTTGCGTACCATCCATACCAGCATAGCTATGGATAATTTTGAAACCGCCAGCATGAAGATGACCAAATTCGTTCATGTCGTAAACGCGACCACTAATGACCATCCAAAAACCATCGGTGTGATTGTTGTGCAACACGATTTCAGAAGCGTCATAGGTTTGTTTTTGGTCGATATGTGAGCCTGTGTAGGTGGTGAAGATGTCTTGTTTATAACGATCTTCGCCGACCAGTCGATAAAGAATTTTGTTAATCTGAGCCTCTATCTCTTCAGATGAACCTTGACTGTAGCGGCGCAAAACTTCCTTAATAGCGTCCATGACGGAGACAGCAAAGCCAGTGCGTCCGCACACATACAGATGGCCACCTTGACCGCCGTCTTTTTTACTACGGAGTACGTCCCATAACATTTTGGCGTTTTCTTCGCGTAACATTTCTTCGCCAATGTATCGTTTTTCACCCGGTTCAAAGGTGAAACGGCCGTTATCAAATTTAGTATCCACAGCATCGCGTGAGAAAGCGGGCCGAATATGCAAACGGCCGTTTGCCACAATCGGCTCAAACTGTTCTTTATAATAGAACTCCTCGCGGGTACGAACCCCCAAAAAGAGCCAGCTATCGCCCACATTCTCTTGCTGATCACGTTCCATGATAAAGCCACGGAAAGGGGCGATGCCCGTTCCCCCCGCGAACATCACAATCGGTGTGCTGGGGTCTTCTGGCAAGCTAAAACGGGAGGGATGAACCAATTTTAGGGCAACATGTCCCCGATCTTCGGCGGTGGTAAAGGAAGTATCGCCCAAAAAGTGTGAGGTTGTGCCGTAGCGATTTTCAGATTTAGAAACGGCCGTTTCTGGTGTGTCATACAGCAATCGACCAATCGTTAACGTTAACTCTTCCGCACCGTTAAGCGAACTGTGATCCATCGTTGAGGAGATAGAGTACATCCGAAATGATTCAGGCGGCACAATACGACAGATATGCTCCCGCTCACCAGGATGCGCTTTCCAAAGCCGTTTCGGATCAAATCCAGCTTGGGTAATGACATTAAGCAAATCCCATAATTCCCACTGATCTTCGGAACGAGCCTCAACAATATGCCTCAACTTACTATTCAAACTAATCGCATAAAGGGCTTTGGCTACTGGACGCTCTACTGGCCGAATCCGACCAAATTTAAGCAAAGTACGCAGGGGGAGCGTAGTCGTATCCTTATCATAGCCATATCTCAAGTTCACCGCTTCGCGCCATTGGGCGGTTAAGGTTATTTTTTCATATCCTTTAGCATGAAGATCCACTAGCGTTTTATCGATCAGGTCATCGCTATTTTCGGGTAAGATGGCACAACGATCGCCAGGTAAATACCGTATACCAGTTTGCGATACATCAAACACAACCTGCTTAACCCATTTGGTTGGTTCCCCTTCGGGATTAGTCACTTCTATCCTCTTAATGGGTGCGTGGTGACTGGCTTGGGGGGAAGCATGAACCCGTTCATTCTGAGAAAAGTCCAACTCATCAACAGCAAGATCCCACACACGATCTTTGAATAAGCCGCTAAACCCTCCAATGGTCACGCTGCGCCCTACCTTAAAGGCAATATCTAAATAACCGTATGCCTTTAACCTATGCACAGTCAGGAATCCGCTGTCACCAACATATCCCATAGTCGTTTCTTTATAGATACCATTTAGAATGGGATCGTTACGTTTTACAACGTACTCAGCTACAGAGATTTCTTCAAGGGCCTCAAAGAAATCTCGCCAATGTTTGGGATACCATTCACGCATGTTGAGCATTTCCGCACCCAAATGAGAGCTATAGTTGTGACGCCCAAAGAAGACATCAAGCATGTGAAAAAGAGGAGCACCGACACCGCTTGGCCCAACTGTACCTTCGGTAAAGGGTACGGCAAAAGGAGCCACTGTTTTGGCCCAAACAACAGGGTCTACAAATGTGTCACTGTAGGGATTGGGGTTGAGAGCCATAAAAATCTTATCACCAAATTGTTGCATACCATCAGTAATAAAGATTAACTCCTTTTTTAGAGCCTCAACATCATCATGATAGACGGCCTCCTGTGCCCGCACGATGGCTCCTGTAATGGGCCCGATTTTGTAATGTGCTTCCACCTGCATCAAATATAAAACTTTCTCCTCTTGATTATCGACCGTTGAAACAAGTAGTTCTAGATTACTGAGTCCAAATGGATCATCAGCCAGATTCGGGTCAACTAGTCTGAAATTGTAGAGAATCAGGTCGATATAAGAGAGATGTGGAGCCAGCCGGTCGAGCCGCCGGGTAATTTGTTCCCAGGGTAATTGAACGCCTTCTGGCATGGGTTTGTCGGGTGGATCATCGGAGATGCGGTGATAGGCGTGAGCCAACATGCTAATAATTACAGAGGCTCGTAACAGATATTCATCTGGCAAGTCTCCTTTATCCGCGCTTAAAACGGGCATAGCCTGAATAGCCTGACGAACTCTAATAGCCCGCCACAGGTCAGGTAAGTTTTCGGCAATCTCATCCCACGCTTCATAGCCAGGTGGTAAATTAAGAGGTGGAGGAGAGGTGGGTAAAAAACCAAATGCCTCTGATAGAAAGCCTAAATTTTCATGACCAAAACGCTGGTTGGTTTTGGTAGCCATATCCAAGATCATCCGTGATGGTACTACATCCATATCTTTTGACTTTAGCGGTTTGGGGACAATAGTGTGGACGGCCGTTAACTCGACAGGCACTTCATCGCCTTCTACTTCACTTTCTACTTGAAATAGCAGTGTGCTTAGCCCAATGTCAATTCTGTCACCCGATTTGAGTAGATGCAGCTTGGTAAGCAACTCGCCGTTCAAGATTGTGCCGTTGCTGCTATTCAGGTCTTCAATGACATATGATGTAGCCATCCAACTGATACGGGCATGGCGTCGGGAAGCTATAGGATCGTTTACAACAACGTCGGCCGTACCTGAATCGCGGCCAATAACGATCTGGTATTTGGTGACAGGAATCGTTGTGCCATCCATCTCCCCTTTTTCAACTATCAAGTTAGCCGGAGGGCGAACTTCCCCAAGTATAGTTTCAAATTCAGCCATAATATATACCTCCTTTCTTTTAGTATAGTTAGTCTATAGTGTACCCACTATGGCTCGACACACATCAGCACGGGAGACCGTACCGATTAGCTTACCAGCCTTAACAACGGGTAACAGCCGAATTTGTTTATTCAACAGAACAGTAGCGGCCTTGGCCACATGATCGTCTGGAGCAACGATAATCGGTTCTTCGATAACAAGGGGAGCTATTGGCAGGTCAGACAATCCTCGACCCTTGCTCAAAAAGATATCAAAGGCATCATCCAATGAGCCTCCCTCCTCCAAAATCTCATCAATATCGGGCAGAGCGATGCGGAGGATATCGCCTTCAGAAAGCACACCTCGGAAATTGTCGTCATCATCAATGACCATTAAATCGCTCACGTGTGATAAAGCCACAATCTCGGCCGCGTGCTGAATGTTGGAGTTGTGGCGTATCCGAGCCGTACGCACCGTCATAAAATCTTTGACTTGTGATTGCTTTACGTCTGTCATAATTGCTTCATTCTCCTTAAGATAAAACAAGATTGGCCAATTGAAATGGCATTAAAAACCAAACATTCTGAATGATATTAGTGGCAGATTGTTATCAGAGCCTCAAATATATTAAGAAGTTTTGCGGATTATTCTTTTGAGGTTGGTGTGGGGTCATTATGGGGATTCATCGGAAGAGTATATCATGTGCTTGCCCGAGACATAAAATGATTAACTTTAGGTTTGGGCTAAAAAACAGCGTGGGTTTTGTTCGTCGGGTGTAGTGACGAGGCGTTCATCGTCGCTGGGATGCAGTTGCCGTGATTGGCGATCTTGACGGCTTTTTCGTAGGGTTGGTAGGGGAAGCCGTACCCTCCGCTGTCTACGAAGTCATTGCCTATTTCTATGACCGTGAAGCAGAAATCAATGAAGAACTATCAATATCAGGAGGCAATTCACACTCAATTGCGTAAAAGGTTGTCCTCTAACACAGATAAGTCATTGAGAAACAATTACTGTTTCATTCAAGAGTTTGTCTAAAAGGTCATTTATCCAAAAACGGCCGTACACAATCCGGCGCCGACATCTCTGCATACACATCGCCAACGGGCACGTTCCGTTCCTGAGCCAACTGTCGCAAACGGGTGATGTACGAGAGGGCTGTCGGTTTACCCGTCAACATCTGGTAACGAAAAATGCCACTGATGACGCCGCCGGCCGCCTGCAACCCCTGACTCTCAAACGCCTGCATCACATGCTCCACATTATAGGAAACATGACGAAACTCCACATTCCAATTGGCCTTGTCTCGTGTGGCGATGACATATTTGGCTTCTGGCGTACCATCCAACGGCATCCCCACCGACCCAATATTGATGATGATGGAATTGGACCATAAGCGGTAAAGCGGCCGGTGGGTATGGGCGCAAAAGAGGGTCAGGTTGTCACGGCCGTTCATACGCACGGCCGTTTCAGCAACTGTATCTTCGGCCGCAAAACCCCAATATTGATCGCGGAGAGAAGCGTGGACAAAGGTAGCCGGGGCACGGCCGTTGGCCGGCAGATCATAAGCAAACGGCAAATCGGCCATAAACTTGTAATGTTCTGGGCGTAGTTGCGCCATTGTCCAGCGCACTGGACTCCAGGTGGGGCAAATTTGCCAATCATCCGGCAAACCATCCGCCAATAGATACAATTCGTGGTTGCCTTGTAACGTCACACAGCCCAGGTCTCGAATCACATCCAAACATTCGGCCGGATGCGGCCCCACATTGGCCACATCCCCCAGGCAAATAATCTCATCTACGCCAGCCTGTTTAATATCGGCCAACACCGCTTCTAGGGCGGGCAAATTTCCATGTATATCTGAAAGGAGCGCATATCTCATAAGCGGCAGTGTACGCGCTTTGGCTTTGTATAACCATTAAGGGAGACGGCCGTTTGCCCCACAAAACAACTACACCAGCCCCAGCACGGCCGCTTCTGCCGCCGAACAGCCCATCTCATTGAGCAGCAAAATAATCTTGGCAGCTACATCGTCATCTTCGCTCAGAGGCAAATATTGCAACCACACCTGAACCACAACCGCGTAAACATCCGCATACCAAACATCAGATTCTCGTCTGACCTGGGTTAGCAAAGCTGGGAAACACGCCATGAAGATTTCGGCATCATAGCCGCTTAAGCGGAGATAGCTTAGAATTTGGGCCAGCGTGAAGGTGTGGGTGTAGTCTTCCAGGGCTAACTTCAAAGCATAAAAATCATCTGGGCCACCCTGAACAACTGCCTCCGTAAAGGTATGGCGCGTTTCCAGAACATTTTGCGGCCGTGCCCCCAAAACATAAGCCAACACCTGCAAATTATCTTGATAATGATCAGGGTGTAAAGCCAGCCCACCACTCATTTCCACATATTGGGAGATGGCATGATAGTTGACCATAAGAGAAAAACTGCCGTGCAAATTGGGCAGCGGCGCATTCAAGTCTAGCATAGATTCGGCCAATGTGTAGCCGCGATCACTGGTGAGTAATAGGAGACGGCCGCTGCCAAATCCTTGCCAAAAACGCACACAATCCAGACCCACATTGGGGAATGTCAACATTGTGTCGGGCAGTTGGGCTTCGTAACTGTCTAAAATCTGGTTGTAACTTTCTTCCTGGTAATATGGCTTTTCCAGAGGGATAGCTTCATAAGCCAGCGCCAACCGCTCCCAAATCGTGGCCTCAGCCAGATCAGGTTCAGGTTGGCTGCTGTACAAAGTAAGCAAATTTTGGCACAACTGCCCCTCTTCCAACATAAAGCTGTCCTGGGGAATACTGTCAAAAAAGTAATTGGCGATCAAGATAAGCGGATTTGTCATCTGGTCGGGGGTCAGGGTGAGGTTGTTGTTGATGAGGGTCAACGGCCGTGTCTCCATCACATCAAACAAAGCAAAATCAAGTAGACCAGATTGGACATACGGCCGCAGTCGCTCATGATTCTGCCAAAACTGTAAAATTTCGGGTACGAAATCCGTCATCACAAATTTGATGGGGGGTAAGTCAAATGGGGAATTCTTATAGCGGGGCAAAAAGTGGTGCAAAAAGTGGTAGGCCAATCGCCCTGAACCAGCCCCCAACTCCACAATATAGATCGGCTGGTCGGTGTCTAATGAAAAATCGGCTCCGGCGGCCGCACAATCTCGCAAATAACCCCACACCACCTGGCTGTACGCCCGCACCATCACCGGACTGCTGCTGATGTGGGAGGGGATGATGTTTTCCAGCCACGGCCGTATCCCATTCCGCAAAAAATAGCGCCGCTGAATTTCCCAAATGATAGATTGGGAAAGACGCTGGTCGGCGGCAATAATATAGTCACCATTTAGATGTGGACCTTGATCGATCATAATGATCCCTTAATTTTGACTGCAACTTCAGTATAACCATATTTATCCTTAGAAAGCCAATTAAGTGTTTGTGATTTTAGATACATTAGACACCTGCATGAGATAACATCTAAGTCGTTTTCTTTTAGAAAACCACTGCAAATGGCCAATTTAGCGCTTCTACATAATTACAGACTGGTTCTGACACATTGACATTATTTGTGATTATTTGTATAAAGGTTGACAAATGTCAGGGCATGTTCTACACTTCAACCATGCTACGCAGAGTTTTTAAGGGAATCAAATATTTCTAAGGATTCATATCATGCCCGACAGAGTTAAATTACCAAAAGGGGTTTCAAGACGATACAAAAACGTATGTCAAGAAATTAACGAACGACAGCCTCCTGCATCTGTTGCCAGGACAATTGCTGCGCAATTAGAAAAAGATTTGAGAAAACAAGGCAAAGGCGGCGCCCAATTTCTGGATCATATGAATAAATATGTCCAGCCACTTATCAATGAAGGTAATCTACTTAGGAATGAGGATTAAATAATTGGACTTTTGACAAATTTATTGACATAATGTTGTTTGATGAAAATTCACACTCGGCTGAAAATACTCGAGCAGGGATTTGGGGCGAATTAACTTGGGGTTCGGGTTCCTTGGGATCGCACCCG
>JAAEOP010000731.1 GCA_024223125.1 Chloroflexota bacterium
TGCAACAGGTGATTGTGTGCCGGTTTATTAATCAATTGTCCCATGCAGAGACTGCCCGCATCATCGGGGCAAAAGAGGGGTATGTCCGGGTTTTACAATATCGTGCTCTCAAAATAATGCGGGAGAATTTACAACAAGATGCGACATGAACACTATCTAAAAAGATAACGAAAGAACTTTAAGAAATAAACCGTCCGGCAACATGTTGCCGGACGGTTTATTTCTTGGTTTTCTCTTGCGCCTTTCCTTACTCTTGCAAGTTTAAGGAAGCAGGGCGTTGATAGTTTTGGGGGCCATTGAAGTTGATATCAACCGTCGCATTGCCGTACATTTCTACGTTGTAGCCAACAAATTGCGTGTTGAATGTGGGGGATGTGCTATTGGACCCAGTAATGTCTATTTCGCCATTGGGAACATAGATTAGCCCCAAAAAGCTTGTGCTGTTATTTCCTTGGAAATAGTTGTCACTACTTTCTCCACTGACACTCTCAGCATAAATCAAGACGCCCTGGATAGCGGGAGTATAATAAGAGTTTGCGGGCGCTTCGAAAACCACATCTGCATTGCCTGTAATGCGCACCCGTCCCCCTGTATTTGCAACATAAATGGTAACGCCAATGCCAGTTAGTTCGCCACCCGTCACCAAGAAGCTGCTGTTTGAGTTTGTTACGCAGTACAAGCCCGGCTCCATCGTGTGTATGCCGTTTGTAATGCGAATACGCGTGTACACACCCGGCTGAAGCGTGCCACCGCCATTGTTGTATTGACCCTGGCTGGGCAGACTGCTGCAATCCGGTTGGGGAACAGAGAGCGCGGAGGGGGGAATGACTTCGTCTTCATTGCTGGGGGTGGGATGCATGTTGCTGCTGTTCCCGCTAAACCCCCCGACATAGGTAATCCCGCCATTTAGGACATCAAGCGTAAAGTTACTGCCGTTGCCTCGCAAGCACCCGGCAGAATACACGCCACCGCCGTCCAGGTCTACATCGGCGCTGCCGCGGAAGATGGCTCCATTTTGATTTCCATTACAACCGTTGTCGTTCAAAGCTACAACCGCGTACCCAAAGGCCAGCGGCGTTTGCGGGCGTACGCGAACCCTGGCTGTGACAGTTTGGACGAGATTATCTCCAAAGACAAAGTGAGCAAACGCGGTGGATACTTCACTGGTAACCTGGGTGGTGAGGTCAACATATCTATCCATATAAGTGCCCAGATCTTCTTCGTAACACTCGGTAGCCACACCATGGTTGTCCGTTATGTCGTCATCAATCGTATAATTGTTGTTACCGGCCTGGAGAATGGCATTATCTACCCCCTCGGAACGAGCAAAATCAACCTGGCTCAGACTACAACTCCAATTATCATAGGTAACGCGAGGGGATGCGGTATCGAGCGATTCCGCAATCTTCCAACCGCCAGCCAACGCCCCGGCATCAGCGGCGGTTTGAGCTCCCCGTCGTTCAACATAAATCATGCCACCATCCACCGCCAGGGCGGTGAACCCCAGCAAACCAATCATCATTAACATGACAATAATAAGTACTTGCCCTTTTTCAGAGCGTCGGGGGAATTCTTTTTGTCTCATAACTACACCTCATAATAAACGAATAAATATATAAAAAAAGCGGTTACGTGTGTACGCACCTTCGCTGCAAAATTTAATAACGGTGGTCAGGCGTTACACAACACACGGAATAGAACAGCAACAGCCTATTATCGTTTCATCAAGGACAGGCGTGCTGCAAAACAACATCTCTTGCATCTGCAGTAATGTCTATCGTCTGTGAACCAAGAAATGTGCCAATAAAAGGCATACTCATTGGAAAGTCCAAA
>JAAEOP010000732.1 GCA_024223125.1 Chloroflexota bacterium
GTCTAAACTGCCTTCGATTGCTAAAGGAATGAAATAGTCTGGGGTTAAGCCTTGTTTGTGGATAGAGGCTTTTTCTGGGGTTAGCCATTGAGCGATGGTAATTCGTATACCTCCTTTGTTGGATAAAGTGTGCCAGGTTTGTACGGTGCCTTTGCCGAAGGAAGTTTGCCCGATGAGTGTGCCTCGTCTACGGTCTTGAATGGCCCCAGCTAATACCTCGGAGGCGCTGGCGCTGCCTTCATCAATAAGGATGACCATGGGCACCTCCTCGGCCAGACCGCCATCTTCAGATTCAAAAAGCCGTTCACGGCCGTCGCCAAATCGTTCTACCAACACCGTCCCTTCACTTAAAAACTCATCGGCAATATCAACAGTCGTATTTAATGCCCCGCCGGGGTTGCGGCGTAAATCCAAAATGAGACCGTCAGGATTGGCGGCCATTAGCTCTTCTAACACGCCGTTGAGTTCGCTGTTTGTACTGTCGCCAAAACGGCTGAGGCGAATATACGCCAGATTGTCAGCCAACATTTCCCCACTGACGCT
This sequence comes from Chloroflexota bacterium, assembly GCA_024223125.1. Next base: position 544 of record JAAEOP010000732.1, read on the forward strand.
GACTAATATGACTACATCACGCACGATCTCGATGTCGAATGTTTCGCCGTCACGCTCAATAGTTAGTAGTACGGCCGTACCCGCCGGACCACGCACCAACCCGACCGCTTCTCCTACATCCATGCCGGTCAAATCCACTCCATCGGCGGCGCGCAGAATATCGCCCGGCATTAACCCGGCCGCTTCGGCCGGAGAGCCATCAATAGGGGAGACAATGGTGATATAACCCTCGACATTTTCCACCTCAGCCCCAATGCCCTGGTATTTGCCATCAAAGTTGCGTTCGGCCGCTTCCTGATCCTCCGGAGATAAATAGCGGGTATGGGTATCATCCAATGTGTCTAACATGCCTACAATGGCGCCTTCAACCAGGATTACATCATCAACAGGTTGCTGGTAATAACGTGTGTGAACTAAGTCCCAAACCTCCCAAAACGATTCAAGTTGCGCTTCCGTCGGCCCACGCCCAAAAAGATGAGGGGCTGCGGGCGATTGACCCACTGCATAACCTACAAAAAAGCCTAAGAAAGTAAATATCAAAATGGAAAGTGTTGTCGGCCAACGTTTATTCATATCTGTATTGCTCCTGAACTGTTTACCTGTTGTGGCAGGTTTGCAAGTTTGCAAGTGCGTTTAGTAAAAGAATTGTCTTCCGAATATTATAGACTTGTTTCTGAGTATAGGGTTGACATAGGTTAAGAAGTGACTAAATAGTGTGAAGACGCAGCTAAAGTACACTTGAAGCAAATCCCTGGTTTGTTACAATCAAGCTGCTTAAATATTGGAAAGGGTTTGTAGTATGACAACGCAAAAACTGCGTAATATCTATTCAATTACATTATTGCTGTTAGACATTGTGCTTATATTTTTGGCTTTTGCCCTGGCATATCAGCTGCGTGTGTCTGTGGAATGGCCTGATCCGTTGGTTCATGTCTATCCGTTAAGCAGTTATATGGGGTTGATCTTGCTGCAAGCGGCCGCTATTGTGATTACGCTTTTTCTAAATAAGCAATATTATATCCCCCGGGCGGCGTCTCGTGTAGACCAGGTTTATTATATTTTTACGGCCGTGTCCATCGGCACCCTCATTGCTGTAGCCCTCTCCACTTTCTTATTTAAGAGCAATGAAGTTATCCTGGATTACCCTCGAGCCATGATTGTGTATTCCTGGTTATTTGCCATGATCTTGCTTTTACTAGGCCGGACAGTGCATCAGGTTGTACGTTATAAATTACATGATCGTGGCTGGGGTCAAGATCGGCTGCTTATTGTTGGGTCTGGCGAGATGGCCCAAATTGTTGTGCAGCGTATTCAATGGTCGCCTTATCTGGGATATGACCTGGTAGGGGTTGTGAATGGCAGCGAACTGGTATCCAATGTTCATGGCGTGCCGGTTATGGGCATGCCTGAAGATTTACCCCACTTGATCGAAGAACATAATATTGATGAAGTGATTATTGCTCTGCCCGAAAAAGGGCACCGCGAAATGGTACGGATTGTTTCTTACTGTGAACGGGGTCGAGTCACCATTAAAATTGTACCCGATGTGTTCCAATTTATGACCTCTGAGGCTGGTATTGATGCGCTGGGCGGGTTGCCCTTGCTTTCTGTGCGCGATTATGCCTTGCGCGGCTATATGCTCATTTTTAAGCGGATAATAGATTTTTTGGGGGCGCTCATTGGTTTGATTATTTTATCCCCCTTGATGCTTTTGTTAGCTATTGTCATTAAATTGGAATCGCCAGGCCCGGTATTTTTTATCCAGCAACGGATGGGTTTGGACGGCAAACCATTTCGGATGATTAAGTTTCGCTCTATGCGCTCTGATGCAGAACGGCATGGGCCAGGTTGGACAACAGAAGACGATCCCCGACAAACCCGGTTGGGCAGTTTTCTGCGTAAAATTGATGTAGACGAACTGCCTCAACTGATCAATGTGTTTTTGGGGGAAATGAGTCTGGTCGGCCCCAGACCAGAGCAGGCGCATTATGTGGAACAGTTTCGGCGTACCGTGCCTCGTTACATGGAACGTCATCAGGAAAAGGGGGGGATGACAGGCTGGGCACAGGTGAATGGGCTGCGAGGAGACACATCTATTGCCGAACGGACAAAATATGATTTATGGTATTCCACAAACTGGTCTATTTTCTTGGACACGAAGATTTTATTGCGGACAGTATGGCAGATTGCGGAACGTAAGAATACAGATGAGCGGGGGACGGAGGAACGGCCGTCGGAAAACTTGCCTACTCCGTTAGAGAAAAGTGAACCTACGGCCGCAGCTGCTCAGCCTACGTTAACTAGAGATTGAGAGGTTGAGAGATTGGGTCCAGTCTCTAAATCGCCTAATCTCCCAATCCCCATAAATCAATTCCCATTTCTCAACTTCTTTCTAAATCTAACATTGTTCTTATTTGACGCTCAAAATAGGGCATGTTAATATAATTCCAGTCTGGCTTTAGCACTCTGCATAAACGAGTGCTATTAAGGTCCCAATCCATTGGTTAAGGCCAATTCCAGAAAATAATGATCCCGAATTGATGCCATTTCGGGAATTGGCTGGAGGCTTTTTCAAAACGGGTAGGATCATTTAATTTTTGAAAAAGCCTAACTTGTAAAGAGTACACGAATGTTATCTGAACGTCAGGAAAAATTATTAGGCATAGTTGTACGCCATTATGTTGAAACTGGTTCCGCGGCCGGTTCAAAGATGCTGGTGGCCATGTTTGATCTGGGCATTAGTCCGGCAACTGTGCGGAATGAATTTGTGATGCTAACAGAAATGGGCTACCTGATGCAAATGCACACCTCAGCGGGACGGGTACCGACAGAGCAGGGATACCGTTATTTTGTGCAAAAGCTGTTGGGCGATTTCAATTTGCCGCTGCATGAACGACAAATGATCCGCCATCAATTTCATCAGGCGCGTCTGGATATTGACCAATGGATGCGTCTGGCGGCCGCTATTCTGGCCCGCACTTCTTTGGGAGCCAGCTTTGTGACTGCACCGCGGCCGTTGTCCAACCGCTTCAAACACTTGCAGCTTATTTCTACCCAAGGGCGTCTGGTTTTGATGATTCTGGTTTTGTATGGCGGTGATGTTAAACAGCAAATGTTGACATTAGCAGAGCCTGTTTCTCAGGCGCAGTTAAGCGATGCGGTCGATCATCTTAATAGAATTTTTGGTGATATGACGGCCGAAGAAATACGTTTACGCATGGGAAAGTTAGAAGTATTGGAACATGATGTTGCTCTCCTTGTTCTGGACATTTTAGATCGGGCTGACAACCGGGCTATAAGCAATATTTATCGGGATGGTTTGGTGAATATTGTGGAAGATGAAGGAACCCGGCAGGCAGTACGAGTATTAGAAGAGCGAACATTGTTGGCTAATGTGCTTTCAGAAACACAAACGGCTGAGAGTGGCGTACAAGTCGTCATCGGCGGCGAAGGACGTTGGGAAGAATTAAAGGAGTGCTCTATTATTTTGTCCCGTTATGGTATAGCCGAAGAATTTAGCGGCACGGTGGCCGTTATTGGGCCAACGAGAATGTCTTACGGCCGTAATGTAGCCGCCGTGCGTTATGTGGCCGGGCTGATGAGTGGCTTTTTATACGAATATTTATTGGAATCATCCCTTTCCAAAGAAGATAAAACGAATGAGGTGAAGATAGGTGAGTGAGGAAACAGTTGTCAATGAAGGAAATGAGGAAATCATCGAGGCGGCTCTTGAAGGCGAAGTCGTGGATGAAGTGCCCATAAATGGGCTTCAAGACAGTGAGGTAGAGGAGGAAACGGCCGCAGCTGAAGAACCCCCATCAATAGAAGAACAATTGGCTGCCGCCCAGGCAGAAGCCGCAGATTATAAAGATCGTTGGCTGCGCGGCCAGGCAGAATTTGCCAATGCCCGTAAACGCATGGATAGGCAGCGGATTGAGTTGTATGCTAACGCGACGGCCGATGTGATGAAAAAACTGCTACCGGCTGTAGATGATTTTGACCGGGCTATGGAAAATCTGCCTGAAGAAATTAGCCAAAATAGTTGGCTAGAAGGTATCCAACTGGTGCAGAAAAAATTAACTGGTATTCTGGAAAGCACAAATGCAATCGTTATTGAGGCGGTCGGGCAACCCTTTGATCCCAATCTGCATGAAGCCATCTCCCAGGAACCTTCAGATGAATATGAAAGCGGCATTGTCTGCCGAGAAATATTGAAGGGCTATAAAATCGGTGATCGTGTCATACGGCCGTCATTGGTAAGCGTGGCCCAATAATAAACAGGACTAAACGAGGAAAATAAATATGAGCAAAATAATTGGTATAGATTTAGGCACAACAAACTCCGCCGCGGCCGTCATGGAAGGCGGCGAACCGACCGTCATACCCAGCGCTGAAGGGGGACGTACTTTCCCTTCAATCGTGGCCATCAACAGCAAAACAGGGGAACGTTTGGTAGGGCAGGTCGCCAAGCGACAGGCTGTTATCAACCCCTTGAACACAGTTTTTTCGGTAAAACGGTTCATGGGGCGAAAATTTGATGATCCGGCCGTAGAACGCGCCCGCAAATATGTACCATATGATGTACGAAAAGCCCCTAACGGTGACATTCGGGTAGTCATGAACGAACGTGAATATTCGCCGCCTGAAATATCGGCCATGATTCTGCAAAAGATTAAAACGGACGCCGAGGCGTATCTGGGACAACCTGTGACCCAGGCAGTTATTACCGTTCCGGCCTACTTTAATGACAGTCAGCGCCAGGCCACCAAAGATGCAGGCAAGATTGCCGGGTTGGAAGTGTTGCGTATTGTCAATGAGCCGACTGCCTCTTCACTGGCTTATGGTTTGGGTAGTGATAAAGATGAAATTATTGCCGTCTATGACCTGGGCGGCGGTACGTTTGACATTTCCATTTTGGAAGTGGGCGATGGCGTGTTTGAAGTTAAATCTACCAATGGGGACACCTTCTTGGGTGGCGATGATTTTGATCAGAAGATTATTGATTGGGCGGCTGAACAATTCAAAATGGACCAGGGCATTGATTTACGCCAGGATCGTCAGGCATTACAACGGTTACGTGAAGCGGCCGAAAAAGCCAAGATTGAACTCTCTACGACAAAGCAGTCAGAATTGAATCTGCCTTATATTACGGCCGACGCCAGTGGTCCCAAACATCTCAATCTGACATTATCCCGTGCCAAATATGAGCAGTTGACCGATGATTTGGTTAAACGCTCGATTGAACCTTGCCGTCAGGCATTGAAAGACGCCAATATCTCCATGAGCGAAATTACCGAGGTGATTTTGGTTGGCGGTATGACTCGTATGCCTGCTATTCAAGGAGCGGTTAAAAACTTCTTCGGCCGTGACCCGCACAAAGGCGTTAACCCAGATGAAGTAGTGGGCGTTGGGGCTGCTATTCAAGCTGGTGTGTTGGGGGGCGATGTTAAAGATGTCTTATTATTGGATGTAACCCCGTTGACCCTGAGTATTGAAACCTTGGGCGGTGTAGCTACATCATTGATTGAACGAAATACAACTATCCCCACGAAGAAAAGTCAGATATTCTCGACGGCGGCCGACTCCCAAACACAGGTGGAAATTCATGTCACTCAGGGCGAACGACCGATGTCTGCCGATAATAAAAGCTTGGGGCGGTTTATTTTGGATGGCATTCCCCCGGCGCCGCGTGGCGTTCCCCAGATTGAAGTGGCGTTTGATATTAACGCTGACGGTATCTTGAATGTGAGTGCTAAAGATAAGGCCACTTCACGCGAGCAGGCAATGCAAATTATTCCCTCCAGTGGTTTGAATGATTCTGAAATTGAACAGATGGTGCAGGATGCGGAAAAACATGCGGCCGATGATGTGCAGCGTAAAGAGGTGGTGGAAGCACGGAATAAGGCGGACACGGCCGTTTACAGCGCTGAAAAATTTGTCAATGAAAATAGCGACAACATTTCCGATGCCAATAAGGCGGCCATTCAATCACAAGTTGAAGCCACGAAATCAGCATTGGAAGGCGGCGATATGGCAGCGATGAACGAGACGGCCGACCAGTTGATGGCGGCCGTTCAAGAAGCCGGCGCGGCAATGTATCAACAACAAGCCGGCAGCGCCGCACCAGATGGCGACCCAGATATGGGCGGCGCTGATCCATCCAATGCCGACGAAGACGTGATTGAAGGCGAATTTAGCGACGAATAAATTGAACAGTTAACTTGTTTTCATGAGCAATGGTTCAGACCAAATCTGAATCATTGCTCACTGTGGACAAATTATTGCAAATAGAATGACAAATCAACGAGATTACTACGAAGTTCTGGGAGTGAACCGCAACGCTTCTCAGGATGAAATTAAAAAAGCATACCGGCGTAAAGCGCGTCAATATCATCCAGATGTAAACAAAGAAGCGGATGCTGAAGAACGCTTCAAAGAAATACAGCGAGCGTATGAAATTCTCTCCAATGAACAGACACGGGAAACCTATGACCACTATGGACATGCCGGTGTAGAAAATATGGGGCAAGGGTTTTCTGGATTTGAAGGATATAGTAATTTTTCCGACATTTTTGAGGATTTATTTAATGTGAGCTTCGGTGGCACTCGGCGGCGGCGTGGCCCACAGCGTGGTTCTGATTTACGCCAAGATATACAAATCTCGTTTGAGGAAGCTGTTTTTGGGACTGAAAAAGATATAGAAGTTCGGCGGCCAGAAATTTGCCCCCATTGTCATGGTTCGGGCGCAGAGCCGGGAACAAGCCCCATTACTTGCCCCAGCTGTAATGGCAGAGGTGAAGTCCGTCGGGTACAGCAATCTATTTTGGGTCAGTTTGTGAATGTAGCTCCCTGTCCGGCTTGCCAGGGAACGGGTGAACAAATCCCTACGCCCTGTACAACATGCGGGGGGAAAAAGCAAACCGTACAATCACGCACAATCAAAGTAAAAGTGCCTGCTGGGGTGGACAATGAAACACAAATTCGTTTGAGTAACGAGGGTGGCCCAGGCGTTGCTGGCGGCCCACCGGGAAATTTGTATGTGTTCATCTATGTAGGTCGGCATGATTATTTCCAACGGCGTGATAATGATATATTTATGGATTTGCATATCAATGTGGCTCAGGCTGCTTTAGGCGATGATGTCAAGATTCCCACATTGGATGGGGAAGATGATCTGTCCATTCCGCCAGGGACGCAGCCGGGAAAGATGTTCAAGCTGCGGGGTAAAGGTGTGCCTCGACTAGACCGTAGTGGGCGTGGCCGTTCGATGGGACGCGGTGATATGCATGTTATTATTCAGGTGACCATTCCCCAAAAGTTAACGAAAGAGCAGAAAGATTTATTTTCAGACCTAGCTCACACGTTGGGTAAAGAAGTTGTGCCCCAAACTGAACGGGGCATATTTCATAATATTAAAGAAGCGTTTGGCGATGTTTTTGGATAACGATACTGTTGCCTCCCGACTGTCATACCCGCGAAGGCGGGTATCCAGATGTGTGGATTCCTGCCTGTGCAGGAATGACTTGAAAAGTTACATTTTTGGCGCCTAATGGTTTGGCTTGAGATCAGTGTCATTACAGATGGGGAAGGTGCCGAGGCGGTGGCGGAGCAGCTGCGGCCGTTTGCCTATCAGAATAGCGTTATTTTAGAACAGTTGGGGGATGAAAGTTCTTTAGACCTGAATGCGCTAGAAACGACTGTTATTGTTAAAATCTATATTTCAGAAGATGAAGATACCCCTCAACTGCGACAGCGTATTGAAGAAATTATCCATTATTTGGGACGACTTTACCCTATTCCTCCTCCTACTTTTCGAAAACTAAAAGAAGAAGATTGGGCCAATGCCTGGAAAGTACATTACCATCCTTTTCGCGTTGGCAAACGCATTTGGATTCAGCCCAGTTGGATTGAAGATGAAACAAACTCACAGCCAGCCGAAACGGATTCGCGCCAGCCGGGGGATATTGTCCTGACGCTCGACCCAGGAATGGCGTTTGGTACGGGCCTTCATCCTACAACGCAAATGTGTTTACGGGCGCTGGAAACGGCCGTGCAGCCTGGCGACTCTCTTTTGGACGTGGGGTCAGGGTCGGGGATTTTGGCGATTGCCGGGGCTAAATTGGGGGCCAGTCCAATTTTGGGTGTAGATGTAGATGAATTGGCGGTGAAAACGGCCGTAGCTAATGCCCAACTCAATGGGTTGCACTCACTCACCTTCCGCACCGGAACGTTGGCAACCGTGCAAAGAAAAGGGTGGGATGTTGTTGTGGTCAATATTTTGGCTTCCGTCATTGTGGAATTGTTTCAGACAGGCTCTTTGCTGGATTATGTTTCTGAAGGGGGACGCTTGATTTTGAGCGGTATTATTGATGAGCAGGCGGGGGAAGTGGTGACGGCCGTTGAAAACGGTGGCGGTAAAATTGGCAAAACCCTGCAAGTACGAGATTGGGTTAGCTACATCGCCCATCGAAACTAAAAACGCTGCTATCAAAGCAGCGTTTTTCATTCATCGTAGTTGTTAGTAGTGTGATTGAATTTCTTACTTTCGTCTGGGATTTGGTGAACGGTAACGATACGTTATGCGGCCGCGAGTCAGGTCATAGGGTGTCATCTCAACCCGGACCAGGTCACCCAGCAAAATGCGAATATAATATTTTCGCATCCGACCAGATAAATAGGCCAAAACCTGATGTCCATTATCGAGTTCAACCTTAAACTGAGTATTGGGCAACAACTCGATAACAGTACCTTCAACCTCTAATTTTTCTTTTTTCGCCATACTTATCCTTCTTCATTTTGGGCAGAGCCATTTGCCTGTTCCTCTGTGGCAACTTCCGCATCTTCCGTTTCAGTTACTGCTTCAGCGGCCGCTTTCTCATCTTCCGTTTCTGCCACCGCTTCTGCGGCCGCTTTCTCATCTTCCGTTTCTGCCACCGCTTCTGTGGCAACTTCCGTATCTTCCGTTTCCGCCACCGCTTCTGTGGCAACTTCCGCATCTTCCGTTTCAGTTACTGCTTCAGCGGCCGCTTTCTCATCTTCCGTTTCCGCCACCGCTTCTGCAGCAACTTCTGCATCTTCCGTTTCAGTTACTGCTTCAGCGGCCGCTTTCTCATCTTCCGTTTCCGCCACCGCTTCTGTGGCAACTTCTGCATCTTCCGTTTCAGTTACTGCTTCAGCGGCCGCTTTCTCATCTTCCGTTTCCGCTTCTATGGCAACTTCCCCGTCTTTCGTTTCAGCTACTGCATTTTCTGAGACTTCTTCGCCGCCAGTAGCAGCTGTTGGTTCTTCACTTTCTAAATCTGATTCGGCCAGAGCAGATGTTTCTTCGTCACCTACCTTAGCTATTTCTTCTTCAACTTCAACACTTGCCTCAACGGTAGCCTCTTTTTCTACCGTTTCTTCAGCTTGTTTTTGTGACATCCACTCAATTTGTTCTGAGGCGCTGACTGCACGTAAGCTCAACCCAATTCTCTGGCGATCTGGCTCAATGCTGACGATGCGTAAAAGGTGTGTTTCACCCTCATTCACAACATCGCTAGTTTTCTCTACCTGTCCACGAGACAATTGCGAGACGTGCAGCAGCCCTTCAATGCCCGGTTCCAACTCGGCAAAAGCGCCATAATCTACAATTCGGGTGATATTACCTTCAACTAATTGATTGATGTCATATCGTTCTTCGACAGTCGTCCACGGATTTGTCAGCAGTCGCTTGCGACTCAAACTAATTCGCTGATCAGAGCGGTCAATCTTTAGCACGTAAACTTCAATCTCATCGTTAACTTTTACAACTTCACGGGGATGATCAATCCGGTGCCAGGCCAGTTCGGAAATATGAACTAGGCCATCGGCTCCACCCAGATCAACGAAAATGCCAAAATCGCGTAAGCCACTAACCCGCCCAGTTAAAGAGTCACCCTCTTGTAGGCTGTTAATAAGTTCTTGTTTACGAATTTCTTCCCACTCTTTTTGAGCGTCACGTTGTGAGAAGACTAAACGTCGCCGTCGCCGGTCAACTTCAATGACTTTGAGAGGTAATTTCTGACCACGCAGTTTGGCTAATTTCTGCTGTCGCTGCCGGTCAGTGATGCCTCGGTGCAAGTCGCTGAGATGTGAAGCGGGAATGAAGCCTCGTAAACGGCCGAAAGGCACAATAGCCCCACCTTTGTTATAACCAATTACTTCACCTTCAAAAATTTCACCATTGTTAAGTAATGCTTCGGCATCAATCCAATCCTGATTTAGCTTAGCCAGGTGAATTGAAACCATTAAGCTGTCAGGCGCTTCTGTACTGGTAACATAGACAGCAATGTCATCATTTACATGAAGAGCTTCACGTTCTTCATTGTCGAGTTTAGACAAATCCGCAGAGGGCACAATGCCATCCCGCTTCAAGCCTAAATCTACTATTACACCCTGATTAGTAATAGCAACAATAACGCCTTGCCGTATATCCCCAACTTGGGGTAATTCATAATCATGATTTTTAAGAAACTCTTCCATTAAACTGGTATCTTCATTGGTCATACTAATTAAGTTCTCTTTTATTGTTTTGAAATAAATGAAAAACTCGACCGTCTCACGAGTTTTCATGTGGGACTGACCGAGTCATTTTTAGTTTGAATATGTGCCGTTTACGAACCGTTGTCCAGGATTGAACTCTTACCTAAGTTTGAGCGCCTCCTAGAATGCGTACTGGATAGTTAAATCTCATGAGTACACATCCTACAGGTTAATAATTGTAAAGCAACTATCCCAAAATCTCTCAGCCAATAGTACCCAGCGTTGAGGATTATAACGACACACCTATGGCTTGTCAATTTATTCAAAACTGTTTTTTCTCAGAGTATAATGCACAATCGTGGGGGATTATTGAGTTGCGGCCCACGATTGCTCAAACCTACCACCTCCATGCGAAAGGGTTCTCTAGCAGCTGTGCCGCCGCCCGAGCAAAAAAAGTATCGTGTTGGGATGCTAATGGAAATATATGGCTCGGTGAAGTTGAACCCACTTTTGACTTAGGGCGACCTGTCCGTGGTTTTGTCCAACGGCGTTGCAAAAAAGGGCGATTTTTACACAATTACTTTGTCAGTACCATGAAATTACCTTCCAAGAAGCACTTTTTGACCTACTATTAATGATCGTGGTGGGGCTGAGACTGAACAATTCCGTGAAGATAAAGCGGATTAGCAATGGCAGTCAGACGCAAACGTTCCTTAATTGGGCAAATGGGTTACATTTTTCTGACTGATTTAGCCCACAATTTGTTGGCCGACTTTAAGCGTCATGCTCTTCCGGGGTCACGATTTGAGGGATATGGTCTCAAACGAATCATCCGTGATTTGTTTTGTATGCCAGGTTTACTTGTTTTTGACAACCAAAAACTGGTTCGCATTGAGTTGCTAAGTCAAAAACAAAATACGCCTGACCTGTTGATTTGTTTGGAAAGGGACTATATTGAGCGATTTTTGTAAGTTGAAACCGCTTGTATTTGAAGGAAAAAGTTAAAACCCGCTGAATTTGTACAAACCTCCCCTCACCTAAATCCCCCAGATTGAGGTATAATTCAGCCAGATATAAGAGAAATTTGGAGGCGAAAATGGCCGAAAACATGATTATTGAAAGCGACGAAACCGCCGACACCTTACATAACGACCTGTCACCTGACATTTCCCATATTGTAACGGAGGATGATACACCCGTGGATAACTTGGCTTCCGAAAAACAGATGCGCTTGCTTACCGAACCATTGTACACAGCCTGGAAAGGACCGGTAGCAGAACGGCCGTTTCTCGCCGCCGCCAATGTCGGTCTCTTTGCCTCAGTCCACCAACCCCCGCTTGTGCCAGACGTATTCCTCAGCCTGGATGTGACCGCGCCCGATAATTGGTGGGAAAAAGGAAAGCGGGCTTATTTCATCTGGGAATTTGGCAAAATGCCCGATATCGTCATCGAAATCGTCTCCAACCGCAAAGGGGGTGAAGCCGGCCGCAAAATGCAAGCCTACGCCCGCATAGGCATTCCCTACTACGTCATCTACGATCCACAGCAACAAATACAGCCCGAAGCGTTGCGAGCCTATGCCCTCACCCCGCGCCGCGAATATGAAGAAATTGCCTCCGACCTGTTCGTCGGCCTGGACCTGGGTCTGACTTTGTGGACAGGCAGCTACGAAAAAAAGGAAGATACCTGGCTGCGTTGGCACGATGCCAACGGCGACATCATTCTCACCGGCGCTGAATTAGCGGCCGCCGAACGCCAACGCGCCGAAGCCGAACATAAACGCGCCGAAGCCGAACATAAACGCGCCGAAGCCGAACATAAACGCGCCGAACGCTTGGCCGCCCGCCTCCGCGAAGCAGGTATCAATCCAGATGTCTAAATCCTGCCTGTAACTTACAACTCGCAACTCCCTCCATGTTAAATTGTTCAATCGGCATAACCGCCTACAATGAAGAAGCCAACATCGGCCGTCTTTTGCAGCGCATATTGGATCAGCAGTTAGACACCGTAGCCATCACGGAAATCATTGTGGTCGCCAGCGGCTGCACAGACCGCACAGAAGAGATTGTGCGTGATTTTACTGCCCGCGACGGCCGCATCCAACTCCTCACCCAACCCCAACGGGAAGGCAAAGCTTCCGCCATGAACCTGTTCATCCAAGAAGCGGCCGAAGACGTACTCGTTTTGTGCAGCGCCGATTTATTGCCAGAAATCACGGCCGTCGAACAACTCATCGCCCCCTTTTCCGATCCAGAAATGGGCATGACCGGCTGCCATCCCGTCCCCGTCAACGACCCCGCCACTTTTATGGGTTTTGCCGTACACATGCAATGGAACCTGCACCATGAACTGAATATGCAGGGCAGCTTTAAAGGGGGGGAGATGGTCGGTTTCCGGCGTGTATTTGTGCGTATTCCTTACCACACGGCCGTAGATGAAGCCAGCGTCGAACCCATTGTGCGCGGTCAGGGGTACAAAGTGCACTATTGCCCCGACGCTATCGTCGCCAACAAAGGTCCCGAAACAGTAGACGATTTTTTACGCCAGCGCCGCCGCATCTATGCCGGCCATATGGCCCTGGAACAGTTGCTAGGCTACAAAGTCAGCACCATGTCCGGCCGCAAAATCATCCCCCTTTTATTCAAAAATATAGATTGGCGACCCAAACAATTTATGTTGACCTGGGCCGTCGTTGCGTTAGAAGTAGTCGGCCGTACACTCGGCCGCCGCGACTACAAAACCGGTGCCAAAAACCACACCATCTGGGAAATCGCCACCACGACAAAGGAGCTTGATGTGACAAGGTGACAGGGTGAAAAAACATATCACCCCTTCACCCAGTCACCCCATATGAATTCCATGTTCGGCGTTCTCGCCCGAATCCCCTTATTCCAGGCTTATCGTCGTTTCGGTCGGCCGAAAATGCTGCCCCTCAACATCACCCTTTCCCCCTCGCCCAAATGCAATTCCCGCTGCCTCACCTGCAACATCTGGATGAAGCGGGAAAATGAACTGATATTAGAGGAGTGGGATAAGGTGTTGGCCTCCTTAGGCAACGCCCCTTACTGGTTCACCATCAGCGGCGGCGAACCGCTTATGTTCCCTAAAATTGTGGAACTGGCAAAACTGGCTTATAAGCACGGCCGTCCCGGCATCATCAACATCCCCACCAACGGCATCCTCAAAAGCGGCCCAGGCCGCGTCCGCGCCATTTTAGAAGCGTGCCCCGACAGCCAACTCATCATCAACCTCTCTTTAGACGGCATTGGCGAAAAACATGACTTCATTCGTGGCGTGGTCGGCAACTTTGAAAAGTTTGAAGAACGGTTAGAGCAATATCTCGATTTGCGGCGCGAATTCCCCAACTTCATCGTCGGCATCCACTCCGTCGTCTCCACATTTAGCGTCGGTCATCTCAATAAATTAATCGCCTACGCCGACCACTCTGGTGTCGACCAATTCATCACCGAAATAGCCGAGCCACGCGTCGAGCTGGATACAGTCGGTCTACCCATCACCCCCAGCCCAGAGGAGTATGCGGCCGCCATTGACCAATTGATGACTTACGTCAATAGCAAATCATACAAAGGGGTTGCCAAAATCACAGAAGCGTTTCGGGTAGAATATTACAAGCTGGTCAAGTGCATCCTGGACGAGCAAAAGCAGGTAATTGGCTGTTATGCTGGTTGGGCCAGCGCCCAGATTTATGCCGATGGAACCGTCTGGCCCTGCTGTGTACGCGCCGACAATTTGGGTAATCTACGCGATCACAACTACGATTTCAGGGCCATCTGGTTTGGCGAGAAAATACAAGAAGCACGCCGCAGCATCAAAGCCAAAGAATGTTACTGCCCCCTGGCCAACGCCGCCTACACCAACATGCTCATGGATGTACCTACCGTATCGCGGGTGGGCATTAAAGTTATAAAGCCAGATTAAATCTTTAAGAATTCACGGAAACGTCATTCGTATGCCGTATTTTGTGTTCCGTCGTCTGTCAACAGTTATCGGTCATCGGATTACGGATAACCTCATTTGACACCCCCCCCGCCAATGCTAAAATGTGACTGGAGGCAATTATGAGTTTGAAAGAACAGTTAACGGCCGATCTGAAAACCGCCATGCGCGCCAAAGATAGTCAGAGACGAGACACCATCCGCTTGGTACAAGCAGCCATCAAACAAGTAGAGGTGGATAACCAAACAACACTCGATGATGCCGGCGTTCAGGTCGTTTTAGCCAAACAGGCCAAACAACGCCGCGAAAGCATTGCTGATTTTGAAAAAGCTGGCCGCACTGATCTGATCGCTGAAGAAGCGGCCCAACTAACCATCATTGAAGCCTACCTGCCCCAAATGATGAGCCGCGAAGAAGTAGAAGTCGTAGCCGCGGCCGCCATTACTGAATTGGGCGTTAGCGATGGAAAAAGTATGGGGCAAGTTATGGGTGTATTGATGCCCAAACTGAAAGGTAAAGCCGACGGCCGTATAGTCAATGAAGTTGTGCGCGGCCTGCTTAGTTAACAAAGGTGCGACGCACTTACAAAATGCGTCGCACCTGTACAAAATAAATGGATACAGCATCCCAAGAACCATCCCGTTGGCGTCGTTTTATCCAGAACTCTATGCTCTGGATATTTACGGGATGCCTCACTTTGGGTTTGACCCTCATCTTCTCCATCAACCTCTTAGCCCCGGCCAATGTGCGCGTAGAAGTCGGCCAACCCGCCCCCAATGATATTTTTGCCCCCCGTTCCCTGACATATGAAAGCGATGTGGTTTTACAGCAAGCCCAGGAAGATGCCCGCGCCTCTGTGCCAGAGCAATACAAACGCATTGAAGGGGATGTCGGCCGTTATCAACTCAACCAGGTCGTCCGTATTTTCAACTTCATGGATGTTATTCGCGCCGACACACAAGCCTCCATAGAAGCCAAACTCTCCTACTTGCAAGCCATTGACGGATTGAATATTGAAGAAGAAATCAGCCTGGATTTGCTCAACATGAGCGCCGCCGATTACGAACGGGTACGCCAGGAATCGCTCCGTATTGTTGGCGACCTGATGCGAAACGAAATCCGCGAAAACCAACTACGTGACTACCATCGCATTGCTCAACGAGAAGCCAGTCTGGATTTAACCCCCACCCAAGAACGAGTGGTCAAATTTGTAGCCCCCCGTTTTATTGTGGCCACGATGGAACCTGATCCCGAAGAAACAGCCCGACTGCGTGAAGAAGCAGCCACGACTGTCGAGCCATTCCCAGTTACCGTTGCCAAAGACCAGCTTGTACTGCGCGGCGGGGACATTGTAAGCGAACGGGACATTGAAAAGTTGACCGAATTAGGTCTTTTACAGCGCCAGACAGATTGGCGGGTGGTGGCCAGCATTTTTATGCTCTCCTTACTCAGCAGCGTCCTCATGACCCTGTATTGGTACCGGTTTGAACAGACGCAGCGCTGGGACAACGGCCGTTACCTGACCATCCTCACCACACTCATCCTCATCTTCGCCCTTATCGCCCGCGTCACGCTGTCCAACCCCAATTTGCTCATCTACCTGTTTCCCCTGGCCGCGCTCTCCCTACTGCTAACTGTCATTTTTGATCTACGGTTATCCATTTTCGTCACCGTCATTTTGGCCGCACTGGTTGGATTTAATGCCCCAAATTCTATGGAAATCACTGCATATCTGGCATCGGGAAGTTTACTGGCTATTCTCACTTTACAAGACGAACAGCGTATCAATGCTTATTTTCGCGCCGGGTTGGCAGCCGCTATTGGCTATGTAGTCATCATTGTGGCCTTCCAATTTAGCCAACCTATAACAGACATTGTCTCCCTGTTAGAATTGTTGGCTTATGGATTGGGGAATGGGTTGCTTTCGGCCGCTTTAACATTGGTCGGCTTTTTCATTATGGGCAGTCTATTTGGCGTCACCACCACACTGCAATTACAGGAATTGGCCCGTTTTGACCATCCCCTGCTGCAAGAACTATTACGTAAAGCGCCCGGAACCTACCATCACAGCATTATGGTAGCAAACCTGGCCGAACAAGCGGCCGATCAAATTAAAGCCAACAGTACCCTTATCCGAGTCGGCGCTTTTTATCACGATATTGGCAAGATGAACCGGCCCGCCTTTTTTAGCGAAAACCAGGAAGGGATCAACCCGCATGATGCCCTGGACCCGTATACCAGCGCTCATATCATCATCAGCCATGTAACGGAGGGCTTGGAGTTGGCCCACAAATATAAGCTGCCCAATCGAATTAAGGATTTCATCGCCCAGCATCACGGCCGTCGCCTGGTCAAAGGTTTTTATTTCAAAGCATTAGAACAAGCCAGAGACAACAACGAAGTAGACAAAGAAAAATTTCGCTACCCCGGCCCCCGACCCCGTTCTCGTGAAGCAGGCATCGTCATGCTGGCTGATGCCACAGAGTCCGCATCCCGCGCCTTGCAGCCAAACACAGTCAAAGACATTGAGAAGCTGGTAAACACACTCATTGACGAGGACTTAACTGCCGGTCAATTGGACGAGTCCGGCCTGACATTAGGAGACATCAGCCTTATTCGTGCCTCGTTTATTAAGACCTTGAAAGGGCGCTTTCATGTGCGGGTACGGTATCCGGGCAATGAGGAATTGGGCATAAACAACAGTGCAACTGTGCCTGCAGAAACAGAAGAAGCTACCCCCACTAATGGCAATCTGACAGAAACTGCCCCAGCCACACACACCCAATCGGCCGCAGAACTCAGTGTAGATGTAGCCGTAGATGAAGCAGGATAAGTGATATGAACTCTTATACGATTGAAATTCAACAGAAAGTCAAGATCGTACAGTCAATTGTGACGGCGTTGCGGGTGGCAGTGAATGTAACATTACGTCATGAGAGGATGAAACTGCCGGCGGCCGTGACCATCCTCCTCACCGACGACGACCAACTTCAACAGCTCAATAAATCATTTCGCGGTATAGACGAACCCACTGATGTCCTTAGCTTCCCGCCTGAAGATCTGTCTGTTGACGTCGAAGAAGATGACCTCTATTTAGGCGATATTGCCATTTCTGTCCCCACAGCCAAACGGCAGGCTAAATTGGGCGGGCATTCTCTCAAAGCAGAACTGCAACTGTTGGTTGTACATGGTACGCTGCATCTGTTAGGGTACGATCATGAAGAAGCGGAAGATCAAAAATTGATGTGGTATGTGCAAAATTCCATCCTGGCCCAAATAGGAGCCGAAATCACCTCGCCGGAGTAACCTCTTGTCTGCTGAAAAACCCCGTTCCGAACTTTACAGCCGGGTAAAAAGTTTTCAATATGCGTTTGAAGGCTGGTGGTATGTCCTGCGTACACAGCATAATGCCTGGATTCATGCTCTCATTACCATCATCATCGCCGGCATGGCCTGGTGGCTGCGGCTGCCCCGCCAGGAGTGGGCCATTCTCATTTTAACTTTCATGGTCGTGTGGATGGCCGAGTTTATAAATACCGCTTTGGAAGTATTGGTAGACATCGCCGCCCCCGACTATCATCCCCTGGCCAAAGTAGCTAAAGATGTTGCCGCTGCGGCCGTCCTCGTCGGCGCGCTAGGCGCCATTGTCATTGGTCTACTCTTGCTTGGGCCGCCATTGTGGGGAGAAGTCTGCAAGTTGCAAGTGTGCAAGTAGCAAGTAGCAAGTATGCAAGTCGAACAGTTATCCGTCGTCCGTCATCCCCGCAAAAGATTACTAATAAAAAACCACAAATTCGCCGGCCGTTCAGCTAAACGGCGCACAAAATAAGAATACCAGGCAGTGCCGTAGGGAATGTACACCCGCATCTGATACCCCTGGGCGACCAACGTTTCTTGCAGTTCGCGCCGGATACCGTACAACATTTGGAACTCAAAAGCGGCCGCAGGAACATCATTTTTGCGGGCATACTCAATCGTGGCCTCAATCATCTTCTCATCGTGGGTAGCAAAGCCAACGTACATGCCATTTTGCCGCGCTTCTGGACTGAGCATTGTTTGCATCAAGTTGATGTAGGCCGCATCAGTGTCCGCTTTTTCGGGATAGGCCACGCTGGCCGGTTCGGCATAAGCTCCTTTGCACAAACGCACCCAGGCGCCTGCGGCCGCCAGTTGAGCCACATCTTTTTCCGTGCGATACAAATAGGACTGTACCACGATACCAACATGACGGCCGTAACCATCCTCATCACGCAGTCGCTGGTAAAGTCGTAGTGTCGTGTCAACTGTGCCGCTATCTTCCATATCAATACGAATTTTATTGTCTGTCTGGCGGGCACGTTCTAGCAAAATTTTGAGGTTGCCATAAAGAACTTCCTCTCCCAATTGCAAGCCAAGCTGGCTGGGTTTGATGGAAACATTGGCATTGACCCCGTTTTGGTGAATGCTGTCGAGTAAACGCAATATTTCTTCACGAGCCACATCAGCTTCGGCCGCAGTGTGGACATGTTCGCCTAAAAAGTTAAGGGTTGCGCTAAAGCCAGCCTGATTCTGGCTGCGGGTGATGTGTATGACATCAGCGACAGTTTCCCCGGCAATGAAGCGGCTGGCCACCCGACGGGCAGGCGGTAAATGGGTGACAAGGGTTTTGGCCCACACGGCCGTAGACAAATAAAGCAAAACAATCCGCAGCCACACCTCGCCAAACCAGTAAAGCAGTCCGACCAGGATCAGGAAACCAGCAATAATTAGTGGGGAAATGGGAGTTTTTTTTGACATGTGACTGTCCTGTAATCGGACATCCTTGTCCGATGCCCAAACAAGGATGTTCGGGCTACAAATCCTTGTAAATAATGGGTGGCAGTAAGTAGGTGGTGGATGGTACAAGTTACCATTCACCACCCATCAGCCACAAATTCAAATTGTATCCGTTAACAAGAATGTTGCCATATTTTTAGATAGTCAATATGATAAATCTATAAAGGTACTTTTGATAAAAATGAACGATAGGATTAGAAACGATGTCACAATTATCTGCTGATATGGCCGACGGCCGTGAACAGGATTACAAGCAGCTATTTGAAAAAGTTACGGTCGCCCAACAGCAACAGCTTCATCTTTCCAAAATGCTGCAAAAAGTAGGCGCATTGCTAACCACCAGCCTGACATTAAACCAGGTCTACGAAAAAATATTTGATTACCTGGCCGAAATTATCAAATATGATTCTGTGACTCTATATCTGGCCGACAAACCCGCAGGCGACATGATTCTAGTTGCTTCTCGTGGCTTCGCAGATCCGGCTGAAACGGATGAAAAAGTCAAAATATATGAGAAAAAATGGTTGCAGTGTATACCCATGCCCCCTAATTGGGCTGTCATTGCCGATACCCATCATGATTCCACCCGGGACATTATGTCCTTGCATCAGATAGTGCGTTCCTGGGTTGGGGCAGCGCTGTTAATAAAAGGTCGCTTGATTGGGGTGTTGAATGTGGCTAGCAACTTGCCTAACCAGTATGATGCCACCCAGGCAGAAACGGTCGCCGCTTTTGCTAATCAAGCTGCTGTCGCTATTGAAAATGCCCGTTTGCATAAACAGGTGCTAGAGCAGGCCAATGCGCTGGCTATTTTACACAAGGTAACGATGGGCACGGCCGTGACCATGTCCGAAGAGAAGCTGCTGCAAACCACCACCCAAATGACTGCCGAGCACCTCTATGCCGATGTTTTCGGATTTATTATGATCGATCCCCAAAGTGGACAGTTGAAGCCATTTCCCTCATTTCATGGCGTGCCAAAATCTTTTCTGAAACCCATCGTTCCCTATGAAAGTTTGGCCGGTTTAGTAGCTCAAACAAGCACAATCATTGTCACCGCTGATGTGAGCCAGGAACCACTCTACACCGCCGGTATGCCCATCCCCGGTATACGTTCTGTGGTAATGGTTCCTCTGAAAATTAAAGAGACAGTGATTGGCATATTAGATGTGGAAAGTTTGCAGCCAAACGCATTTACAGAAAAAGACGCCCGCTTTTTGGCCACTTTAGCCAGCAATGTAGCGGCAGCTATTGAACGTGCCCGCTTGTATGAAGCCTCATTGTCACAGGCAGATTTGTTAGCCGAACAGGTATCCCAGCAAACGGCCGCCCTCCAAACAGAACGAGACCGTACCATAGCGATATTAGAAGGGGCCGGTGAAGGTATTGTACTGACAGATACGGCCGCGACAATTCTATACGCCAATCCGGCTATGGAGCATATGAGCGGCTACGGCCGTGCTGAACTGCTAGGCCACAAAGCACACATTCTAGGAGACAGTCAGGCCAAACTCACCTTCAAGAAATTATGGGCTACTGTGCGCAGCAATGAACGCTGGTCAGGCGAATTCCTAAACCAGCGCCAGGATGGAACCTTATACCCCATCACCCTCACCATAACCCCCATCTGTGACGAAACCAGCGCCATAACAGGGTACGTTAGTGTCCATGCCGATATCAGCTGCTTAAAAGAGGTTGACCAATTAAAAGCAGAATTTGTCTCCAACGTAACCCATGAACTTCGTACCCCGCTCACCAACATCAAAACCTATGTATCCTTACTGGAACGCGGCCGTCCAGAAAACTTCCCCCGCTACTTCCAGGTTTTGCACCAGGAAACAGAACGACTCAACCAGCTCATTCAAGATTTGCTGGATATTTCCCATCTCGATGCCGAATTTACCATCGCTCCGGAAACAGTGACAGATATTGTGAGCGTCCTTCAGGAAATCAAGGAGTTTTTTGCAACCAGACTAGCCCAAAAAGGACACTCATTACAAATTTTACGCCCCCAATCTCAATCACCGGTAACCCAGATTGGAAACGCCCATTTGAAGCAAGTCTTGACAAATATTATCGAGAATGCGATTCTCTATTCTCCGCCAGACAGCACAATTTTTGTTGAAGGGTTTAAGATGACACACAAAGATAAAATGATGTCTTGTATTAAAGTGCAAGACGAAGGGGGAGGTATTTCAGAAGAGGAGCAGACCCGACTGTTTGAGCGGTTTTTTAGAGGCACACAAGCACGAGAATTGAATGTGCCCGGTTCTGGTTTGGGTCTGGCCACAGCCCGAAAAATTATTGAACAGTACAGTGGTCTGATTGAAGTTGAATCGGTACCAGGACAGGGAACCTGCATTTCTATATGGCTGCCAATCGCTGAAGTATGATGACTACACATGTCGAGAAACACCTATATAGTTACGAAGCATGATGTCAAATCTACGCCTGCCTTATTCCTTTTTTGCCCGTCCGGCCTGCGAAGTAGCCCAGGCTTTGTTGGGACAGGTTTTGGTACGGCCGTTTAACGGCCGTACCCTCTCCGGCATCATCGTAGAAACAGAAGCATACTGCGACAGCGCCGAACCAGACCTGGCCTGCCACGGCGACCGGGCCAACGGCGGCCAACCAACCCCGCGCACCCAGGTCATGTTTGGCCCCGCCGGGCACGCCTATGTCTACTTTACATACGGAGTACATTGGATGTTTAACATCGTCACCGGGCAGCCAGGAGAGGCCAATGCGGTTTTGCTGCGTGCCTTGCAACCAGTAGATGGCGTAGAATGGATGGCCGAAAATCGAGGTGGACGGCCGTACCCCCAACTCACCAACGGCCCCGGCAAACTGGCGCAAGCGTTTGTCATAGATAAATCCCTAAACGGAGCCAACCTTTGCGCTCCAAACGGGGTTATATGGATTGGCTCCGCCCCGGCATTAGAACCAAAACAGATAAACAGCGGCCCCCGTGTGGGACTAGGCAAAACACCAGAACCCTGGTTTTCCATACCCTGGCGCTATTGGATTAAAGACAATTCATTTGTATCAAAATATAGATAGTGGTTGGTGGCTGGCGGCTAGTACCAGCCACCAACCACCTTATTACAAGGAGAACACATGAAATTACTCGAAGGGAAAAAGGCGCTTGTTTTTGGTATTGCTAATAAAAATTCCATCGCCTGGGGAATTGCCCAGACACTGCATGAACACGGGGCCGAGCTTGGTTTTAGTTACGGCTTTCCTGTTTTAGAGAAACGGGTACGGCCGTTAGCCGCCCAGCTTGGTGTGGAATTTGTAGAAGAGTGCAACATTGAAGACGACGACCAAATTGCCGTCACCTTCCAAAAAGCGGCCGACCATTTTGGCCAGATTGACATCCTTATTCACTCGCTGGCCCATGCCAAACGAGAAGATTTAGACGGCCGTTTTATAGATACCAGCCGCGATGGATTCCAACTAGCCATGGATGTCAGCGTCTACAGCCTAGTCGCTCTTTCCTGCGCCGCCGCTCCTCTGATGACAAACGGCGGCTCCATTTTGTGCATGACCTATTACGGCGCCGCCAAAGTCATTCCCCACTACAACGTGATGGGGGTAGCCAAAGCGGCTCTGGAAGCCAGCACCCGTTACCTAGCCGCCGATTTAGGTCCCGACAATATCCGCGTCAACGCTATTTCGGCCGGGCCAATTAAAACCTTGTCGGCCGCCGGCATTGCCGGCTTCCGCAAAATGCTGCGCTACACAGAAGAACGCACCCCCCTGCGTCGTAATGTAGACCAGATTGAAGTCGGCCAGACAGCCCTCTGGTTATGCAGCAATCTCAGCAGCGGCGTGACCGGTGAAATCATTTACGTAGATGCCGGGTATCACATCTTAGGCATGCCCGAACCACCAGAAAAGTGGGAATAAGGAGACGTGCAGTAAGACGACCCGTAATAAGTATTCCCTAAACTAAACAGTTAGAAGCACACTGGTGCTTGACACATTTAACCGATTCGCTATACTCGCTCATCGTAATCACCTAAATGTGTTACAAATTCACAATCTTATCAGGAGCAGTGGAGGGACCGGCCCGTTGAAACTGCAGCAACCCCCATTAGGGAAGGTGCTAACTCCGGCAGCCGTGGCTGATAGATAAGGGGATACTGCTAGACAGTGTAAGCCTCTTGCAAAGCCAAGAGGCTTTTTTTTATTTATTTTGGAGGTACAAAATAATGCTCAATTTTATGACAGCTCCCAGCTTGCTGTTTACATCAGAATCTGTAACCGAGGGTCATCCCGACAAAATGTGTGATCAAATTAGCGACGCCGTTTTGGATGCCATCATGGAACAAGACCCCCATGCCCGGGTAGCCTGCGAAACGGCCGTAAAAACCGGCTTCGTCATGCTGCTCGGCGAAATCACCACTACCGCTTTTGTCAACATGGATGAATTGGTGCGTAAGGTGGTTAACGAAATTGGCTTTGATGACAGCGATAAAGGCTTTGATGGCAACACCTGTGCCGTTCAGGTAGCGGTTGCTTCCCAAAGCTCCGATATTGCCCAGGGCGTGAACCACGCTTTGGAATATCGCAATCAGAACGGTTCGGCCGCAGAAGCAGAAATCGAAGCGTTAGGCGCCGGCGACCAGGGAATGATGTTTGGCTTTGCTTGCAACGAAACAGACACACTCATGCCCCTGCCCATTGATCTGGCCCACCTGCTTACCCGCCGCCTGACCGAAGTACGCCGCAATGGCACATTGCCCTGGGTACGCCCCGATGGCAAAGCTCAAGTCACCGTAGAGTACAGCTTTGGCAAACCGAAACGGGTGGCAACTGTCCTCGTCAGCACCCAACATGCGCCCGATGTGGACAACGAGACCATTCGTCAGGGCATTATTGACCATGTGATCACCCCCATCATTCCCGAAGCGTTGGTAGATGATGAGTTGCGTATCTTTGTGAACCCCACCGGACGTTTTGTGGTTGGTGGCCCGATGGGTGACGCGGGTTTAACCGGCCGTAAAATTATTGTAGACACCTATGGCGGCATGGGTCGTCATGGGGGCGGCGCGTTCAGCGGTAAAGATTGCACCAAAGTAGACCGCAGCGCCGCTTACGCCGCTCGTTGGGTCGCCAAAAATCTGGTCGCGGCCGGATTAGCTGACCGTTGTGAAGTGCAGTTGGCATATGCGATTGGGGTAGCACGGCCGTTAAGCGTCAATGTAGAAACCTTTGGCACAAGTGGCTACTCCTCTGAACAGCTCGTGTACTTGATTGAAGATCATTTTGATCTACGTCCAGGGGCTATTATTCGTGACCTGGATTTGCGCCGCCCCATTTACCGGCAAACAGCCGCTTATGGACATTTCGGCCGTCACGATATTGACCTGCCCTGGGAAAACACAGATCGGGCTGAAATTTTACGAGAAGCGGCAGCCAGATTTACGGCCGTGCCTGCTTAAATCTTCTTGACGGAGATTGCTGCCTGAGTTAGAATCTTGCGTCTTGTAAAAAAGGCAAAACAATTTTAGTTTTACAGTTAGACAACGGGTTTGATGGATGCCATCAACCCGTTGCTTTTTCGTAAGGTGTACCATTGTTTGAATCATTAGGTAATCGTCTGCAAACAGTTTTTGATGGCTTGCAGCGACACGGCAAATTAACGGAAGCAGACGTAGATAAAGCGATGCGTGAAGTGCGTCTTGCTTTGTTAGAAGCAGATGTTAACTACAAAGTTGTCAAAGATTTTGTCGGCCGTGTGCGCGAACGGGCTGTGGGTCAAGAGGTGATGCGTAGTCTCTCTCCCGGCCAACAAGTGGTCAAGATTGTTCATGAAGAATTGATTACCACGCTCGGTGAACCGGGTCGTTTGAACTTGGGGATGCAGTCTCCAGCTATCATTATGCTAGTAGGGCTACAAGGCGCAGGTAAAACGACAATGGCCGGTAAGCTGGCGCTTTATTTAAGAAAACAAGGGCGACGGCCGTTAATGGTTGGGGCTGATGTTTACCGTCCGGCAGCCATCACCCAGCTACAAACATTAGGCCGTCAGCTAGATATTCCGGTTTATGATGAAGGTCCCGAAGCCAATCCCGTAACGGTGTGTGCGAACGGTGTCGCCCGTGCCAAAAAAGAGGGGTTGACAACGGTTATTTTGGATACGGCCGGCCGCTTGAACATTGACACCATGATGATGGACGAAATCAAATCCATCAAAAAAGCGACCAATCCGGTTGAGATTCTGCTGGTAGCAGATGCCATGACCGGTCAAGAAGCGGTACGGGTAGCCACAGATTTTAATGAAGCGGTACAAATTACCGGCCTCATCATGACCAAAGTAGACGGTGATGCACGCGGTGGAGCTTCTATCTCCATGCGTGAAGTCACCGGGGTTCCCATTAAATTTTTGGGAACCGGCGAAAAGCTCAACGCTATTGAACTGTTCCACCCAGACCGGTTGGCAAACCGAATTTTGGGAATGGGAGACGTTCTAACACTCATTGAAAAAGCCCAAACGGAAATGGACCAGGAAGCAGCGGCTGAAGCTGGCGAACGGCTGATGTCGGGTGAATTTAACCTGGAAGATTTCCTGAAACAGATGCAGCAAATAAAGAAGTTGGGGCCGCTGGGGTCGCTGATGGAAATGATGCCCGGCATGAATAAGATGACGCAAGGCGTAGACTTGAGCAATGCGGAACAGGATTTGAAACGGATTGAAGCGATTATTCAATCCATGACGCCAAAAGAGCGGTGTAACCCAAAGATTTTGAAGGCCAAACGCAAACGCCGTGTTGCCGCCGGATCAGGCACAACTGTGCAGGAAGTGAACTTGCTGTTGAAGCAGTTCCGTGAAATGCAAAAGATGATGAAACAGTTGCGTACAGGTCGGGGGCGAGGTCTGGCGAGTTTGTTAGGCGGCCGGATTCCAGGTTTATAAATTAAGAGATTGGAGAATAAAGAAGCATTATGGTTAAAATTCGTTTAACACGAACTGGTAAGAAAAAGCAGGCAAGCTATCGAGTGGTGGTGACAGATAAAGATGCGAAGCGAGACGGCCGTATCGTGGAACGCATCGGTTATTACAACCCCCTCCCCGACCCGATTGAGTATCGCATTGAGGAAAGTCGCGCTTTATATTGGCTAAGTGTCGGCGCGCAGCCAACTGATGCGGTACGTCGTTTGCTGGAAAAACAAGGGACTATCGGCCGTTTGCAGCGCCTCCATGCCGGTGAATCTTTGACAACATTGGTCGCTGAATATGAAGGCGTACCGGTTGAGGAAGAAGCGGCCGCAGAAGCCGAAGCTGAAATTGAAGCCGAGGTTGAAGAAGCTGTTGCCGTGATCGCTGTAGCCACAGCCGTTGCCGAAGCCGAAATTGAAGCGGCCGCAGAAGCCAAAGCTGAAGAAGCCGTTGAGACGGTCGCTGTAGCCACTGCCGTAACTGAAGCCAAAATGGAAGCGGCCGTAGAAATCGAAGCTGAAGAAGCCGTTGAGACGGCCGCTGTAGCCACTGCCGTAACTGAAGCCAAAATGGAAGCGGCCGTAGAAATCGAAGCTGAATTGGAAGCTGAGGTTGACGAAGCTGTTGAAGTGGCTGCTGCCGCTGCAGTTGTCGCCGAAACCGAAATGGAAGCGGCCGTAGAAATCGAAGCTGAAATTGAAGAATCTGCTGAAGCGGCCGCGGAAGCCGACGATTCAGACACAGAAAGCGAGTAAACGATCATGCCATCTCAAGAAGGCGTAGGATCAAAAGAATTACTAGAATTTTTGGTCAAAAACCTGGTAGACTACCCCGATAACATTCAGGTGGATGTTGTAGACCATGCGTCGGAAACTGTATTAGAACTGTCAGTTGCCCAGGCCGATATGGGGCGAGTGATTGGTAAAGGCGGCCGGGTTATCAACTCTATCCGCACATTGGTACAGGTGGCTGCGGCCAAAGAAGGCAGCGACGTTTCTATAGAAATTCTAGAGAATGATTAAGAAGCCTAAGGTGCGACGCACTTACAAAAGATCGCGTTATAGCCTATTACTCTGGGAGAAGTGCGTCGCATCTGGATAGTCACAAGGTATAAACATTTGGCAAAACAAAACGACCCGAAGCAGATGCAAACAGCCCGTCAAGGCTCGGTGGACAAACCCACTGAGCCTTCTTTTTTGATTATTGGGCAGATTACCAAACCGCATGGTGTGCGCGGCGAGGTGCGGGTGATGCCCCACACGGATGTACCCGAACGGTTTACCTGGCTGGAAACAGTTTACCTGGGTCAGAAAAATCCCGTGCCGGTAACGGTAGAATCAGCCCGCCAGCATAAAAAAATGATATTACTCAAACTGGCTGGGGTTGACGGCCGTGAAGCGGCCGAAGCGCTGCGGAATGAATGGTTACAACTACCAATTGAGGAAGCCATCCCCCTGGAAGAAGGGGAATATTACCTTTTTCAGCTTGAAGGCTTGCAGGTTGTTACGGATACAGGTGAACTATTAGGCGAACTGGTAGAAGTGATCGAAACCGGCGCTAATCATGTTTTTCGCATCACCGGCAATCACGGCGAACTCCTGTTGCCCGACATCGCCGATGTCATCCTGGATATTGATTTTGACAACGGCCGTATGACAGTCCACCTACTCCCCGGCCTACTCCCTAAATAAACCAACACCACTTGCAAACTTACCACTTGCTGCTATCCTCATAAAATGTCCGATCTGAAGTATTGGTTGGGGTTTAATCTAGTTAAAGGCATTGGTCCGGCAAAGGTACAGGCTTTGTTAAGCTCTTTTGGGTCACTGGCTGCGGCCTGGAATACGACCGAATCCCAACTGCAAAAAATAGGCTTTGACCGGCGAGCAATTCGTACCTTTCGGCAGACTCGTGTGGACCTTGACCTGGATGCTTGCCTGGCGCGGGTAGAAGCGGCCGGCATCCAACTGCTCACTTGGGAATCGGCCGATTATCCCGATTATTTGCACGAAATTCCCAACCCGCCTCCTTTGCTTTATGTGAAAGGTGAACTGCGTGAACAGGATCAATGGGCGGTGGCTGTGGTGGGTACGCGACGGTTAACAGCTTACGGCCGTCAAGTTACCCAAGATTTGGTAGCCGGACTGGTACGCAGCAATATCACCGTTATCAGCGGTCTGGCGCGAGGGATTGACGCTATTGCTCATAAAACGGCCGTAGACCTGGGCGGCCGTACCATTGCCGTTTTAGGCTCCGGTTTGGATTGCATCTATCCGGCCGAAAATCGTACGCTAGCCCACCAAATTATGGCCGGACAAGGAGCCGTTATTTCTGAATATGGTCTGGGTATTCAACCGGAAGCCAAAAACTTCCCCCCTCGTAACCGCATCATCAGCGGTTTATCTTTAGGAATTTTGGTGGTGGAAGCAGGAAAACGGAGCGGCGCTCTGATTACGGCTAATTTTGCAGCCGAACAAAACCGAGATGTGTTTGCCGTACCCGGTAACATTACCAGTCCTGCCAGCGCCGGCCCCAACCGGCTTATTCAAGATGGAGCCAAGTTGGTAACGCGGGTAGAAGATATTTTAGAAGAGTTAAACATACATATGGTGGCCGAACATACGGCCGTACAAATGGCTTTACCGGAAACGGCCGAAGAAGCCGCCCTTTACGCCCACCTGACAGGTCAGCCAGTTCATGTGGATGACCTCAGCCGGGAGTCAGGCTTGCCCAGCAGTCTGGTTAACAGTACGCTCACCATCATGGAATTAAAAGGGATGGTACGGCAAGTTGGCGGCATGAACTATGTGTTAAGCCGTGAACCGGATCCCGTTTATGAAATCAATGAAAGAGATTAGGAGATTGGGAGATTGAATCTCTCAATCTCCAAAATCTCTTGAAGTAAAAGGGAAAATTACAATGAAAATCATCATCTTTGCCGGTGGCTCAGGGCGACGTTTATGGCCCCTCAGCCGTCAAAAATCCCCCAAACAATTTGAACCGATTCTGGGTGAACAATCTACTTTACAATTGGCTGTCGGCCGTGTTCGTGAACCATATGGATCCCAAAATATCTTCATCTCCACCAACGAAAAATATGTGGAACTGGTACGGGAGCAACTGCCCGACATTCCCCCGGAAAATGTGATTGGCGAACCGGTACGGCGTGATTTGGCAGCGGCCGTAGGGCTGGCTATGGCTCATCTGGCTGCGGCCGGCCCAGAAACAGATACGGCCGAATCAGTAGCAATCTTATGGGGCGATAATTATATGGATCAGGTGGATAATTTTCTGGCAGTGATGAAAACGGCCGAAACCCTACTCGCTCAAAAGAAAGCCAACATTTTGTTTGTCGGTGAATCGCCCCGATTTGCCAATGAACATTTGGGCTGGATTGGTTTGGGCGAACAAAAAGGGCAAATTGAGGGGCAGCCCTATTTCGGCTTTCAATCGTTGACCTATCGCCCCCCTTTAACCGATTGCCAGCGTATGTTTGCCGAAAAAACCCATGTATGGAATACTGGTTATTTCGTCACTACCATCCGGTTTGTACAGGAGATGTACCAACAACATCAGCCCGGTTTGTGGTCGCAGTTAGCCCAGATTCAGGCCACCATTGGACAGCCAGATTACCAGGAAACCTTACACACCATTTACCCCACTTTGCCGGTGATGAGTTTTGACGATGCGATTTTATACCATGTGCCCTCGGAGCAAGCATTGGTTTTACACCATGAGATGGGCTGGAGCGATCCGGGTACATTGTACGCCCTTAAAGAAGCCATCAATCCCATCCGGGAAGCGAATGTAACCAAAGGGTTAGTGAAGCTGGAATCGGCCGCAGATTGCCTGATATACAATTATGAAGCGAGTAAATTGTTGGTGGCAGTTGGCTTAGATGGCATGATTGTGGTAAACACGGAGGATGCTATCCTGGTTGTGCATAAAGACCAAATTCCCTTAGTGAAGAAGATGGTGAATAGTTTGGAAGGTACAGAATTGGAAAAATATAGTTAATTATTGTTGGGGATTGGAGATTAGAGATTGGAGATTATGCGCCCAGTTTCTAAGTCTCCAATCTCCAATCTCTAGAATTTATTTATGAGCGAAGAACAGACAGGATATTGTTTTAAGTGTAAAGAAAAACGTGAAATGTTGAACCCGCAGGCAGAATGGGCTTCCAATGGGTCGCCGGGAACACGGGCTGCTTGCGCCGTCTGTGGGGGCACGATTTATAAGACGGGTTATACACCCGCTCACGAAAATCTACCCAAACCGGAAATCAGTGTCGCGCCGCGCAAGAAGAAAAAGAAAAGCACGAAGGGTAAAAAGAAAAAACGCGCTCCCCGTCGTTCTGGCAAACTGGTGATTGTGGAATCCCCGGCTAAGGCCAAGACGATTGGCCGCTATTTGGGACGGGGTTATACAGTCAAGTCCAGTGTGGGCCATGTGCGCGATCTCTTAAGGTCTCGACTGAGTGTAGATGTTGAACATGATTTCCAGCCAGAATACCGTGTGCCCAATGACAAACGGGCGGTGGTGAAAGAACTGAAAGCGGCCGCAGCCAAAGCCAAAGAAATATATCTGGCAACGGACCCGGATCGGGAAGGGGAAGCGATTGCCTGGCACGTACAAGAATCAGCCGAAATGGATCCGGCCATTACCAAACGAGTCGTGTTCAATGAAATTACCAAGTCGGCCGTGCAAAAAGCCTTTGAACAGCCGCGCGAAATTGATATGGACCGGGTGGACGCCCAACAAGCACGGCGTATTTTAGACCGCCTGGTGGGCTATAAACTCAGTCCCTTATTGTGGCGTAAGGTTCACGGCCGTCTCTCGGCCGGCCGGGTACAATCTGTAGCTGTGCGGCTGGTGGTAGAACGGGAGCGCGAAATTCAGCAGTTTGTGCCCGAAGAATCTTGGACACTGGATGCAGAGTTAAGCCAGCAAAAGTATGCTGATGAGAAGAAACGACCGTTTTTCCTGGCTAAACTGCACAAACTCAACGGCAAAAAACCCCAACTCAAACAGAAAGCGGATGTACTCCCCCATCTGGATGTTTTAGAAAAAGCAGGTTGGACAATGGGCGACGTTCGTTTGGGCAAACGCACCCGTCGCCCGGCAGCCCCATTTACCACCAGCACCATGCAGCAAGAAGCCTCCCGTCGTCTCTCGTTTAACACCAACAAAACAATGCGAATTTCCCAACAGTTGTATGAAGGGATTGACCTGGGGGGCAGCGACGGGGCCATTGGTCTCATCACCTATATGCGTACCGACAGTGTGACCGTTTCCAACGAAGCGCAAACGGAAGCCCGATCCTACATCAGCAACCGGTTTGGGCCTAAATATGTGCCCGTCAAACCGCCCGTCTACAAGACCAAAGCCAAAGCAGCCCAGGAAGCGCATGAAGCGGTACGGCCGACTTCGGCTCTGCGTGTGCCTAAAGAGATCAAAGCCCATTTATCCCGTGACCAATATCGTTTGTACACACTCATCTGGGATCGGTTTTTAGCCAGCCAGATGTCTCCGGCACGGTATGATACGGTGTCGGCCGATATTTGGGCCGGGGCTACAGATGTGGCGGTGACAAAACGGCCGTATCTCTTCCGCGCCACCGGTTCCACCCTCATCTTTCCTGGTTTCCTGGCTTTGTATGAAGAGACTCGTCCCGAGGATCGGCCGGATGATGACGACAACAAAGTGCCATCCGATTTGATTAAAAATGAAGCGTTAGATTTACTGCGGCTGCGGCCGGAACAACATTTTACAAAGGCGCCCCCCCGCTTCAGCGAAGCAACGTTGGTGAAGACATTGGAAGAAAATGGTATCGGCCGTCCCAGTACCTACGCCGCTATTATCTCTACCATTCAAAAACGGAGATATGTGGAGCGCGACGGCCGTCGTTTGACACCCACAGAAACCGGCCAGGTTGTAAACGATCTGTTGGTGGAGTATTTCCCCAATGTTTTGTCTGTAGACTTTACAGCCCGTATGGAAAATGAACTGGATAAAGTTGCCGAAGGGGAAGCGTGGGTACCGATTATTGCTAATTTTTACAGCCATTTCGCCAAAAACCTGGATAAAGCGGATGAAGCGCTGCCCAAATTAGACCTTCGTCGAGAACCGGAACCGGTAGGGCGAGAGTGCCCCGATTGTGGCAGTCCATTGGTATACCGTGAGGGGCGTTACGGCCGTTTCATCGGCTGCAGCAACTTTCCCAAATGTCGTTATACGGAGCAAATCCTCAAGAAAGTAGGCGTCACTTGCACCAATGGTGGGGAATTGGTGGAACGCCGCACGAAACGCGGCCGTGTTTTCTATGGCTGTTCCCGTTACCCGGACTGTGAATGGCGCAGTTGGAACAAACCCATCGTTAATGTCGATGGACATTGTGATGGCATTGTAGTACAGCTAAAAAACCAAAATACAGATTGTGTAGCTTGCGGCTTAAAAGAGGGGGTGGAAACATCCTCCCAACAGCGCGAGACCACCCCCACGTAATTGAGTAATTACCCACTTTTGAATTTGATGAAGAAGCAGACAGCAACGGCCGTAATCATTCTCACCCTTCTACTTTTGGTAGCCTGCGCCGACGGGCAAACACCGGAAAGCAGCCCTACCCCCTTTGATGCCGCGATCGCAGATGATACGGCCGTGTTGCCCACCATAGATCCCCTCCAAATCGCTCCGCCTACCAACACACCCACACCACTGCCCACCCAACTCCCGGCTGGTTTTGAAGCATCACTGACAATAACCCGTACTGCTGTCACAGTTGATAGAGAGCCAACAGCAACGGCCGCTCCTCCCTGCCTGTACACTTATTCTCTCATCAGTTCCACGACCATTCCCACCGGACCGCTAAACCCCGGTTCTGGCTTTTTACAAACCTGGCGCATTCGCAATGATGGAACCTGTGCCTGGCAGCCTGGCTCTTCCTGGATTTTTACCGGCGGCGAGCAAATGAGCGGCCCCGATCTGTTGCCCCTGCCCAATGCCGCTCCCGGACAGACAGTTGATGTGCAGGTCACATTATATGCACCCACAACCCCCGGTGTTTTTAGCGGTCAATGGCAGCCGCAAATGGCAGATGGCTTGCGTTTGCAGCCCCCGTCGCCAGTGGCGATTAATGTATTGACAGCTACGCCGCAGCCAACTGCCGTGCCCCCTACACCCACACCCACCGCCACCCCCTTCATCACCAATTGGCGCGGCGAATATTTTGCTAATCGGAATTTGGAGGGTAGTCCCGTATTGGTGCAAGACGATCCGGAAATCAACTTTAATTGGGGAACCGCTTCCCCTGGCGAAGAGTTACAAAACGGCAACTTCTCCGTTCGTTGGACTCGTACTTTGGTTGCACCAGGCGGCCGTTATCGCGTTTTTGCTCGCAGTGAAGATGGCGTGCGCGTTTGGATCAATGGGGTGCAGCTTTTTGATGAATGGCACAATGGGCAGAACGCCACCTACCAAAGTGATTTTGATCTGAAAGCGGGTGAAGAGCTAAACGCGCGTGTGGAATATTACCATGCGACCGGGCTGGCTAACGTTCATGTCTGGGCCGAACTACAATCCGATTATCCAGATTGGCGCGGCTCCTATATTGCCGACCCCAATTTGCAAGGCCAACCGCGCCTTATTCGCAACGATGCAGACATCAATTTCGATTGGGGAGAAGGGGCGCCAGCTGCGGGAATGCCGTCCAACAACTTCTCTGTTATCTGGATTCGCACAGTGAACTTCAACACAGGCAGCTATAAATTTAATGCCACTGTAGATGACGGCGTGCGCGTCTATGTGGATGACGCCCTGGTCATAGATGAATGGCGCGACGGCACAGTGCGAACTGTCTCTGGTATAATCTCTCTATCCGGCGGCGACCATGATATGACTGTGACCTATTACGACCGTCTGGCAGAAGCAGAAATCAAGGTGTGGTGGGAACCGGTAAACGATATCCAATAATGGACTATCTACTTTTACTCGCCATACATTTCAGCAATGAGCTGCCGCAATGACCGCGCAATAATACCATTCTCTGAGTCAGGGTGATGGGAACCAGTTCGTCAAACAATTGGGATTTACCTGCGCCGCTTTCACCGCCAACCAGTATGCCCCCGCCACGGCCGTCCATCGCCTGCTTGATTCGATTGGTCAACTGCTCTACTTCCAACTCTCGGCCGACAAATTGCGCCGCCTGCAAAAAACTTTCGCGGATAGCAGTTGTTTCTGGAGGCAGTGTGCGTCCGGTGGCTTGTCCTCGCGTCACCGACAGCCCAAAATGTAACCATTTACTCCCCCAAGGTGCCCGGCACTTATAAACGAGTGTGCTACTCCAGTAGACTTGGTAATGAAGTGCCGGGCACCTGAATGGTTACCCCAAAATCGAGCAGTTTTACCTGTCCGACCGTTACCAGAATATTGGCCAGTTTCAAATCATTGTGCAGCGCCCCCCGTCGGTGCAAATAAGTCAACGCCTGCAAAATCTGAATCACAAAATGGACACAGGTTGCCAACGGCTGCTCTTGCGCGGCCGCTACCACCGTCTGCGCTTCGGCCAACAAATTCATCGTAAAGAAGGGTCGCCGCTGCTCATCAAAGCCATAATCCAACACACTGACGATATGGGGATGGCGTAACCCGGACAAAATCTGGAATTCCTGCGCCAGAGAAAGACGGGTTTTATTGTCTCTATGACGGCCGTGATCGGCCGTACTCAACACCCGTTTCAGGCCGATTATTTCACCCGTCAAACGGTCTATAGCCCGGTAAACCACCCCTAGCCCAAGTGGCGAATTATGTCATTTCGACCGGAGGGAGAAATCTTTGCACTGTCGGGGCGAAAAGATTCCTCACCCCCTTCGGTTTTGCTCAGGGCAGGCTCTCTGCGGGGATTCGGAATGACAATCGGCCTTTCGTGTTTGCTTTATCATACTAATGACAGGGTATATTATTGTGCCAGTTGCCTGCATGATAGGTATAGGGCCAATCATAATCACGAAATACGGATTATAGAATACACTCAACGGCCGTCCAAAAAATTTTGCAGAATACGACGGCCGTGTTCCGTTAAAATACTCTCTGGGTGAAATTGTACCCCAACTGTGGGATAAGTCTTATGACGGGCGGCCATCACCTCGCCCTGGCTGGTAAAAGCGGTCACTTCTAAACAGTCGGGCAGTGGCTCTTGTACAATCAGTGAATGGTAGCGCGTGGCCTGGAACGGGCTGGGTACGCCGCTAAACAAGCCGCTGGCATTGTGATAGATTGATGAGGTTTTGCCATGCATTAGCCGCTGTGCCCGCTCAATCTGTCCCCCATACGCCTGTCCCATACATTGGTGTCCCAAACAAACTCCCAAAATCGGCTTCGTTGGCCCAAACTCTCCTAGCACTGCCAACGAAATCCCACCATCATCTGGCTTGCCCGGTCCTGGGCTAATGACGATATGATCCGGACGCAAGGCCCGAATCTCC
This sequence comes from Chloroflexota bacterium, assembly GCA_024223125.1. The sequence goes on from JAAEOP010000732.1 coordinate 36,241, forward strand.
TCAACCGTCACCTGATCATTGCGAAACACCTGAATCTCTTCTCCCATCTCACCCAGATATTGCACCAGGTTATATGTAAACGAATCGTAATTGTCTATGATTATTATCATAATGACTCCAATTTGTTGCCAGTTACCATTTTACGGCCCACAAATACGCCAGGGATGATCTTACTTTGCCTTCACCTACTTCAACCAAAGGGCGCAAATATGAAACAAACTCCCGTTTCTCTGCTTCACTCAAGACTTGATCCATCGCCTCTGCCAAAGTAGGGATTTTGGGATTTCCGGCCGTATTCATCAAGTTTTCCCACGTTCGGAAGTCAGGAAAAGGCTTGATTTCTATCTTAAGGTCCAAACAGATTTCATCGAACCCTGCGGTTTCTGCCATCTCTACCAAATCCCGCTCGTCAAAATTCAGCATCGGGTCTGTTTCAAGCGGCTGCAATTTAATGAAGACCGACTTTAGTTTATCCGTGATCTCCATAATCGGCGTCACATCACAGCCGAGGAAGATATGCTGGGGCGGAGGGTAGCCAAAACGGTTAATCGGCTCAAATAATGAAATACGCCCGCCTGGTTTGAGAACGCGAAAAAACTCGTTAAAAGCTTGCCGCTTATCTGCTACATAAATCAATACAGAGCGTGTTGTAACTACATTTACAGATGCGTCCGCAACGGCCGACAATGTTTCTGCGGAAGCGTTCAAAAAATGACAACAGTCGCTTATTTCCATTTGTTGAGCCAATATCTCTACATGATCAAGCAAATCCTGGGATATGTCACAAAAAATTACCTGGCCTGAATTGAGCCGTTCCACAGCGCCAAAGGCCACAAGCCCGTCCCCACAGCCGACATCAAGCAGGACCTCATTTTCTTGAATGTTGGCTCTATTGAGTATCTTGTCACGCACCGGGTACAAAAAGTCGTCCAGCACCTTTTGCATAACTGCTTCGTCCCCGGCAAAACGTCTCTCCAAAAGCCATTCTTTCCAAATATCTTGCGTTGAAGGTAAAATCTGTGACGCCATTAAAATTCCTCTAAGAAGTTAATACTGACTACTGAAAACTGATTGCTGACTGCCTGGCAAAACCAACCCCATAATCCGCTTCATCTCATCCACTTTAGATTGGGAAACGGCCGCAGCTTGCTTAGCGCCCACAGCCATTATCCGGTCTAATTCGGCCGGGTCGGCCATAATTTGCTCATACCGTTTTCGGATGGGGGTCACGGTTTCAATGGTCACTTCGGTCACTCGTTTTTTCAGGTCGCCGTAACCGCGAGCGTCGGCAAAATCCGCTTCTACCTCCGCTTTGCTTTTTCCGGTCAGCGCTTTATAAATCCCTAATAGATTATTGACGCCCGCTTTGGCCGGATCATTGGAAAAGTGAATTTCCCGCCCTGAATCGGTGACAGCCCGCTTAAATGAGCGCTCAATCTCTTTAGGATCATCCAATAGGCGGATGACATGGCCGCGTGTGTCAGCCAGGCTCTTAGACATCTTTGCCGTCGGATTATCCAGCCCCATCACCCGCGATCCCACTTCGAGAATGACCGGTTTAGGCACGACAAAAAACTCCTCTTCGTAGAAGTGGTTAAAGCGTTGGGCAATGTCCCGCGTCAATTCCACATGCTGCTTCTGGTCTTCGCCGACAGGTACTTCATCAGCGTCATAAAACAGAATGTCGCCAGCCATCAGCACAGGATAATCTAGCAGGCCGGTCAAGACGCTTTCTTGCCGAACTGATTTGTCTTTGAACTGGGTCATCCGTTGCAGCCAACCCAAAGGGGTGATGCAATTTAGCAGCCAACAGCCTTCCGCATGAGCCTGTACCTGGCTTTGGATAAAGAGGGTGCATTTGTCCGGGTCTAGCCCGACCGCCAGCAAAATGGCGGCTAATGACCGGGTTTGAAAACGTAAATCATCCGGGTCTTGGGGCACAGTGATGCTATGCAGGTCTACAATGCAAAAGTAGTTGATCTTTTCATCTTGCTTATCGGCCCAATTTTTGAATGCGCCCAGGTAATTGCCTAAATGCACATTTCCGGTTGGTTGAACGCCGCTGAACACGATTTTCTTTTCCATAATTGTTCTCCTATTTGAGATTGGGAAATTGGAGATTGACCAATCTCTTAATCTCTCAATCTGCAGCAAAATTTCGATGATTACAAAACACCTTGTTCCGCTTTGCCTACGGCCGTTAATAACGCATTGGCCTTATTAAAACATTCTTGATATTCATGAGCTGGTACACTGTCGGCTACAATGCCGGCCCCGGCCTGGACGTATAGCTTATCCTCTTGCATCACCATTGTGCGGATGGCGATGCAAGTGTCCATGCTGCCATCATAGCTAAAGTAGCCCACCGCCCCGGCATACAAACCGCGCCGCTCTCCTTCTAATTCTTCGATAATTTCCATCGCTCGTACCTTTGGCGCGCCGCTCACCGTTCCAGCAGGGAAGGTAGCCTGCATAAGGTCAAACGCATCCATGTCCGGTTTAATCTGCCCTGTCACGTGGCTGACGATGTGCATGACGTGACTGTACCGCTCAATTGTCATCAGGTCGCTGACTTTGACGGAACCATATTCGCTGACACGGCCGATGTCGTTACGACCCAAATCAACCAACATGATATGTTCGGCCCGTTCTTTGGGGTCGGCTAACAATTCTTTTTCCAGGGCTTTGTCTTCAGCCGGGGTTTTTCCGCGCGGCCGTGTGCCGGCAATGGGGCGCACTGTGGCCAGGCCATCTTCCAAGCGTACATGAATTTCTGGTGATGCGCCGATAACTTGCAAATCCAACCGTCCAAAATCGAAGTAAAACATATACGGCGACGGGTTAAGCATCCGCAAAGCGCGGTAGATGGCAAAGGGGTGGGCGCTGGTCTGGCGGCTGAATCGTTGGCTGAGGACAACCTGGAAGATGTCCCCGGCAGCGATGTACTCTTTAGCCTGGGCGACCATTGCTTCATATTGGGGCTGTTCCATGTTGCTGGTCAGGGTACGGCCGTGTCCATTGTGCTGAAACCGATAACGAAGATGGGGTATAGCGGGTAACGGCCGCAGCAGTCGTTCGCTTACCCGTTCAATCATCTGAATGGCTTCTACGTAGGCGGCTTCTACATCTCCGTTCACGCGGGCGTTAGAGAGAATTAGCAGCCGGTGGCGGGCATGGTCAAAAACGACTAGGGTGTCAGCCAGCAAAAAGATGGCATCGGGGATGTCTAGGGTGGGATCGGCCGTGTCTGGCAACCGTTCAAAAAAGTGTACCACATCGTACCCCAGATAACCTACCGCGCCGCCACTAAAACGGGGCAGCCCCGGCAGGTCGGCGGGTACAAAACGGCTCATCTCGTCTCGCACCACCTGGAGGATGTCTTCACCATCGTTTAGTTCGCGGGTTGTGGTAAGGTCGTTGCCTCGCCCATCTGTCACCATGTTCCCCTTAAGTGAAATTATACCGCGTGGATTGACGCCGACGAAGGAGTAACGGCCGACTTGTTCACCCCCTTCCACTGATTCCAGCAAAAAGGAGGGGCCAAACTGGTCCATCAACTTCAAGTAAACGGCAACCGGCGTTTCCAGGTCGGCCGCAAACTCCCGGTAAACGGGAATAAGATTGGCTTCACCGGCGGCCAATGTGCGGAAGTCGGGTAGGGTGGGGGTGTATATGGTGGATACGGCCGTGTCTGTCGTGTTTGTTTGTGTGCGTATTGTCATAGGATGTTCCCTTCAATTTGTCTTGATAATTGAGATTGAGAGATTGAATCTCCCAATCTCTTAATCTCATAATAAAAAAACGCCCGCGTCCCAAACGAAATTAAATTCGTCTAAAGGGACGAGAGCGTCTGAATAACGTTTCCCGCGGTGCCACCCTGGTTAAGCTGACTTGCTAGAAATAAAAAACGCGCCCATGATAGCGCGTTGTGATGTTCATATGCCAGCTTCACTCATTTCAACTCTTTAATAATCTCTGGAGAAACCCAATTTTTAGTTGCTAAAATAGATGCTTGCTAAAGAAAAATCCGGTTTCTAGCTGAGTAATTAAAAAGTCTATGCCCTGATAACGGTAGCATTTCCGGCTCTGGCTATTCTGGTAATCGGTTTGCAGTTCATACCCATTTCACCACAGCAACTCCTCGGCCCATTCACGGACTGCGCTGTTATCAATCTTTCACCAGGTTGATTGACTCTCTTGAACCCGCTTTGCCAGTTACTTTTCCGATTCAACGTTGTTTTATTGTTAAGTTGGGCGAAATGGTAGCATGGGGTTACGGCCGTGTCAAGAACCCATTGGTCTCTAGTCAGGACTCATTACTTATGGTTGTTAGAGAATAATTCGCTATAAATCTATAGGCAAGTATAGACAACCCAAAACGCTTGTGTTAATCTTTAGGTACGAATTCAAACAAGACATAACAAAAGTTAATCATTGGGAAGGAAAAAGCATTATGGCTGACGAGGTAAAAAAAGTTGTTTGTATCGAAGATGAATTAGAGATGATTGAACTGGTCAAATTGATTCTCGGCCGCAACAAGTTTGATGTGACGGGCGCTGTTGGCGGCCATGAAGGGCTGGAAAAAATCAGTGAAGTAAAACCAGACCTGGTATTACTTGATTTGATGATGCCTGAAATGGATGGTTGGGAAGTTTACCAGAAAATGAAAGCTTCCGACGACATGTGTAATATCCCTGTTATCGTCGTCACAGCCAAAGCCCAGAGCATAGATCGTGTGTTGGGTTTACACATCGCTCGCGTAGATGATTACATTACAAAACCATTTGGCCCTCAAGAATTGCTTGATAGCGTTGAGAGAGTTATCAACAACAAGTCTCAATAATCTCCACTTGGTGGATAATTTGTCTTGCTTTCAAAAAGCCCATTTGTTGTATGCAAAGGGCTTTTTCTATTTCCAAAAAAAGTGAGAGGAGATCTTTGATTTATAGAAATGGCGCTCAATTCCACCTGTCGTATTTATAGTTTGTTTGTTATACTGAATTACTGGGCAGTTTTTAGTATATCCAAATCAAAAATCAATGAGGTAAAAATTGCACATTCGATTTTGGGGTGTACGCGGAACCATCCCCTCGCCAGGACCAGGTACAATTCGGGCAGGTGGTAATACTTCGTGTGTGGAAATTCGCACATCAGACAAACAACTCATTATTATTGATGCCGGTTCGGGTATTCGCCATCTGGGTAAGGAACTGGTTAAAAACTCTACCGGCCGTATCATTGGCAGCATCCTTATCAGCCACACACATTGGGATCATATACAGGGTTTTCCATTTTTCTCGCCTGTGTTCGGCCGTACAAATCGTTTTGTCTTAGTTGGAAAAAAGCGCGTTGGTAAGCAATTAGAAGAAACGATGGCCGGCCAGTTCATTGAACAGTATCTCCCCTTTTCCTACAAATCATTACCCGCTGATCTTATTGTAAAAGAAGTTCGAGATGGGGAAACGCTTATTATCGGAGACAATACCCGCGTTACTGTAGCCGACTTAAACCATCCCGGTGGATGTTTGGGATTTCGGATAGAAGATAATGGGGTTGTTTTTGTTTATTGCAGCGACGTCAGCCATTATGATGATGGCTTTGATCCGAATCTGTTAGAGTTAGCCCACGGTGCTGATCTGCTTGTTCATGATTCCCATTTCAGCTCAGTTGAGGAACGCAAACAGTTTAGTGAATATGGACATAGCTCCTGGTTAGAAGCGGTCCAAGCAGCCATTGAAGCTCGTGTGGGTTGTCTGGCATTATTCCATTTCTCACCTGATTTATTTGACGATGAACTTGATGCAATATTAGTTAAAGCCAGAGCTGTGTTTCCACACACGATTGTTGCCAGAGAAGGGATGCAAATCTCGCTGCCAATGGATATGGATAATTTATCGGATTAATGCTGAATATCTAAACATAAATTGCCGGATAATGAGAATCGTCTAAAATACGTCAGGTTAGTTTTGCAAATTTTGACGAATGGCAGATCAGTATTTCACATCAACAGGAGATAACTTGGCCCAATCGGTGTTAGTGGTGGATGATGAGCCGATGGCTCGGACATTACTGCGGTTAATGTTAGTTCGAGCCGGGTTTAATGTTACCGAGGCGGAAGATGGCTTTGATGCACTGGATAAAGTGCGTAAAAGCCGTCCTGATATTATTTTGTTAGATGTGATGATGCCTGGTATGGACGGTTTCGCTGTCTGTGAACGATTGCGAAATGACACAGAGACAGCGATGTTACCCATCATTATGTTGAGCGCTAAGACAGATTTGTCTAGTATAAACCGGGGGTTACGAGTGGGAGCGACTATCTATCTGACGAAGCCTATTTCCCCGGAAATTTTGACCAGACATGTACATGAAGCGCTGGACAACGGAAAAAGTAGTTGATCTTTGCCTCAAATTCGCAGTTGTGTTAAAAATCACATGATAGCGTATGAAATAAATGGAGGCTTTTGTTATGCTAATTAAGCGCCTGATTCTTATCATTATATCCCTGGCAATTGGGCTTGCTGTGACTATAGGTATTGTTTATGCTATTGGCACGAATCCTGAGCAGTTTGGTGTTTGGTATACAAGTTTTACTGCTTTGGCTCTGGGCTGTGCCGTTGGTGTCTGGTTAGATAAATTTATGGGTACGGAAATGTTACCGAAATAGGTTTTATTCGGGTACATGAATATTTGGAAGGTCTCCTTGAATCATGGAGACCTTTTTGTTTTATTTTGCACAGGTTCCACCTTTCCAAAAAGGTAGAATCTCTCTAAAGAAGAGGTAATTATGTCAGCACAATTGATTGATGGGAAAGTGATTGCCGCGAAGGTACGCGAGCAGGTGGCAGAAGATGCGGCCGCAATGAAGGCCAAACACAACTATGTACCCGGATTAGCGACTGTGTTAGTCGGAGATGATACTGCTTCGTCCACCTATGTCCGTATGAAGCAGCGTATGTGTGAGAAGTTGGGTATCCGTTCTATCGGCCGTCATCTTCCTGCCAAAACATCCCAAGCGGATGTACAGGCATTGGTGGCTGAGTTGAATGAAAACCCAGAGGTGAACGGCATTTTAGTGCAGCTGCCTTTGCCGGATCATATTGACGAGGAGACAATTCTCAATACGATTGATTTGGAGAAGGATGTAGATGGGTTTCATCCGGTGAATATCGGCCGTTTAGCCATGAAAGGGCGTAACCCATTGTTTATTCCCTGTACGCCAGCCGGATGTATGGTTTTGTTGGCGGAAAGCGGCGTGGAAACAAGTGGGGCGGAGGCGGTGATTGTCGGCCGTTCCAATATTGTCGGGTTGCCGATGGCGATGCTGTTGCAAAAGGCCAACGCGACAGTAACGATTTGCCACAGCCGCACCCGCGATTTACGGGAGCATTTGCAGCGAGCGGATATTGTGGTGGCGGCTATCGGCCGGGCAGAAATGATTACCGGCGATATGTTGAAACCGGGTTGCGCGGTCATTGACGTGGGCATTAACCGGGTAGAAGACGCTACTAAGAAGCGTGGCTACCGTCTGGTTGGCGATGTGGAGTTTGACTCGGCCAGCGAAGTAGCGGGGGCGATTACGCCGGTGCCGGGTGGCGTTGGCCCGATGACGATTGCTATGTTGATGAAAAATACGCTGCTGGCAGCGGAGTTCGCTTTGGAGAAGATGGGTAATTGAGGTTTTCGGGGCAGATAAATCTGGGGCAACGGTTGCGAAGTCGGCTTTCGCCGACTGGGCTTCAGTCCACGAAGGTGGACTTCGCAATTGTAGTAGCGAATTTATTCGCCAGGTGATGCCAAGTGATGTTGTTGACGGTGAATTTCATATAGAATCACGGCCGTAGCCGCATTCACAGACAATGAATCAATCCCACTGGCCATAGGAATTGTTACCTGCCTGTCTAGCCGCTTCAAGAAATCTTCTGGTAAGCCGAAATATTCATTGCCCATAAACACGGCCGTACCCCCTCTAGCAAATGTTGTCTCTGGCAGCAACGTACCCTGACCGGAGACAGTTCCCACCGTTTCAATGCCCAACTGTTGCAAATCTGCCAGGATGCTTTCTATGTTGTTGTAAGGACACACGGCCGTCTTAAACAAACTACCCATACTCGTGCGAACTGCTTTGGGGTGATAAGGGTCGCTTTGGCCGAGAAGGATAACGGCCGCTGCCCCATGCGCATGAGCGGTGCGAATCATGGCCCCTACATTGCCGGGGTCAATGACATTGGCCAGAATGAGAAGAAGTGGGTGGTTGACGGCCGTCACACATTCCTGAAGTTTTGCCGCTGGTGGAATTTTGAGCAGTCCGATGAGTTGGCCCAGGTTACGGCCGTTACTCAACTCAGCCATCACCGCGTCAGGGACAAAGTAGCAGGGTGTAGGGGGCAGATTTGCCAGCAACTGTTGGCCGCGAACAGAATCAGTTTGGGCAAAACTGTCGGCCAGGATAACCAGTTCCAGAGAGAGGTTGGCGTGTAGAGCGCGTTCGTGCAATCGTATCCCTTCGATAGAATATAAACCGGTTTGCTGCCGCCCTTTTTTAGTCAGGCTGCGTTTCACCATTTCTACAGCCCCGCGCCAATTGTCGTTTGTAGTCATGACGGCCGTTGCGTAATTTCCTCATGATGTTGGCGGACAATTTTTAGCGAACTTGTTGATTCTCGTATCAGTTCAACCGAAGCAAATACCAGGCAGAGAATTCCCAAGAAGGATAGCAAAATTACGATCCAATCTGCTGATGAAGCAACCATACTGGCAACGCCGCCAATAAGGCTGGCTACGGCAAATAAACCGACGCTGAGGTAGAGGCTGACCAACGCATTCCGAAAAAGAATGGAACGAGATAACAGGTGATCGGCGATTATTTTTGCTTCTTCTGGTTCATCTTCCAGGAGCAGGTGATGGAATTCGCTGTGGATTTGTCCGTAGCGGATGGAGGTGGACATGACCAAGAGGGCTACGCCGGGGAGTAAGACGAGTGGGGTTAGCCAGAGGGCTGTATTGAGCATATTAACCTGTCCAAAAACCATGCGGATCAAATTGACGAATGAGGGCTAATTCTGTTTCAGTGGGGATGGGTGTTGTTTCCAGTTGAGAAGCTATTTTCAACGGCCAGTCAGTGTGCGCCTTTACCTGTTCTACGGTGACGCCGGGGTGGACGGCCGTTAGAATCATCTCTTTGCTGTCGGGTTCAAATTTTAGGACGCCGAGGGTGGTGATAACGGCCGTCGGTCCCCCACGCGGTAACCCCGCCTGCGGTCGCCAATCGCCACCATCTCCATAACCGGGCGAAGTGATGTAATCTACCCGTTCCACAAAACGCCGCTTTTCATGTTTCATAATGATGATGTGCCGTTTTGCCAGACTGGCCAAATCGCACGCACCACCGGAGCCGGGTAGACGAATGAAATCGCCAGTCAGATCACCAGTGTAGGTGGTGTTCAAATTGCCAAAACGGTCTACCTGTGCCCCGCCGATGAAGCTGACGTCTACCAGCCCTTGCTGCAACAGACCCATTAAATCGGCCGTGTCTGCTAACCACTGCGCCTGATAAAGGGTGGGCAAGTCGCCCATTGTTAAGATGGGTTCGGGTACGGCCGTGTCCCGCACAATCCCCAATTCATACACCCCAACGGCATTGGGAGCGTGGCTGCTTTTCGCCAATTGAAAGCCTAACAGCGGCAGCCGCATCCCCACGAAAACCACATTGCCATCATGCACTTCGCGGGCGGCGGCCGTTACCATCAATTGAGCTAAAGTGTATCGTTCTGCACTCATCTTTATGCTGGCTGTGGTTGGGTGAGGACTTGCCGGAACGAAAAATCAGTTAGATTGGCTAGTTCTTGGGCATGTTCCAGAGTAAGAGCAACCAGATTGCCATGGGCGTCAATATCTATGATCGTGTTTTCGTTCAAATCTTTCGTTTCTATAACCTTATTAGTAGAGAGTTCCAAATAAAGCGTGTCTGTATCAGGAAAGTAATTAATCTTCATATTGTTTATTCCTTAAATCTACGATCAAAAAATGCATTGTGGACGGTCTCTCCGTCGGCTAATATGATAACACGCAAATAGCGATTATCAGCTTCTTCAATTCTTGCCCAACGACGGATACGGCCGTCGGACTGTGTTTCCTCCTGAATTGGATTCTTCATCGTGTACTCAATCCATCTTAATAAAGGCGTGGTCAGAACGCGATTTCATGTGTGCAAAATAACTTGTTGATTTGAATCCCATAATTCATCGCCATGTTTTAGATATTGCTTTGTTGGTTGAATATTTTTTGCAGATCATCTTTGTAAAGGCATAGGCAATCTTCAATCTCATAAGGAGAAAGAATATCGAATGCAGACGGTAAATCGTCTTTCTCAATATATTTTTGCCTCTCGTCTAAACCAATAGCTTTCGCTCCATCTCTGACGCCTCTATGCAAATAAATAACATCGGGTTCCAGGTCAAGATAAGCTCCAATACGAAGGGCTGTATCATAAACTGCAAGTTCGCCTATCATGAATATTGGACGGATGTTATCGTCAATTTTGTTGAGCAACTCGTCAAAACTCTTGCAATTTTGCAAGTCACTCGACAAGAGACGTCTTTTTGCCTCGTGTAACGCATTCTTTGGAATTCGATACTGATGTGGATGTCTTTTTCCACTTGGCAGTTTTGCTAATGCAGCTAATTCAATTGTCTCCTGTAACGATGGTTGTTTGTAAAAATCCAATTCACTCGTTGTGTCTGACTGGTAACAGGCCTCGTAATGATGAACAACTTGCCCATAGCTATTTAAGGAGTCATATAGTGAAGATTCACCGCAACCTACTTTCACACATTGTCGGTGTGTTTTCTTTTTTCGACTCATAAGATTCTCCTGTAAACCTTCATGGGTAGGAATATTTATTCCATTTACTTCTGTTACTGAAACATCTTAAGTTTTATTTGTGCTTAATAACCGAAATCGGCCGTAACTGTCAATGCTGAATACCCTATTTGTAATTGAGCCATTCGTTCTGCGCCTAATATTGCCTGGTAGTCGGCGCTGCTGGCGATGGTATCTACCCAATGAGCCAACCATTTGTCGAACGCCGTTGGAGTTTTGCTTTGCCGGGCATATTCCAGGAAAGAATCGTGGTCGCGGTTGTAATGGCCGGGTACGGGGGAAGGATGCGCTCCCCAGGGCGCATGAACGACGGCGCTGACTTTGAAGCCGGGCGTAATTACACGGTTGGGGTCGCTGCTGATAATGTCTGGCGCTACGATTTCTTCGGCCGTAATGAGGATATGCCGGGCTGCCAGACACGCTTCACGGGTGACGCCCATGTTGCCCCAACTGTGGGCGTTGCCAAATTCATCTGCCCGTTGGACGTGGATGATGGCAATATCGGGGTTGATGGCGGCGACGGCCGTTAACTTCTCGCCTGTAAATGGACAAACTGTCTCCCGTAGATGGGGGTTTGTACGATACAAACTGCTGCCCAAGGCGGTGCGAGTGGGCATAAAGGGGACGCCCATCGCCCCGGCTCGTAAAGCCATTGCTATTGTCAAATTGGAGAAATCTTCCACAGCCAATTGGCGGCTCTCCACGGCGCGGCGGAAGTTGTAACCAGAGCCAGTAATCACATTGCCAACCCAAGCCGCCTGAATTTTGGCCGCACAACCCGCGCCGATCATCTGATCAAACAAAATATCAGAAATAGGGCCGATGAGGGTTAATTCCTTTTTGCGTTGGCGGATAATTTCATGCCCGGCCGCAAAAGGAATTAGTGTCTCTTGTGCCGTTCCCAACGCAAGTGAACTGCCATCAGGCACAAATCGGTCAATCGCATCGCTGAGGGAAAGAAGTTTGGATTTGACCATATGATCCTTATCCGTTGTTGCCACTACTCTATTGGACAATCGCCGTCACTCCCACAAAAATCTGATAACAGCCTAGGATAAGCAGAGCGGCGGCCGCTACCCCATTCAGCGCTTTATTCACATTGCCGCTTATACGGCCGACTGCGCCAAATAACAGTACCAATCCCACCAATCCTAACACAAAGACGGCGTAGAAACCCACAATAAACGCGAGGGCGGCGGCGGTGGAAACCTCGCGCCACGCCTCCAGCACAATTGGCCCGGCGACCAATCCCCACAGCAGATATGGGTTGGGATTGAGTACATTGATGCCCAATGCTTGCCGGAAACTTTGCGCGGCCGCTTCCTCAGACGCTTTCAAAGTAGGGCCAGTCACCCGCAGCAGCTTGATAATGCGCCAGGCAATATACAAAATGAACACCCCGCCCAAAATACGCAATCCATGCAAATACCAGACCGGGATTTGGTTCAAAACGAGAAGAGAAATAATCAGGATAGGCCCATCTGTAACCAGGGGAACGAGTGTGGCTGGCAATGTTGAGCGCCAGCCATAAGCCAGCGAACGAGAGATAAGGAAAACCTTCAATGGACTGGGAGCGATGATGGAGGGAAGGGCGAGAGCAACACCTTGTAAAAAGTAGAGCCACATCTTATAAATCGTTTGTTGGGGGAAGCCAGCCAACAGCGACCCAACGATGACGGGCTTCAACAATATCAGGATGATTCATATTTAGGGCTAAAACAGTGGCTCGTCCAGTTGGGGTGAGACCAACCACGAGGCTTCCATCTTCACTCCAGGCAAAATGTTCCCGCCATCGTTGATGATGCGGATGGAATAATAAAACTGTTTCTCTTGTTATCTGGTCTTGGAACCTGGCTCGATATCCTTTGAATTCATTGTATGAATGGCAAGCAACACAAAGATCGTCCGCAATGGTTTGTCCCCCTTCTGCTTCTGGGATGATGTGGTCAACAACTAATCGAGCGCCTGTGATGGCAGTGGGGGAATGGCAGTAAGCGCACCGTTTACCAAAAGTTTTGATAGTTTGCCGGCGTAATGAGCGGGGAATATATGACTTGCTCACGTTATTAGATCATCTAAAGTGGGGATGGTATTTCCGCGCCATTTTAACAACATATAGGCGTGTGACTTTTTAAGTGTTAAACGACGAGCTTCTTCGCCAAGTTTATGCAATTGATTTTCTTCATGAGAAGTCAATGCCCGTTCATGTTTTTGAGCCAAGATATCATCGTACTCTTTTTGCAGATTATCAGGCAATTGACTTTCCGCAATTTCCCACAAAGTATCATCATCGAGTTTTTCTAATTCTCCTAACTCTACCTGCAAATGCGTTGGCAAATTGTCAGCCAAAGGAAGATCCGTATCATCAAGACGTTCAACAATAAACTCTTCTAACGCCTTCCTGGCGATATTCGCGCCACGTTGGTAACGTTGCAGCATTTCATCTGGTAGTTTAAGCGTTACAGTTTGAGCCATCGGATTTCTCCTATTCCATTAAATTCAATCAATTTCACGCTCAATTATAGCATCATTTATTTCAAAGATACCCGCTACCCATTGGTCGGTATGTTCAAGTTACGGCCGTTCGTTATCAACTGCATAAATCCCTTCAGGAATGGGGTCGGCGTAGAGGGCTGTTACTAAATTGACGTGGCTGTTTAGGACGGCGCTTTGGTTGATGTAACCTTTGTCGGTGGTTTCGTTGCGGTCAATTTGGGGCGCTTCGGGGAGCAGGGCAAAGCGTTCAAACCGTTTGCTGCTGCCACTTTTCTGGTTGTTGTGTTGACGGAAGATGTTTTGAAAGAGGCGGATCACGGCCGTATCCCCCAAAAATACATCATCCTCTAAATGGTCTAATTGTGGGAACTGTTGCCGCAAAGCGGGAATATTGGGGTAGACGAGCGCGGTCAGGTACGCTTTGTTGGGAGCGGCCACAACCATATCCAGCAAATACGGCTGCCCCAACTGGTTGACACTGATTCGCAGGCCGATATTATGCACCCAGACGCCGCTGGTGAGTTTGAAATCTTCACCAATACGGCCGTCAAAAATCAAACCAGCCTCTGGATCATCCGCGTCCAAAAACTGTCCGGCGTCCCCGGTGCGGTAATATCCCTCCTCGTCAAAAGCCAGTTCTGTTGCCAGGGTGTTGTTGTAGTAACCGGCGGTCACATTTGGGCCGCGAACGCGCAGTTCCTCTTTGCCTGATTTGTCGGCCGCCAGCTTAACCTCCACGCCGGGAATGGGCAGACCGATGACGCGGGCATCTTCAATTTCCCCGTAAACCAGCGTGGCGCAGGGGGATGTTTCTGTGCAACCCCAGGCGGAAAAGAAAGGCACAACCGTACCCAATACATCCCGGCTCATCTCTTTCATTCCTTCGTAGGTTGTTTGGTCTAGGGCGGCGGCGGCCGTAAAGATAAACTTTAGATTTTTGAAAAATGCCTGCCGCAGTTCGCTGTCTGTTTTCATTTGATTGTAAAGCGCAGTGTAGGAGCGGGGCACACCCATGTACATGGTGGGGGAGATATTTTTGATGTTTTGTATTGATTTGGCAAAACCAGCCGGCGTGGGATTGCCGTTGTCAATATAAAATGTACCCCCCAACATCAACATCATGTTGAAGACGAAATTGCCGCCAAAAGTATGATTCCACGGCAGCCAATCTACCACCACCTCATCGCTGTCCAAAAAAGGCCAAACCTGACGGATACCAATCTGGTTGGAAGCCATCATGCCATGCGTGACCATCACCCCTTTGGGCAGGTCAGTGGAGCCGGAGGTGAATTGGATTTTGGCCAGGGTGTTGGCGGTTACGGCCGTAAAGTGTAGCTCACCTTCGTCAGATAAGTTTGTTTGCGGGGTGGATAGGTCGGTAAACGGCCGTACTGCATCAAACTTCCCGGCGTTGGAAAAGGCAAATAATTGCACCCGGCTTAAATCCCACTGACGCAGTTTGGGCATGTGCCATTCTGCATTGGACATGATTAAAATGGGGGCTTGTGTCACGTCCAAAATATGCTTGATGTGTGTGCCGGTTTGCGAACGCACCGAATAAGCCAGACTGATTGGGGCTGCCGGATGTCCAATCTGCATCGCCGCCAGTTGGATGAGAGCCAGGTTGATGCAGTTCTCAGAAAGGATGGCAACGGGTGCATCTGGGGGCAAGTGGAGGTTGAGAAGACCATTGCTGATTTGGTTAACGGCCGTGAGAGCGGCTGCATACGTTAACCCCACCCACCCGCCATCCGGCCCGCGCTCCTGCAAAAATGGCTTATCAGGAAAGCGACCTGCATTTTGTCGCAGCCAAACGGCTATATTTTTCGGATAATCATTAAGAGGGATTTTGTTGGTGAGAATGCGGTGGTTTGCGACCGTTGCTTCAATTTTGATTTCCGGCTCCACCCATTTCCAATTTGATGGCATGGTTGCTCCTGTGGGGATAGAGATTGAGAGATTGGAGATTAGAGATTGAATCTCCCAATCTCCAATCTCCTAATCTCCAATCTCTATTATTTCTGCCAAAGCACGGCCAATAAAAACCCTCGTCACCTTTTTCCGATAGCTCAACGACATATCGGTGTTGTCCATTGGTTTGGCCGGCCGATATGCTTTTTGGGCGAATTGATCAATTAAGGCTGGGGTGAGCTTTTGGTCGATGAGCATATTCTGTACTTCCTTATCCAGGGGGATGGGTTGGGAGGAGACGGCGCCGAGGACGACACGGCCGTCTACACACACGCCCTCATCATCTAGCTTTACGGCCGCAGCCACGCCCAAAATAGGAAAATCAATTGTCCCCCGCCGCCGCAGCTTCAAATAGGTCATGCGCCAACCCGTGCGCGGCGGTAGATGAATGGAGACCAGAAGTTCATCCGCTGCTTTGGTCAGATAGAATTGACCGTCGTTTTGGTACATTGCTTCTAGCGGAATTGTGCGCTCACCGTCTGGCCCCACCAACCGTACCTGCGCCCCTAGGGCAATCATCACTGGCGCTGTGTCTGACGAGGAAACGGCCAGACATTTGGGACTGCTTTTAGCAACCCAGCAAATATCGCCATCCTTCTTCTTGCAAAACCCTAGCGCCTGCCGCCATTCAAACGTCTGGTCGTAATAAGTGCAGCGAGTGTCCACGCACAAATTGCCGCCAATTGTGCCCACATTCCGCAGCGGCGGCGAAGAAACGAGCGCGGTCGACTTTGCCAGCGCCGGATATTGGGCTTTGATTTGGGGATGATTGGCGATTTCTGTCAACGTCATGCCGGCGCCAATCGTGACCCCAGTCCCATTGTTGAAAGAACGCAGTTCTGCAATATCGCTCAAGCCAATCAGCAGCTGCGGTTCCATTTGTCGCCGCTTCATTTTGGGGTACAGGTCTGTGCCGCCAGCGACGTACATGGCGTGTCGGCCGTGTTCCTTCTTCAAGGCCACTGCTTCTGCCACTGTTTGGGGAGAGGTGTAGTTAAAAATAGGTAATCTTAGCATCTTTCTTTTCCAGTGTTTGTTGATTGACCGTTGACCATAAGTGTTAACTTAAGCGAAGACCTCGCAGGTTTTAACGCAAAACCTCAGAGGGGCGTAGATCATTTTGGAAACCTGCGAGGTCTTAAGTTAACGACAATGGACCGTTGACCATTGACGGTTGACCGTTGATCATTGTCCCCGTTCCACCAAAATCGGCTCTGGGAAGGTGATATTTGGAATCTTCGTGGGGCCGATGCGGGGGTCTATGCCGCGCGCTTTGCGTTCCAGGGCGGCTAAAATCTTTTCTGGGTGGATGGGCACTTCATCTATTCGCACGCCAACAGCGTCATGGATGGCGTTGGCGACGGCGGGCATGATGGGCAGCAGCGGCCCTTGCCCCGCTTCCTTTGCCCCATATGGGCCTTCGGGATCGTGGGTTTCAATCAGGAATGTTTCCACTTCGGGCATATCCAGCGAACTTAAACTTTTGTAGTCGAGCATGGAAGGGATTTTGTGCAGCCCCTGGCGGAAGATTTGTTCTTCCATCATCACTTCGCCCAGACCCATGTAAGCGCCCCCTTCCACCTGCCCGGTAACAAGCATGGGGTTCAACGCTTTGCCGATGTCGTGAGCTAACCACAATTTGTCTACGGTGTATAGGCCGGTGTCGGGGTCTACGGTGACGGCCGCCACGCAAGCCGAATAGCTGTAATTGGGAGACGGTCCCACGCCGGCCCCTTTGAAACGGCCGCCGCGCCGGGGTGGGGTGTAACTGCCCACGCTGCCCAATGTGCCGTATTTTATTTCCGCCAATTCGGCCGCTTCGGCAAAGGTCATTAGCTGTTCCACATCTTGACTGTAAACAATGCTGTCGCGGATGGAGATGAGTTCGGGGGGAATGTTGAGTTTTTCGGAGACGGCCGTAATCAATTTGTGGCGTAATGGCTGGGCGGCGGCAATGGTGGCGTTGCCTGTCATCAGCGTTACTCGGCTGGAGTAGCTGCCCAGGTCTACCGGCGTCAAGGCCGTGTCCCCAGCTACCACTGTCACCTCATCCAACGATACACCTAGCTCTTCGGCCGTAATCGTCGCCAACACCGAATCCGACCCCTGGCCGATGTCGGTGCTGCCGCAAAAAACTGTCACCCCGCCGCCGCGATCAATCTTCATTTGTACCCCGGAATGGGGCATTTTATTCCAGTAAATGGGTAGCCCTGCCCCGCTTAGATACGAGCCGCAGCCGAGGCCAATCCCCTGACCATCAGGTAAATTGCCAAATTTGACCCGAAAGTCGGAAGCGGCCGTCACTTTCTCAATACATTCCTTCAACCCAATTGTGGTAACGGTAAGGTGGTTGATGGTTAATGAGTGGGCCGGGTGTATATGATTTAGTCGCAAATCGGCCGGGTTCAAATCTAAATCCTGGGCAAATTTATCTAGCTGCACTTCGAGGGCAAAGCGGGGTTGGGGCGTCCCGTGTCCGCGCTTGGGGCCGCAGGGAGGTTTGTTGGTGAAGACGCGAATGGCTTCAAATTTATAATTCTTGATGGGATAGGTGACAGTTTGCAATGCGCCGGTGTAATAGGCGCTGGCGATACCGTAACTACCATATGCACCCCCGTCCAGATGGGAACGAAAGTGCATGGCTGTGATGGCGCCATCTTTTGTCATACCGGTTTTGACCCACATGAGTACCGGATGACGGCCGCGATGACTGTAAAAAACTTCTTCGCGGGTGAGGGTGCATTTCACCGGCCGTCCGGTCAGCATAGCCAATTTGCAGACGATGATTTCGTGGGGGAAGGGGTCTGTTTTGCCGCCAAAGCCGCCGCCGTTGGGCGTGGCGATGACGCGAATACGGCCGCGTGGCATTTGCAATGTTTTTTCCAGGGCGCGATGAAGGTAGTGGGGGGTTTGGGTGGAGGAGTGGAGGGTGAGGTGACGGCCGTCGTAAGCGGCTACGGCCGCGTGCTGTTCTAAGGCCAGATGGGTATTGCCTTCATAGTAAAACATATCTTCGCGGATATGGTCAGCCTGGGCAAAACCATCCGCCACATCCCCAAATTCCAGGGAGATGTGCTTGTGGATATTCCCTTTGTCGGCGTATTCGTGAATCTGGTAAGCGTCATCGTCTAAAGCCAATGATTCTTCAATAGACATGAAGCTGGGCAGCAGTTCGTATTCGACGATGATGTCTTGTAGGGCGGCGACGGCCGTTTCCTCATCCAGGGCGGCTACGGCCGCGACCGGGTCGCCTACCATGCGCACCCTGTCCACGCACAGCGCCTCTTCATCTTGACTAACGGGTAAGATGCCAAACTTGATGGGCAAATCTTTACCGGTGATGACGGCCAGGACACCCGGCCGTTCCAAAGCTGGCATGGCGTCAATGTACGCAATGCGGGCATGGGGATGGGGGCTGCGTAAAATCTTGCAATACGCCATGCGCGGCAAAACAACATCATCCGCAAAAACCGTTGCCCCCTTCGCCTTGCTCAACGCTTCCACTTTCAGATGCGATTTGCCGATGATATTGAGTGTTTCTTGAGTTGTCATTGTTTTTTCACTTTGTCTGAGACTACAACGAATTGGAGTAAGTAACGAATTCGTTCATTTCTAAAATTATGGAGCCCGCTTCCTGCTTCCTGTTCCTAATGTTTTAAGACGTTAACATCCCACGTCGATCCTGAAATATGAGATAATCAGCAATTTGGCCTTCTTCATAGTCTTGTGGATGATGATGTAAATCCTCAGATGTAGGCGCATCTAAATACAAAGTCAGCAAATGAGAATCGCTTTTTTGTCTGAGTCTCAAATCACACCTTCTTTCTACCAACTTGACATGGTCAATCAATGAGCCACTCAACATTTCGTAGTAATCAGATTTGGAGCGAAAACCGTTTATTCTGACAAAACGTGAACCGCTTGAAATTGGTAATACAAGATATTCACCAAACCCGGCATCCTTACCTGGTTCTAGGCGCATACCCCAAAAACCATGCCCACCCATTCCATATGTCCCGAGACTTGAGGAAAATCCATCCACCTTTCGTCCTATCAATCGCTCAATTCCCACATCAACCAAAGTTTGCGGGATTCCCCAAACCCAAACTTTGTCAGGTGGCATTGGAACGATAGCTGGTCGTCCACCAGAATTAACAAATCCTTTTTGCTCCCACTTTGACAAATCTTTCTTGTAAACATGTACAGCATATCTACGTACAATGCCGATCTTAAATTCTGGCGGCCTTGGGCGGTCGGATTGTCTTCTTCTCATTTCATCAACTCAGTAACCATAGGGCGATATGATTGTCATCTGTCACATAGATGAATCATGTCAAACGGCCGTTTCCATTTCTTCCAGGCGATTGGCCGCTAATTCTACAGCTTCCAAAATTTTCAAATAGCCAGTGCAGCGGCACAGATTTCCGGCTAATGCTTCCCGAATTGTTTGCCGGTCAGGGTGCGCTGTTTCATCCAATAACGCTTTGGCGGTGACGAGCATACCGGGGGAACAGTA
>JAAEOP010000733.1 GCA_024223125.1 Chloroflexota bacterium
CCTAGAAAACCTCGATCTGCAAAACACAAACGAAATCCTCTACAAACGTTTGTGGGCTGTGTTGCTGCACCTGCCGGAAACATTCATTACTGGGCAAAAAATGAACACGGCCGAAAAGCGGGTGACAGGCTATGTTTTATGCCGCAATGTGTTAGACATAACCACTGTACTTTTGCCGCATGAAACTGTTTTGTTGCCTACCTACCGGCAGCGCGTCTCCAAATTGCATGACATGTACCCAACGCTAAGTCTTGCGCGGGATTTTGACCCCGTGCTTCCAGAATTTTTGCAAAAAAGTCTTGATTTGCGCCAGACTCTGCAATTTGAGAATCTGGATTTGCTCGTCTGGTATGAGGAAACAATCCGCTATCTCACGCTGGCCTTGAACCAGATTGGTTTTTATGCGCCGGGAAAGATTTCTTCCTATAGTCGAAATGACGCTGGGGCAGGCGCAAAAATTTATAATGAATGGCCGATCTCACGTGGCGAATGGTACAATCTGGCGCAGATGAGCAAAAATCATGCACAGCATGGCAATATTAAGAAAACAATTCAATGGTTGCGTGCCCCTAAAAAACAATGGCTAACGGCCGGATTATTGACCATGCACCAGGCGCTAATTGCTTGGCGGCGGGGGGATGAGGCGACGGCCGTTAACCATCTACAACAATCACAACAGCTCTTAAACCAACTGCTTTTGGGGGAAACGGCCGTGTCTGCCGCCCCATTCCCGCAATGCTGGCTCGATTTACGCCAACAATGGGCACAGTTTTGGCGTGTTTACATCCGCCTCAACGATCCCAAATATATTCAACGATTCACAAGGATTACTACATGGCAGTACCAATAACCGAGCAGACCAAAGATATTCCCGATTCAATCAGTCTGAAGTACCTTGTAGATCATATCGTAAAGAACTTGAACAAAACATATGTCATTCTGATTTTAGCTATTTCGTTATACGGCATTTATACAATTGCCCTGACCCCTAATTTGTTTTCTGGCGGAGACAATGCACATTACCTAGTTTTGGCAGATGCATTACAATCAGGACAAGGATACAAAACAATTAGCCAAATATCAGCCCCCTTCGCTACAGAAAGACCTCCCGGTTTTCCCATGATGCTCGCTCCTATTATTTACGGCAAAAACCTAGATATCCTTGCCATAAAACGCATTACAGCTATTTGGGGACCCATGGCCATATTAGCTGTCTACTATTATTTTAAACAAAAAACAAATGCATCTTACGCCTTAGGCATCGCTTTTCTTTTTGCCATTATGCCCATTGTATTCATGTACACTCGACGAATATATGCTTCCATGCCTTTTACAACAATCACTTTTCTGGCATTTATATTTATCCATACTTACGCGCAAAAAAAGCATTGGTTAAACGGCCACCTCATTTTATCGTCTCTCCTCATTACTATTGCCTTTTATCTAAGGACAATAGGTTTTGTTTTGTTAATAAGCGCCGTCTTATGGCTACTCATTCGGAAACAATTCGCTAAGGCAATAAGTCTGACGGTTTTATGCACTCCCCTTATGGCTTTTTGGTTTTACTGGACAAGTCAAGTACAACAAACTGTCCGCTCTGGTTATTTAAGCCAACTCTTTCAAACCGGTGGCGTACTACCACAAATACAATTGGGGATTTCCAATCTAGTCGGCAATATGCGTCTGATTGCGGAAAATATTTTCTATCTTAGTAGCAAAGTCCCACAACAATTGCATTTAACAACCCCAATTTTTGCTTTCATTAGCTACCTTGCAATTATTATTGTTCTTATCTTCATTATTGTTGGATTTTTAAATAGTAAAATCATTTCTTTGCCTAATATTTACCTGTTCCTTTACGTATCTATCTTGTTCATATGGCCTCATGTAATTAATCGATTTATCATCCCCATTTTGCCTTTCATGATTCATTATTACATTCAGGGTATCACTCGACTAAGCCGCTGGCTGTACCAACGCTTTAACATTTCTAAAAAGCTGGCCTATTTGCTCTTTATCGGACTGATTTTTGAAATTGTTTTATCCGGTCTTGTTCATATTCCGGCGCGCCTTTATCAAGAACAACAATTTCATAATTATAATGCTGAAATAGCTGCTTTCTATGATGTAGCTGGCTGGGCCGGTCAAAATCTTTCTCAAGATGCAGTTGTATCTACGCAGGATAATAATTTTTTCTATATCTATTCTTTGCGACGACAAACCGTACCGGTAGAAGTAGATGGGATCCTCCCTATTGAAACGAATTATTTCATTGCCCCATCTCAGGATATTTCTTCAACAGCTAAGACACTCTATTGTGCCGCCATCTCAGATGTTTGTATCTTCGAGTTCACAGAATAATATGTCTCAAATATTGATTATCTTTATTGACAGCCTCCCTTTTGTCTTGCTCGATAAAACTCCCTTTCTGAATTCAATCCTTGAAAAATGGGGCATTGAACCGGGATTTGGTTACAGTGTCAATATCCATGCCGAATTGTTTGCCGGACTGCTGCCGGACGACATTGGTTATTTTGGCGAATGGATGCACGATCCGCCCCGTTCGCCAGGCTGGCGCTACCGCGCTTTGCTGCCGCTGATGGACACTGTTTTACGGCCGTATATCCTCAATCGCGGCCTGCAACATATCCTTACAAAACGGTACAGCAAAGGTCATCCCATGCCCAACATTCCGCTGCGCCATCTGGACAAATTCGCGCTGGAAGGCGAACATATTCAATCGCCCAACTTTCCTGCGCCCACGCTGTTTACCCAGTTCCCGGAGATGAAAACGCTACCATACCGGGGCATTGGCCGCCCTAAAGGAGAGCGGGATGCGCTTTTGTTTGCGCAAGGCATGGCCGCAATCCCCGACCATCCCCGTTTATTTGTGCCCCTGCCCGATCTGGACGGTTTTGGACACCAGTATGGCATTGACCGGCAATCGTATCTTGACCATTTAACGGCCGTAGACAATTGGTGCCGTCAATTAAGCCAAAGCCATCAACAAAAATACCCTCAGGGGCACATCTTCATCGTCTCCGATCACGGCATGGTCAACGTCAATCAAGGCGTATATCTAGACATCGAAGAAAAAATCGGTAAAGCATCCGCCAATACCTACCTCTATTTTAGCGACGCTAACCTGCTGCGCGTCTGGGTTTTCGACGGCGCTTTGCGCCCCGCCATCCAGACCTATCTGGAACAATATCCACATGGTCAAATTGTTAATGAGGCAGAGCGGCAAAATTACGGCCTCACCTCGCCCCGTTTTGGCGATTTTATCTATGTGCTGGCTGAAAAATTGGCCTTTCAGCCCAGTACATTTGCCCGCAACATCCCCAACGGGATGCACGGCTACCACGCCAAAGCGCCCCACCAGGCGGGTATTGCGCTGCATATGGGCACAGCCTGGCCTAATGCCGCACCGCAACGAATGAAGGATGTGTACGGCATGATGCGCGACGCACTGGCGGGTGCATGGTAAAACGCATCCTTTTTGTGGATCATACCGACGGCTTAGGCGGCGCAGAACACAGTTTACTGCTGTTAATGTCACACCTTAATCAGGCAAAATGGGAACCGCATTTGGCAGGAGTAAACGGCCGTCTCCTTTCACAAACACACCAGTTAAACATTCCCATTCACCCAATTGTGCTGCCTCGTTTACGCCGCTCGCCCCGCTTTCTGCTAGATTGGCTAGATGGCGCTCGCGCCATCGCCGCCGCCGCCCGCCAGATAAATGCCGATTTTTTGCATACGAATACCATTCGCGCCGCTTTGTATACATCATTAGCCGCCAAATTAGTTCAACGGCCGTTCATCTGGCATATGCGCGATTTTTGGCTGTCAGAAAATAAACCAGCCCGTTTATGGATGGACACGGCCGGCAAACGCGCGCTCGTCGCTTCTTCGCGGCGCGTCATCGTCAACTCCAACGCTGTCGCCCGCCATTTGCCCGCTTCTGATAAAGTTCACGTCATTCACAACGGCATAGACACTGCTCAATTCAACCCGCAGATGAACGGCGTACCCTTTCGACAACAATACAACATCCCCCTGAATACGCCGCTGGCAGGCATGGTTGGGCGTTTACGGCCGTGGAAAGGACAAGCTAATTTCCTGCAAATGGCAAAGCAAGTCGTCGCGCGTTTGCCAGATGCCTGGTTTGTTATCGTGGGCGGGGCTGTCTTTGACGATGACGACAATTACCCACAACAATTGCGGCAGATGAGCCGTAGTCTGGGCTTAGACAAGCGTGTTGTTTTCACTGGTCAATTGCAAGATGTACGTCCGGCGCTGGCAGCTTTTAACATTTTTGTTCATCCTGGCAATCCAGAGCCGTTTGGATTGGTGAATGTAGAAGCTATGGCGATGGACAAACCGGTTGTTGCTTTCGCGCACGGCGCGCTGCCAGAAATTGTCGTTCAGGGCAAGACCGGCATACTGACGCCGCCCGGCGACATCCCGGCGCTGGCGGAAGCGGTGTTGGCGCTGCTGCAAGATGACAAGCAGCGGCGAATGATGGGGGAAAACGGCCGTATCCGCATCCAAAATCATTTTACCATCCAGCGTGTCGCTCAGGAGGTTAAAACTATCTATGAGAATCTGTCTTGACGCTCGCGCCGCTATCAACCATTTTCCCGGCATCGGCCGTTATGTCAGCAATCTGGCGCAGGCAATGGCGCTGCAGCTTGCCGCTCACGAGCGGTTGATTTTGCTGACTGACCCCACACGGCCGTCTCGCTGGCAACTTCCGGCCCAATCAGAGCAAATACGATGGGTGGAAACGGCCGTATCTCCCTTTTCTCTCAGCCAACAATACCGAATTCCGCGTCTCCTCAAGCAACAAAATGCAGACGTATACCACAGTCCTTACTA
>JAAEOP010000734.1 GCA_024223125.1 Chloroflexota bacterium
AGCAACATCCTGTTCAATCCAGAGACAAAACGGGTGCAAATTATCGATTTTGGCATCTCGACGGAACTGTCCCGCGAGCAACAAGATGTTAATGTGGCCAATCAGTTAGAAGGGACACGGGCCTATATTTCGCCTGAACAAACAGGGCGGATGAACCGCGACCTCGATTACCGCACCGACTACTACTCGCTGGGGGTGACTTTGTATGAAATGCTGACTGGGTCTCGCCCCTTCGAGGCGGCGGACACCATCGGCTGGATACACAGCCATATCGCCCAAATTCCTGTCCCCCCCCATAAAGTAGAGCCGTCCATCCCGGAAGCTGTCTCGAATATTGTGCTGAAGCTGATGGCCAAAAACGCGGAAGATCGCTATCAAAGCGCCCGTGGAATTATCCGGGATTTAACAGAATGTCTGCGGCAACTGGAGCAAACAGGCCGCATAGAGAATTTTGAGTTGGGACAAGACGACGTATCCGAAAAGTTCCAGATCCCCCAACGGCTGTATGGCCGGGAAGCAGAAGTGGGTAAGCTCCTGGCAGCTTTTGACAAAGCCGCCCA
>JAAEOP010000735.1 GCA_024223125.1 Chloroflexota bacterium
AGTAAATGTGACACGGCCGTTTACCTGGTTCAGAAGCCTCTCTTTTTTTTCAGCTTCTCAATTTCGTTCAAATGCACCATATTGTGCCGGGTGGCCGGCATTAGCAGCAGCCCGGTAATAGTGCGTTTGCTCCAATAATCGGTGATGCTGCTGGCGGATTCCAACACATCCCCATTTGCATGTACTTGCTTAATCCGCAGCGGGTCAACTTTTTGTTTGAGCATTTGCGGCCGCAGTTGGGCCACAATTTCCCTCGTGCGCTTCCCCACTGCCAGACGGTATGCCCGGAGCGCCTCAATATCAACCGTGACACTGAAATGGGCCACACCGGCCGCATCCATCTCATTCCCCGTATGATGAAGCGTTGCTTTCATTTGCTCCTGCCAATTATCCTCATACAGAATTTGTGTTCGGCCAGCCACCAACGTATTCATGGCTATATCTTCAATACGGGCCATGTGCCACAGCAGCCAGGCTGCCGAATGCTCACTATTAGGGGGAATGTGTCGTATCTGGTTCTCTGTCATATCGTTTAAGAGATCATCCACGTAAGACCAGGTTTCCAGTTGCGTGATTTGGGTCGAATGTAGCGCCGCATGGTGACGCATAAACAGGTCAAGCGCTTGTTGGTGTTGAGCTTCATTGCCTAATAAGGCTCGCAGTTCTTTTTGCTGGTTGTTCCACTGCTGGCGAAAAGATCGGTAATCGTTTTGGGTCATGGCATATCGTTCCTTTGTGAGACTTGCGAAGTTTGGATGAAGATTAAAAAATTATTTCGGTAATAGAATACGATTACACTAAGCCGTATCATTCTGAACGAAGTGAAGAATCTCCCCCCTCGGCACATTGAAGGATTCTTCGTTCCACTCAGAATGACAGGTTAATTTGGTTTGTTTTTATTACCGATCTAATTTATGAATTGCAATGTAAACCTCGCCAGTCTAAGTAGCCGCACAATCAATTTCTTGGGGACAGTCATCGTTTCGTCCACGCCGTTGTCATTCCTGCAAAGGCAGGAATCTATTTTCACCTGTAGATTCCTGCGAAGGCGGGAATGACAGTTCACATTTGGCCCAAACGATGACCATGCCCAATTTCTTAATATGGTACGGTAGGAGAAGATAAGGCGCAACGGCCGTTAGCCCGCACTTTTTGTAAGACAAGATTGGTTCTTGTCTTACAAATTCCAAATTTGCCCTACAGCGGGTTTACGAATCCAGAGAGGATGTTTATACTGGGGGCATATGTTCATCGGGAGCAATCAACTTCATTGAGAATCACTCATATGGGGATTGGGATTAACTATGGAAGCATCATCTGACCCAAACCAGGCTGACATTCCGGCCCTACAACAAACCCTGGTAAACAGATTAAAAGCAAACAATAATCTGACGACAGGTGAGGTTACGGCCGCATTCCTGACTATACCCCGCCACCCATTCCTACCCGATAAACCGCTTGACCTAGTTTACAAAGATGAAGTGATTCCCACCAAGTTTGATGACAACGACCGTTCCATCTCCTCCTCTTCCCAACCAGCTATGATGGCTATTATGCTGGAACAATTAGATTTGCAGCCGGGGCAACATGTGCTGGAAGTGGGGGCCGGCACAGGATACAACGCAGCGCTGATGGGTTATCTGGTAGGGAAACACGGCCGTGTCACCACCATAGACCTGGATGAAGATACTGCAGAAGCGGCACAAGAACATCTGGCGGCCGTCGGCTGTACCAATGTAGATGTTGTTTGTGGAGATGGGATGGCCGGCTACGCGCCCCATGCCCCCTACGATCACATCATCCTGACGGTAGGCGGCTGGGAAATTGCCCCGGAATGGTTGGCACAGTTGAAGCCCGACGGCCGTCTTCTGCTGCCTCTCTCCCTGTACGGCCCCCAGTTTGCCATTGCTTTTGAACGCCAGGAAGATCATCTGCTCAGTGTATCCATAAAACCATGTGGCTTTATGCGGCTGCGTGGGCCAAATGCCGGACCAAACCAATCGTACTCTCTGGGACCAGACCCCGGTTTACACCTCGGCCGTGAGCAGCGCTCCGATGCCCCAGAGACAATTGATACAGAGCAAATATACGCCTGGTTAACCGGTCCATCAGAAGAATATCCAACTGGTATACAGACCATGCCGCGCCAGATATTTCGTAGCCTGATGTTGTGGCTGGCTTTGCATGAACCGCGGCTGGTAGATGTGGCCGCGCATGACGAATTGATCGATCTCGTACCGTATCTGTTGGAGTTTGAAGGGGCCAATCCGTGGCGGTATTCTGTAGGAATATTGGGGGAAGATGGGCTGGCTTTGTTGAGACGGATGCCCCAAGATGAAGATGAAATGGCGGATGGGCCACGGCCGTTTGCTCTGACTGTTCGCGCTTATGGAACAGATAAATGTGTAGCCCAGAAATTAGCAGCCCACATCCAGAATTGGGATGCCGCCGGGCGTCCTGATGTGAAAGGGATGCGGGTACGAGTTTATCCGGTAGCAGGCAATGGCACAGCAGGCACACCTGTACTGAGTGCAGCCGAAGTAGCCGTTACCCGCCGCTGGCATACCTTTGTGGTAGATTGGCAGGAATGATGAGTGATCAATTTAATTGGCAAATAGATGAGGGTGGTGATCAATCCGCTTTTGATGGTCCCGATCCCCGGCCAAATGATAAGCGAAGGTGGGATTTTTGGGTCGGTACGGCCGTGTTGCTTTGTTTGCTTATTGCCGGCTGGGGAATAACCCGTCACCAGTTAGATCGTGGTCAGACTGATCTGCGCCAACAGGTGCAGACACTGCTAGACCTGGAACAGAAAGCATTTCTAGCGAGGGATGGCGATCTGTTTTTCTCTGCCCAAGCGCAAGACGCAGGTTGGTTTTCTGACCAACTACGGCCGGAAACACAAGCCCTTTACCGCGCCGGGTTAACGGTGACAAACGTCCAGCTTGTGGAAGACACTATCTGGGCCAATGTCACCTGGCAAGAAGGTTTAGATAATTATCAACGGGTGATGTTTTTTCAGATGAACAACGGCCGTTTACAGCACATTCCCCACGCACCAGCCTATTGGGGACGACCGTTTCGTCTGGAAACCAATTGGGGCGCTTTGGCTTATTCAGAGATGGATAATGGTTGGTCGGAAGAGATTTCCCTTTTTGCCGGACAGGTAATCAGTGATGTGTGTGCGGCTGGCTGCCTGGAAGACCGTCTGCCGCTAACGATTGTATTGGCGACGGATGCGGGGCAAACGGCCGACCCCAATAGGCTGCATATCCCTTCCCCCCGGCTGCTGGCGCTGGATATTGCCGGACAGCCAGCCGACCTCTTCTGGCAAACAGTACGCCGGCGGATTGAAACCCACTTAACCCCAGTCACGGTCCGTTTTGCCGTGCCCTCACCCGCCGATCAACTATTGGAATATGAACCGGCCGCCCAGGAATTCATGGCCCTCCATCCTCATATCCAGATTGAACTCATCACCATTGACACAGAACGTATTCGGTTGAACAGTCGGCCTGGTTTCCATCTGGGTAAGTATGATGCGGCCGAATTACTGGTTTACGATGGGGCCGCTTTTCCCCTGACAGAAGAGATGCTGGCCTCAGGCGCAGTTTATGATCTGACTGACTTTGTGCGTTCTGACCCAGATTTTGATCAGGCTGATTTTTATGAGCAGGTATGGCAGGGGGCATGGTGGCACGGCCGTATGTGGTTTGTGCCCCAGGCCGGAGCTATGAATGTGTTGTACTACGACAAAACCGCCTATCAGTTGGCAGAACACCCGGAACCTTCTCTGCGCTGGACGTGGGATGAGATGGCTCAGGATATGATCATTGTGTCCAATCCTGGCGCCCAATACCAGCCCAATTGGGGCTTTTTAGATTTGAGCAGTGATGCCCTATTTTCCTATGCCTACAATTGGGAAAACAATTGCCAGGAAGCGATTGCCGTACACTGCAATCACCCTTTGGAGCCGCAAGCTGTGGCCGCTGCATTGGAGTGGTATCGTCAAATGTCCGGCGAACCAGGCCAGATGCCCGATTTAACTCAAGTGGCAAAAAGTGAGCGGGAGAATTTGCAGCTTACCTGGCAGTCGGCGCGGCGGCAGGCGGCAATTTGGGTAGATGCGCCCATAGATTATGAATTCAAGCTGCTGCTGGACCCGATGGGGGTGGTTCCCTTTCCTGGTTCAGACCGCTTTGATGGCATTACACCGCTGTGGGTACAGGGGCATTTCATCAGCCAGCAAGCGGAAAATCCACAGGCAGTGTGGGAGTGGTTGAAGTTTCTCAGCTACCAGCCGCCTAATTCGCAGTTCCGCTATATTCCGGCGCGGCCGTCGGTAGCTATGGAAACACGCTTCTGGCAAATTCTGCCCCGTGACTTGGCCAATGTCATGCGCACTGCCTTCCCCTTTACTCGCCCGGTAACGCTGGAGGAACAACGCTATTTTACCTGGGAGGAGATTACGGCCGTACTCTCTGGCGAAACAACCCCCACCCAGGCCGCTAATTCCCAACCGGACCTGGTTTGGTTTGAACCTTAGAAAAACCCACTGAAAAAACCCAGTTTATTGCCAAAATTGATGTAATTTACTCGACTACAGAAATCGGGTTTTGAATGTCAAATGTAACTATTCAGCTTCCAGAGGTGCGACGCACTTGCAAAGAGCAGCGGCATTGACATTACTCTGGGAAAAGTGCGTCGCACCTGTACAGTTACTGTCAAATAACCTTTTTTCAGTAGAGCCAGAAGTTGATATAAGATATATAATCGGTCACTCCCCTCCCGGAAGATTGGGCCAATTTCACCCATGATACACTGGTGTTGAAGACAAATTGGCCCAATCTGGCGTACCCCTCTGAATGGTTACCAAATTAATTGCGTTGTATCATAAATTCGATTCAGGGCGGCAGGTGAGTATCACACTTTGATTGGTGGCTACCCGTGTTGGATTGTAAGGTTCAGTCGGTTGATAGACCAATTTGTAACGCCTACAATCTTACAAAAATCTTACCGGAGTAACTTAAACATGAATACAACTAAATTATCGAGTAAGGGACAAGTCATTATCCCTAAATGGTTGCGGGAAGCGAACAACTGGCAGGCAGGTCTAGAATTGATCGTTGTAGATACCGACGATGGCATCTTGTTAAAATCAAAACACCCTTTTGCAGCCACAACAATTGAAGAGGTAGCCGGATGCCTGTCATATGATGGGCCGCCTAAAACAATAGAGGAGATGGAAACGGCCGTGCAACAAGGTATAGCCGAGGAATGGCATAATAGTCCTTGATACCAACATCCTGGTACCATTGTCGTTAACTTAAGACCTTGCAGGTTTCCAAAATGATCTACGCCACTCTGAGGTTTTGCGTTAAAACCTGCGAGGTCTTCGCTTAAGTTAACACTTATGGTCTCTAGCTTTAGATTGGCATGAAAAGGGACTTGATTTTGCTGATGCTCTACATTTGGTTCAGTCACATCATTGTGAACGAATGTTGACATTTGATCGCCGCTTTGCCAATCGGGCAAAGAAGATGCACGCCTTCCCGATGCAAATACCTGAGTAATCGTTTATTCACCTATTAGTAGCAATGTATTCCTCTATAACGGTTTCTAATATAGGCAGGGGCAGTGCGCCATTTTGCAGCACAATATTGTGGAATTCCCGTAACTTGAATTTATCTCCCAATTCTTGTTGCGCCAGGTCGCGCAGTTCCAGAATTTTAAGCTGGCCGATTTTGTAAGAGGCTGCTTGCCCCGGCCAGACAATGTAGCGGCTGACTTCAAATTGTACCCATTGTTGGGGTAGCCCTGTGTTTTCGATCATGTAATCAATCGCTTCCTGGCGCGTCCATCCTTTGGCGTGGATGCCAGTGTCTACCACCAGCCGGGCCGCCCGGAAAAGTTCCATTTGCAAGCGTCCCAAATCGCCATACGGATCATCGTCATACAGACCGATTTCGGCCGCCAACTGTTCGGCATACAACGCCCAACCCTCAGCATAAGCATTGAAGAGCGTAACATTACGGAAAGTGGGCAACCCTTCCATTTCTCCCTGCAAGGCGATTTGGAAATGATGTCCGGGGATGGCTTCGTGGTAAGCGGTAGTGGGCATACGCAGGCGCGATTTTGGCCCGCTGCCGGCCACAGTGTAAAAGACGCCAGGGCGAGATCCATCCAGAGCCGGCGTTAAATAGTAGGCGGTGCCACCGGGGACAGTGTCTACTATCAACTCGGCCTGGGGTAAGAGGTCGAAGTGGGGAGTTACGGCCGTTTCCGCTTCGGCAATCAAGCGTTCATATTCGGCCACAATATCGGCCACCCCAGAGATAGAGCCACTGTCCCGGTCTACTTGTTGCATCACCTGCGGCCAGGAGAAGTCGGCCGCGTACCCCAGGTCGTTAAGGAGGGTTTGCATTTCGACCTGGATACGGGTCACTTCGGCCAGCCCGATTTCGTGAATTTCGTTGGCCGTCAGGTCAGTTGTGGTGTGATGGCGTAACGCTGCCTGGTAATACGCTTCCCCGTTTGGATGTTTCCAGGCCCCATCGTCGTTGTTGGCGCGGCCGGATTGTTCTTGTAGGAAGGTGATTAATTTTTGGTAGCCGGGGATGATGTTTTGAGTGACGGCCGTTTCCACCTGATCATATAGCGCCTCTTTCTCATCTTCAGGAATGGTTCCTAACATAGCCACACTCTCGACAAAATGCCGGTAGAAAACAGTGTTTTGGGTCGGACCGCTGCTGCTGTTTTGCAAATCATTAATCGCCCAACCAAACATCCACTGCGGCGGCAGCGCTCCCTGTTCTTCGGCCAATTCTAAACCGGCAATCACCTGATCAGCCTTGTCGTTGAACTGGTTTAGGCGGCTGATGTACGCTTCGGCATCAGCCCGATTGGTCAGGGGGTGTTCGGCCGTCATCAGGTTGGGGAACTGCCAGGGCAAACCAAAGATGGGACTCATACGGTAATCGTAATAGCGAAACTGGTCGCGGCGGATGATGTCGGTCAGGTAATAGTCGAGAACGGCCGTAGAGATGCGTTGTTCGGCCGTCTGTTCCCCTAAATCATAACTTCGCAGAGCAGCCAGATGTTGCTCTAAAATAGCGATGGTTTCATCTTGATAGGCGGGGGATTCATTGGTGAGACGGCCGTTTAGGTCGGCATTATCCGTCCCCGGCAAACTGAGACTGGTCGCCAATTCAGGATCGCGGGTGAGGATGTCATGCAGAACTATATCGTAGAATTCATCGAGGGGGAGTTTGGCAGGCAGTTCGGGGACGGCCGTTGGCGTGTCTGCTACCTTGACTGCTGTTTCTGTTGGCGGGGGTTGGGGAACGGTCGTGGGGGATTCAACTTCTTCTGTGATGTCGGCCGTTTGTTCACAGGCGGCCACAACCAATAAGCCAACAAATAAAATCATAAACAAAAATATGCGCTGTGCCATGTTTGCCCTCCGATTCAGGTCTACCTGGTGATACGCAAACAAAGCGGCGTTTGTTCAAATAACCTGTCGCTACTATTATTTCAGGATGTAATGGGTGCCTTTTTTGGAGCCGATCTTGAGGAGAATTGCCCGTTCTACCAGGTCTTTCAAATCGAGGCGCAGCGTTTCCGCAGAGACATCGGGGCAAAGCTGCTTGTACTCACGGTTAGAAATACTGCCACTTTCACGCACATAAGTCAGGGCGCGGGTTTGCCGTTCATTCATGCTGCGTGTCCATTTTGGAGTAGGGGCACGCTTGCGTTTGTTTTGCAAGGTAACGGTGAACAGATGGGGGGTGGCCCGGAACTGTGGCGGTGCGTGGCCAGCCTGGGTCATCTCTTCGATCATCTGGTCAATACCCAAGCCCAACTCTTCAATGTAGCCCCATTGGAACAAACCGCTGACAAGGCGGGGATTGCGTGAAAAATGCTCCTCCACCAGATTATCTAGGGTCATATAACCGGGCAAGCCGCCGGGGCTGATGATTTCTAGGCGGTTGGCGTACATGCGGATTTCGATGCGACGGCCGCGAATACGATAATCACGATGGGCAATAGCATTGACCAACGCTTCACGCACAGCAAAACGAGGATACTCCAGCAATTCGGCCCGTTCCAGCCCATTGACGGTCGCGCCCACACGCATTTCTTCAAAGATAATATTCCAGGCACGTTCGATAATGCGGGCCAGGTTGCCGTTGATCTCGTCTCGACGGCCGTAACCAATCCCCCCATCCTCCCCGCGTGATTCCGTGCCAGAAAACTTGACAAAGACGATGCCGCTTTGGGGGAAAAACATTTGTGGTTTACGGCCGAACAGGAGAATACCGGTGGTGGTGGGGTTGCCTTCGCGGTCAGTGGCTCCGATTTCAAAGAGGAGTTCTGCTGTGTCCAGAACGCGGGGCGCGCCACGAGCTTCCCGTTGTTCCAAATAGTCGCGCAAAATTTCGGGGTCTATGTCGTCGGGGCGAGCGCCAGGAATAACTTCAGTTTCGTATTCGGAGCTATTTTTGCTGGCAGCCAGATCGCGTACTTCACTGCCGGTAAGGGGACGATTGGCTGTGCCGGTACGGATGAGAACACGACCGTCTGCCAATGAGTGTAGTTCCATGCTGCGGGGGACGTTAATACCGATCAACATGCCATTACGGGTTTCCACAGGCTGCCATTCGGTGGGGATGGGGGGGCGGCATAACAGGGCTGCTTCTAGCAAGGCGGCTTCGGCTTCTTCTTCCCAGATGGTTTCGCTGGGACGGCCGTTGTCATCCAACCCCAACACAATTAAACCACCGCTGCCATTGGCCATGGCTACCAGACATTCGGCTAATGGTTCTACAGTGGCCGCCGCTAAAAAAGTGAGTCGTGGTCCAGGTTTTCTTTTTAACATAACGTGAATTATAGCACGATTTTGTGACGACCACTGCCACAGTTATATTGAACTGTTAGAGGCTAATATGCGCTGAATTCTCGCCGCAATTGTGTTCATAGCTTCGTCACTGACGCGCTCTTCTTCGGGAATACCCAAATAACCCAGAACCTGGGCGCTGCAACGGTTTTGCGGCTGGTTTGCCATACGAGGAACAATATGGAAATGGACATGGGGATGATCTGGGTGTTCTGCAAATTGCAGCACATAGGTTTTTATACAGCCAGTGACTTCTTTGAGAGCGGCCGATACCTGCTGCATTAAGATACCTAATTCGGCCGCTTCATTCTCCATAAGCTCGTCAATTGCCTCTATGTGCCGTCGGGCAACCAACACCAGCCAGCCGGGTAGAGCGCTGTTGTAGCTGTGAACCACATCCCAAAATTCTGTCCGGTAGATACAATCCCATAACGGAGCCACACCCGCATCACGCTGCTGGATAAGCTCACAAGTTTTGCAAAGCTTTTTCATCTAACCTCTGAAATCTGGGTACTATTAAAAAAATCCGCGATAATCCTGCAAATTCGCATTCATCCGCGTTCTATTCAAACTTTTCCGATTTATTAACGGCTCAATACTTTCCTCAGGGCGGCCAGGAGTAATTCTACATTTTCGGGACGGCTGTTGAAGCCCATGAGGCCGACACGCCACACTTTGCCGGCCAGCTTGCTAAAACCGCCGGCTATTTCGATGTTGTATTCGTTGAGCAGACGGCCGTTAATCATTTTCGCATCCACCCCATCCGGCACACGCACAGTGGTCAGGGCGGGGATACGGTGGGCTGGGTTTTCTACATGGCAGGTCAGTCCCATTTCAGTTAATCCATCCCAAAATAGTTCGGCGATATTTTGATGGCGTTCCCATCGTTCGGCCAAACCTTCTTCCACAACGAGGCGCAGTCCTTCACGTAGGGCGTACATGGAATTGATGGGGGCGGTGTGATGGTAGCTGCGGGTACGGCCGTCCCAATAATTAGCCAGCGTCGTCATGTCCAGATACCAATTGGGTACTTTGCCTTGCCGCCGGTCCAATTTAGCCAGAGCGCGTTCGCCAAAGGTAAAAGGAGACGCGCCGGGCGGGCAGCTTAACCCTTTTTGGGAGCAGGAGTAGGCGGCGTCTACTCCCCAGTCATCCAGGAAGATGGGCGCGGTTGCCAGACTGGTGACGGTATCTATCAGCAGCAGGCAGTTGTGTTGGCGGCATAAGTTACCCAGGTCATCCATCGGCTGCAAAGCGCCGGTAGAGGTTTCAGCGTGAACGAGAGCCAGAACGGCCGGTTTATGTTCTTGCAACCCGGCACGGATTTCGTCGGGAGTAAAGACATCCCCCCACGCTTTTTCCATTGTACGTACATCGGCGCCATAGCGGGAGGCCATCTCTACCAGACGTTCGCCAAAGTAGCCGATGATGCCAATCAGGATAACGTCGCCCGGTTCAATCAGGTTAGCCAGGGTCGCTTCCATGGCCGCGCTGCCGGTTCCGCTGACGGGCAGGGTGAACGGGTTACTGGTTTGCCAGGTGTAGCGCAGCATCTCTTGAATATCGTTCATAACGCCGATGAAGCTGGGGTCTAAATGGCCGACTTGCCGGTTGCTGATGGCTTGCAGAACGCGGGGGTGAGCATTGGAGGGGCCAGGGCCAAGCAGCAGGCGCGGCGGCATATCGAGTTGGGAAGCATAATAACGGTGAGATTCATTAATATTGTAGGTTTTCATGGGATTCCTTTTTGAGAGATTCTACCTTTTACCAGAAAGGTAGAATCTCAGAATTATGATGGTAAACAAAGGTTCCTATCTGGATGGGGAATGGTACGTCGCGTGGACTAATTTATCAAGTTTGGTGTAGTCGGGGAAGGAATATCAATAATCAGCCTAAAAACTGGAAACTGAACACCGAATACTGCTTACTGATCACTATCGTCGGGCAATTCCAGGCCGGAGATGGGCAGGCTGGCAGGTGTAACCTGGGGTGGGGTAGGTGTTTGAAAGATGGGCTGGCTACGGCTGAGGAGGTTGGTGACGATAAAGATGCCCAGCAGAATGATCAACAGCAGCTCGACTATGAGTAAAGCCCAGTCGGGGATTTGGGGTCTGACTTTTAGCTGGCCGGCTTTTTTCTGCTGACGGCCGTTTTCCGTCTGTACCTCTATCTCAAAAGGAATCTCTTTTTCGCGGCCCAGCAGCGGCCGTTCCCGGCTGCGTAAGGCGATGACTTGAGTAAGCGTTTCACCGGGTTTGAGCAGCAAACGGCCGCGCTGCCCGCCAAATTTGATCATCCCTTCTTTATCTCGTCCCACCAGACTGTAACTGTTTTGTACATTGCCTTCATTGCGGATGAGAATTTTGACATTTTGCCTATCCTCTACCTGAGAAGGCCAGACACTGACGGAGAAGCGTTCCCGGGGTTTGACCATGAGCATACCGTTGATGACGGCTGTTTCCCGTTCAAACAATTTGGAATGAATGATCACCTCAAAAGGGTAATTGTCGGCCGGAATGCGATAGGAGATGAGTGTGCCTGCAGCCGGCATTTGGATGACCAGCGGAATGGAGGCGCGAGCACCCAGTGACAAGGTAACAAAATGCTGGGTGAGGGTATACGTGCCTGCCGGCAAACCGGTGACAGCCAGTTTTAACGTGTCCAGCCCAATGCCTTGATTGAACAGCTCAATGTTGATCGTTTCCTCGTCGCCAGTAGCCAGAGCGAGTAAGGAGGGATACATGGCTACACTAAAACGGCCGTTGGCGCTTTGTACCTGTCTGGCGCTGTCTGGCACTTGAAACAGTTCTGTTTTCATCTCTTCTTCAACCATAAAGGCGTCTAAATCGGCTTCATCTTCCGGTTCCCAATGCAAAAAGTAGGGACCGATCTGCAAAGTGTGTTCCGGGTACCATATTTCCGGTTGTTTGGGGAGTAGTTTGCGTCCCTGCCAGAAGGTCCCAGCGCTGCTGTTTAAGTCAGCCAACAGCCAACCTTTGGCTGTTTTTTCTAAAAGTGCATGATGCCGGGAGACATCATGCGAATTCAGCACAATGTCGTTTTCTTTGGAACGGCCGATGCGGATTCTGGGCCGGTTTAAGGAGATGCGACGCGGCTTCTGACCCTGGCAAAGAATGACGATGCTGACGGCGCTTTCTACCAGGTCATGAACTTCAGTGGGCATTTCATATTCAACGGCCGGTTGGGGCACGGCCGTCATGGGTCGGAATGGAGCTGGCGTCGGCACAGGCACGGAAATTGGGGGCGTCTCCTGGTGAACAACCACCTCTATTTCCGGTTTGGTAGAAATGTTATCCGGCTGTTCAAAAATACGGGGTTCAGAAGGGAGCGGTTTAGCGACAGGCACCGGATCCGCCGGTCTCAAAGCATCTTCAAAATCAAAGATCGGCGTGTCGAATTGGGGTTGTACGGACATCGTTTCAGACAATGCCAGATTATTGGGGTGAAAGGGGGGGATACTCTGTGACGGGACCGGGGGGGGAGTGGGAGCAACCGGGCTAGGCTGGGGCGTTGGCAGGCTGGGCTGGGGTGTGGGCGGTACGTCTGTACTGAGCGCAGACGAAGTGTCCGTGCGCTTTGAAACGGCCGATTCTCCTGGAAACAACGGGTAGGTTCCCGGCGGCATGAGGCGGTCGGTTAGGTGACGAGTCGGTTTGCTCGGTTTGGGGGTGGGGCGATTCGGGGCTGACGTTGTTTGATTCACGGCCGAAATGATTTTGGTTTTGGCAGCTTTTATAACCATTTGGGACTGAAATGCCTGCTGCAAAACATCGGCTAGTTGTTCGGCTAATTGAAACCGGTTGGCCGGGTCTTTTTCCAGCGCTTTGTGTACGATATGGGCTATATCTGGCGGAACGCTGGGGCGAACTTCACGCAGAGGAATAGGTATTTCGATGGCGTGGCGCATAATGGCTTCGGTGGGAGTGGTGATGTCGAAAGGAACCTGACCACACAATAACTGGTAAAGGATAATACCCATACTGTAGATGTCGGCACGGCCGTCTAAACGGCCATTGGTGCATTGTTCCGGCGACAGATAGGGAAAGTTGTCGCTCAGGTCAATAAAGGCCGTTTGTAAGCCAGATTCAGGTATGAGGGCCGCGCCAAAGTCGGTTAACATCGCCCGGCGTGCCGGGTCGCCATATCGCCCGGGACGTTCTAGTTGTTTGATAAGGATGTTGCTGGATTTCAGGTTGAGATGTAGTGTCCCAGCTTGATGGGCAAATCCCAAAGCTTCGGCAACCTGGGACATAAGATGCAAGGTATCTTTTAGGGGCATAATCTGGCGACGAGCAGTCAGTGAGGACAATAGTTTCCCCAGACTGACGCCATTAACATAATCCATTACCAGATAGAAACGGCCGTGTATGGTGCCAAAATTGTAAAGCGTTACAATAGAAGGTTGTGTCAGACGAGAAATGCCACGGGCGGCTTGCATCAGACGCTGCCTGATGGCCGGATGTATGGCTAATTCCGGGGCAATTATTTTTAGGGTCACAGAGCGTTCCAGGTTCAAATCTCTGGCCCGGTACACAACGCCGCTTTTGCCTTTGCCGATAAATGATTCAACTAAATACTGCTCGATTTTTTGCCCGATGAGGTTGTTCATTGCTCACCAATATTAAGAGAATGGCTGCCGCTATTTTTGCAGTCAAGTATAAAATGTGAACCGGAGCCAGCCATTCAAACCGCGTGAATAATGGCCGCATAACCGCACAGAGTAGATAATTCAGCCTAATCCTGGTGAACACGCCGTAAAATAGCATCCCCATCGGTCGTCAGCTATGCTAGAATAATCCTTATTTTCTAACCCATGGTGAAACAAATGAATGTACGGACAATCCTTCCCCCAAACACCCTGCATTTACTACAAATTGCCTTTCCTGATTTAAGCCCCAACCATATCAATACGCTGGCTGACGCAGCCCAAATACGCACATTTCCGCCCGACTATGACATTTGCCGCGAGGGAGATGAGGGTACCTCACTCTTTATTCTGGAAGAAGGGGAAGTGGCGATTATTGTTCACGCGAATGATGATCAGGAGATTTTGGTAGATACGCTGCATCCACCCAAATATTTTGGAGAGATGTCTTTTTTGGGCGAAACTACCCGTATGGCCACAATTCGTACCTTAACGGAGTGTCAATTGATAGAGGTAGAACAGGATGATTTTATGAAAATCGCCCATACCAACCCCACCTTATTGCGGACACTGCTGCGCCAGATTATCGGGCATATTCAACGTACAGATCGGGCTGTTATTCAAGAGTTGAATGTGAAAAATATTGCTCTACAAGAAGCGTATGCCGACCTGGAAGAGCAGGAAGGTTTGCGTTCACAGATTATTGTAACGCTGTCCCATGAATTACGGACGCCGCTGACTTCGATTCGTGGTTATCTGGGACTGATTAACCAGGGAGCGATGAGTGGCAACGCACTGAAAACAGCGTTGGAATCTATTACGCGCAATGTGGAAAAGATAATCGGCCATACGAATGATTTGCTGCTGTTATATGAAATGCACCCCAAAACGGCCGCTATGGATTACATCAATGTGCCAGATGTGTTGATTGAAGCCTTAAATACAGCGCGGGCAACAATGGAGGCAGAGGCAGTGCAGGTGAAAATGGACATCACACCAGATCTGCCGGAAATTTATGCTGACCGACGCAGCCTAGTGTTGGCAACGCGGGCGCTCATTGAAAATGCGTTTAAGTTTTCGCCAGAGAAGAAACCGGTCACTTTGCGGGCTTGTCGGATGAATGGAGACGAGGTAGCTATTGCCATTCAGGATGAAGGTATTGGCATTCCCCAGGCAAGCCTGAACCGGATTTTTGACCCCTTTTACCGGCTGGAGAAGGAAGGTCAAACACATTTGTTTCCTGGTCTGGGGGTGGGGTTGACCATTGCTAAGTTTGTAGTGGATCGGCATCACGGCCGTATTGAAGTCGGCAGTGAACCGGATACGGGTAGCACTTTTACCATCTTTCTGCCCCGGCATGGTGCATAATTGAGATTGGAGATTAAGAGATTGGACTAATCTCCAATCTCCCATAAGTTAGTTAATCTTCGATCTGAAGACCAAAGGGACTGCAACCCATATTTTCTTGCTGCGTATGGGGGGTAGGAGTTTTAGCCAATGAATGAAGAACCAGAAATCTTAAAGATCGAAATTCCGGTGGAAGAGGAAGATGTAGCCGGACCACCAACTAAATCACAATCGGATACTGTTTCAGCGGCCGATAAAGTAAAAAGCGGAGCGCGTCAGACAACACAGAAAATGTGGCAGAGTGATGCCCGCAAAAAAGCAACTGACGGGGTGAAGAAAGGGGTCAAAGTGGGGGTAACGGCCGTAGCCGCCAAAAGTGCCGAACTGATGCACGAACATATGGTTAAAGCGGCTGACCGACAAGCCCGGCAACAAGCTGCTAATTTAGAGACGCGCCTGAAAGAAACAGATTGGAAGGCGGAAGCGGGTAAAGGAGTCAGCGCTGGTTTAAGCTGGGCCAGCCAAAAAGCAGGGCAGCTTGCCGAACGTCTGAAATCGGAGCCAGATCAGCCAGAGCGAGATGACTCTGTGGAAGCGTAAAGGGGTGTTTAACCGCCACCTTTATTGACTAAGGAATGGGGATTTTATTAAACCCCGAACTTGTCATACCTGCGAAGGCAGGTATCCATCTTTTTAGTCGAGTGGATTCCCGCTTTCGCGGGAATGACAAATTAAAGTTCATGGGATTATTTAATCCTCATTCCTAACGATCGTCGGCCCAGGCAGAAGCACACGGCCGTTTTGTAATACTATCCCATTCTCATCCCGTACCGACAGACGTTCCAATGTTTGCAGTGTGTACATGCCCACAGCAAACTGCGTAGAGCCAGCAGACGCTTCTGGAGATACCGTTAATAAGTATTTATCTTGCACACTCTCACCAGCAGACCAGAGGTAAGTCGGGTATTTACCATTTTGCGGTTGGCTGTCTATTTGACCGTACAACTCCTCCGTTTCATTCAGCAAATGTGTAAACACAGTCCAATCGCCCACAGGTTGGTTTGCCGCTTTCCAATAAAGTGTAAGACGTACTGTTTCTCCAGGTTGAACCTGTTCCGGTTCAAAGTCATAGCCAAGCAATTGCACATCCTGCCCCAGCAGAGTATTGATCGGATTGGCAATGGAATCCGCATCAATGATTGGTCCGGTTTTATAAATCCACACATACGGCACGCCGTCAAATTCCACCACGTATTTCGGTTCCCGATTTTGATATGCTGCCCATACATTCCGCCAGTTCGAAATTTCCCTTTCGCGCATGATCCAATTGCGGGCAAAGACCAGATAATCCACTTGATCATCGGTCATAGAAAC
Organism: Chloroflexota bacterium; assembly: GCA_024223125.1. The sequence continues at coordinate 16,284 of JAAEOP010000735.1, forward strand.
TGTTTTTCCACGGTAGTAGCGATCAAAGGATTCACCGTTTTGTACGCCAACAGTAGACACCTGTGATAACGGCAGGGTATTCAAATAATAAGCGGCTAAATCTAAACCTTCTCCCTGTTCTTGTCCAGCAATGAAACCCTCTTCGAGAATTACTTCCGGCGACCCAAAGAATCGGTTGAGATGAGTACCGTAATAAGGATGACGAGGGAGGGAGACGGCCGCTTGTCCGGCCACCATCAGCAGCAGTCCACCCCCATACAACCACTGACGCTTATTAGCAACCTTCTGCCAAAACAATACAGTTCCAAAGCCGGCCATGATAATGATGAATTGAAAAGCGGGCAAAATATACCGTGCAGATTTTTTGCTGCCAATTGTCATTTGCAGCAAAAAAAAGAAAATGAAGGCCAGACACAGCCATAAGGTCAGCCGGTAGGCGGAAGGGACACGGCCGATGAAGAGGGCAGCAAGTACAAAAATAAAAGCCAACGTCACTACTTCTGTCATTTTTAAGCCGATATTGACCGGATAAAAAAGCGGACCTGGATCGTCCTCGGTAATTTCACCCTGGAAAAGAATCGGGTTTTTGTGGGGTGTAATAGTATGGTTGGTTGTGCCAGAGATTGAGGCGCCTACCGCTGTGAACGGTTGCACCCACATTGCTGGCCACAGCAAGACGTAAGTAATTGTAACTACCAACAGCCAAAGGAGGAATGGGCGTATTATGGCAACGGCCGTTTCCCACCACCATACTTGTGCTTGCCATATCCGCCCCTTTTGCCACTGTTGAACAAGCTGCCATATCCCTAAACACAGTAGCAGAAATGGCGCCAGAAATAAAGATGGCGTCTTTGTAAGTAATGCCAGGCCAGCAAATAACCCGGACAAAAGTAGGTCATGCCGCCTAGTCTGGCGGATATACAGCAGTATATACAATGCTGAAATCATCACAAACACACTCATGAGCGCGTCCAAATGCAGCGTTTTAGAGATAGATAGGTGAAAAGGATCCAGCGCCAGCAGCAAGGTGGCAACGCCGGCAACAGGCCAATTAAACAAGCGCCGTAGCAAAAAGAAGGTGAGTACAATTGCCAGAGAAATCACTAGCGCCAGGGGAATGATTTCTATTTGCATCTGATTTACAAAGGGTTGTTTATCATAGTCAGGGTTGAAAAAACGGCCAACTCCCTGCGCCAGAGTCACCAACCACATGGTCATTACGCCAGGATGCGCCGACTGGATCATTTCGGCAAAATGACCGCTTGTTAACGCATCTGCAAAAATCAGCCCTCGTTCATGCCACACAGTTGAACGCGCTACCGGATAAAGCGCCCGCGGGACAAAGGATATTATGAATAGAAAAATGGAAAATATCCATGTCCACATACGGCTTGATATTCTTACCATGCCGATATTATCCCAAACCGACTATGTATCGACAAGAACCCATACCCCCATCCCTTATTATCTCATTGCCCTTAAATGCTCCCTGAAACTTGACACAACCTGACATATCAGCGACACTTCGCCATAAGCACAAGTCAGATTGTGGCTGCAAATTGACAAGTATGAAAATGGAACCGAGTTTCTCTGTTAGAGGCTCGGTTTCTCTGTTCTAACAGCCCAACCACATACCCACATATAAATGGAGTGAACAATTATTATGAGCGAGAATCTAAATCCCTTTGGAATTGCCCAACAGCAGTTAGATGAAGCGGCCGCAGTTTTGCAATTAGACTCAGATATGCATGCCTTTTTACGGGAACCGATGCGTGAGTTTCATTTTACCATTCCGGTACGTATGGATGACGGCCGTACCCAAACTTTTCAAGGTTTCCGTGTCCAATACAATGATGCCCGTGGTCCGGCCAAAGGAGGCATCCGTTTCCATCCCGATGAGACCATTGACACAGTACGCGCATTGGCGGCCTGGATGACCTGGAAAACGGCCGTGTCCGACATTCCGCTAGGCGGCGGCAAAGGGGGCGTTATCTGCAACCCGCGTGAAATGTCCTCTGGTGAACTAGAACGACTCAGCCGCGGTTACATGCGAAACATTGCCCGCTACATCGGCATTACCCAGGATGTGCCCGCCCCCGACGTACACACCAATCCCCAAATCATGGCCTGGATGTTGGATGAGTATGAAACATTAATGGGCTGGCATGAACCCGGCGCCATCACCGGCAAGCCATTACCTCTGGGCGGTTCACAAGGGCGCACACCGGCCACCGCCCTAGGCGGCCTCTTTACCATTCGTGAAGCCGCCAGGGTACGGAACATGTCCTTAGACGGGGCTACCTGTGCCATCCAAGGTTACGGCAACGTAGGTGGAAACGCCCACCAGCTTGCCGGGCAGTTTGGCCTGAAGGTTGTGGCTGTTAGTGATGAGTTTGGAGCGATTCACAGTCCGCAAGGCCTGGCCCCCGATGTCGTAGCCGAACATGTACACCGTACCGGCAAAGTGGTAGATTATCCCAACAGTGAAAACATTAAAAATAGCGAACTACTGGAACTGGCTGTAGATATTCTTATTCCAGCCGCCATTGAGAACCAACTTACTTCCCAAAATGCCAACCAGATAAAAGCCAAAATAGTCGCTGAACTGGCGAACGGCCCCACTACGCCCGAAGCGGATGACATCCTGAATGACAAAGGCATTTACATCATCCCCGACTTTTTGTGCAATGCCGGCGGGGTGATCGTTTCTTACTTTGAGATGGTGCAAAATGGATACCAATTCTACTGGGATGAAGCGATGGTCAATGAACGGCTGGATCAGAAAATTACGATAGCATTCCAGGCCGTCCATGAGATGTCTCAAAACAAAAAAGTAGATACTCGCGTGGCTGCATATCTGGTCGCCGTGAATCGGGTCGCGGAAGCAGTTCGTTTACGCGGTTGGGTGTAGGCGAATTGCCAATTCACTCTACATCGGGAGCATAAAATTCTTGAGAAATAAGAACATTCGTGCTATAATTATGCGTATATTTGGAATGTCACCATTAACATTTTACTTTTGCCAGAGAAGAGGTTCCACCTTTTGTCCATGAAACAAACAGCTTTCCCTTTGGTAAAAGGTGGAACCTCTCAAAATTGCAAAGTTAGTGAGCAAAATAGGTTTTGTAAATGCCAGATTTCATGATACTATTTTTGTGTTCCCGACCAAGTACAAATAAATTAGTTCAATTCAGGTAATTGCACCCATATATTTAGTTAAGGAGAGTGTTGCATGTATCAAAAAATTATAATTGCGGGTAATTTGGGTAATGATCCAGAAATGCGGTATATGCCGGATGGCACGGCCGTAACCAATTTCAGTGTAGCCACCAATCGTCGTTGGACAGATGGCGCTACAGGTGAACCACGAGAGGAAACAATCTGGTTCCGTGTATCTGTGTGGCGCAAACAGGCAGAAACGGCAAACCAATATTTAAGTCGGGGCAGCAAGGTTCTGGTGGAAGGGCGTATTAGACCTGATCCAAATACAGGTTCCCCAAAACTATTTACCCGGCAGGATGGGACAGTCGGCGCTTCTTATGAGATAACGGCCGATACCGTTCGTTTCCTCAGCAGCCGTGAAGAAGCAGGGCAGGCAGCTGCGTCTGGCGGTGATTACGCGGCCGCTGCGCCAGCCCAGGAAGAAGATGAGATACCGTTTTAAGGTATACAACAACCCAGATAGATTTGTGTAGAGACCTATCAAAGTTTTCAATATTATGCGTTGAGGCAGGCTTTTTCAATGATGAGCCTGCCTTTTTTTATTAGCCAAACAGACCCCGCAACCATTGTAACAATCGTTCCCAAAAGGATAGCTGTGGGGGCGTAACTGGCCCTGGATCAATGGGTGGCGGTATGGGAGATGGGTCTGGGTCAATTGGTGGGTCTGGGTCTGTGGGGGGTTCTTCCGACGGCCGTTGTGCCGGAAACAGCAAACTCAAACGATTCACAACCGCATTGATGTCGTTGGCCAACGCATGTTCAGGTGCGTTACCGATTTCACCGGCGAAGTGCAGGCCAATCGCTTTTCCGCTCTCTTCATCTACCCAAACAGAACCAGAGTCCCCTCCCAGGCTCACTTCCCCAGGCGGTGAACCGGGGCGGGGAATGACGCGCACAACTTGCTCCAGGCGGCGTACTCCGGCCGCACCGTAGTTAATCTGGGTACTCATCATCATGCCATCTATAAACCCTTCTGTGCGGCCGGTGGTACGGCCGCTTTTCCAAACCATCATCCCCAATCGCGGAGCAATCGTGTCTTCAATTTTGTCCCCTTCCAAAGTCGTGTCCAAGATGGGACGTTCGCCGGTAATGCGAGCCACAGCAGCGTCAAAAGGGCCTAAAACAGAGCGGGTCACTTCGGCGATTTTGTCGCTGCTTTGGCCGCCGTCCAATTTACCGGGCTGCCAGATAGGGTCGCCGATTTGGGCGGATGTGTCACCCAAAAGCACATGCCAGTTGCTCAGGATGTACGCTTCTTGGGTGTCGGCATCATACACCTTCGCGCCCAACGTGCCAGCGGTTACATTGGGGCCGCCAATACTGACGCCGAGGGGAATTTCGGTAAAGCGTTGGTCACGGCCGTCTACGGCCGCCTCTAACTGTACATCTCCCTCCAACATCGTTTGAATACCGTAAGTAGCTTCAATCACATCTATCAGAACGCCATCTATTTCTTTAGGAAACAGATCTTCTTCCTCGAGTTCAGACAACGGCTTTTTTTGCGCCAGATGAACCCGAATAGCTAACTGTCCGGTCATAGCGCCTTGAGACCATTTGAAGCCTAGGTCTACGGCCGTAACACCCTCTCTAGCCAGCCAATCATCACGCACGGTGGCTAAAGCCGCTTCCGCTTTTTGCATATCTTCCGGGGTAACTGTGGACATACCTTCCTCCTATCTAAAATTGCCAGAAAGTTGACGGGAATTTGTCGGCAATTCGTCAGATAATCGTTTTGTAGTTTGATACAGGTTTGTTATAGTTTATAGTATATTGAGTCGCAGCAAAAGGCGTCATTAAAATTGGCGCTTTCACTACCCATTGTCAGACTTTTTGTTAGCGAGTGTTTTTAAGTTTATTTTATGAAGCTTAACCTTTTTTGTGTTGAGATGCTCACCATTCATCCGTTGTTGTTGCACAATATTTAATCGTTGTACCCACAATTGAACAAACGTTTATAAGACCAACCCGGCGAGGTTTTGTTACTGTTTGGAGGTAGTATCATGTTCCAATTGCCAGTTCCCCCACCTACTCGAGTGACCCACCAGATTAAGTGTATCAGTTGCCAAGAGCCATTTGTGATTTCTATTGACGATCCACAACGGGAAATCCCCCGCACGCCAGGTTGGCGTGTGCCCAGAGATCACGATTCGCAAACCCAAATGCGCCATGCAGAAGATCGCACCATTCGTACAGTTTTCCCCAGCGGCCGTGCCAGACCCGACCCAAATCCAGAAGCCATCGCTCACCAAAATCAAGATAGCTTTTACTATATAAACTGCCCCCGCTGCGGCGCCGATAATCGTAACTGGCTGAATGCCCTGATGTCTCCTCTGCCACGGCCGATCCCCATTTTTATTGGCTACGGGTTGATTTTCGCCGTGCTGCTGGCTGCTTTTTTTGGCTTGAAGGATGTTATGAGTCGGGCGCAAATAACACTGTTACTTGTTTCCATTGTGCTGGCCGGCGTATTACCTTTGCTATTACTACCCGGTCTCTGGCCCAGCGCCCGCATACAAGATTATTTAAGCGGCGTTTCATCCAGCGTCAGCGGCCGTCCCTCGCCACAACTATTGCGTGTCCTACTCATTTTTGGCATTTTCGTCGTCGGCATTCCCCTGCTCATGTTTTTTGTTTATCCGACCGGAATGCGGATCAAAGACAAGTTATTCAATCCACCAAAGTCACTATCACCCGAGGACCAATTAGACAAAACCATCAACACCCTAGACACCAGAGCATACAATAGTCACCAACCTTTTGCAGAATTATTTACCTCAGGCGGGGCAACGGCCGAAAACGCCCTATACAGCATCTATCATCTTAACGCCTCTCAACCAGCCGCTTGTAGTCAGGAACAGATGCAATATTACGCTACTCTTTTGCAAGCCGCCGATGCGGCCGATTCATCGGTGATGCAAAGCGTCAGCGCTCAGTTAACAAACGTAGACACCGCCTGTCAACAAAACACAATCGCCAGCGTTATTGCTTCTATTGACGCGATTCTCCAAAAACCCAGCGAACTCACACCGCCGTATTCATATGGATATGGCTATGGCGGTGTTCCAACCTGTCTGACGCTCCTTCAAAATACCCCCCCCGCTAATTTGAGTACGTCTCCCACTATCAGGTCGTATTGCCAACAAGATTTGATGCTCTTTGTCCGGGACAGTCTGGCAAATATAAACGTGCCTCCAGATCAAATTCCCTTTAACCAGACAAATTGGCAAATGTATCTTCGGGATGCACGGCAGATGTTATTAGACAATCGGCTGGCAGAAGCTGACAGACAACTACTAAATTCACAAATCAACACACTATTTACCCTCACCTTTCCGCTTGCAAAAACAAACGCTGTCTGGCTGCATGGCGGATTGTTATTTGCCTGGCTGGTAACAACAGGTTTGGCTTGGCTGTTGGGTTCCATATGTGCTTCCATAGCGTTGGGGCAACAAATCAGTTATATGGACAGGCTGCTGCCAGCCCCCATCTTCACCAATCTAAACAGTATGACCCGTGTGGCTGTATGGGAACTAAAGAAGACGCTGGAAGTACGCGGCGATATGCAGCATATTCAATGGATGCAGGCCCAGCGTAATAAAAATGGGGGCATTATTTTGGAAGGGCTGCACCGTAGTGTGCCTGACTTTAATATGGTAGGGCAAAGAGTGGGGGACACAGTAAAAGCCCAACGCTATCAATTAACAACTGACCCCTGGGCAAAAATCATTGACGCCCAGATTATTGATATAGAAGTTTCTCATACTGTGAATGCGCCCGAATATGTCGTTACCGAAGTGTGGCCACGTCATCCATTATCTGGTGGTAATGGCAACGGCCGCACACTCACAAATGAAGCGCCTCGTCTTGCAGGGTCTGGGGAGGCTGTGTTGCTTAGTTCTACGGCCAACCAACGCCAACAACCCACAATGACGACAACTACAAGAGCGGACACGGCCGCCACTGAAACCATCACCATCCCCTTCCACGAACCCAACATACCTACGCCGGCCGACCTTTTCATCTCTGCAACCACACCAGATGTAGACTTGCACACCGATTCCAGAGCCAGCGACCTGCCATTAGTCAAGCTCAATTTACTCAGTCGTGAGATTTGCAATTACTTTAGCGTAAATGAGCTGCGCCGTCTCTGTTTGGAAATGAATATCGAATATGATGATCTTTCCGGTAGTAATCGGCGGGCAAAAACCAACCATATTGTCAGGTATTGCGGCTGTCGGGGACTAATTCAAGATTTACTGCAACAACTCCACCAAAAACGCCCCCATGTCAATTGGGAAATGCTCCTGCAATAAAGGTTGGATAGCGGAATAAATTCCGCCATCCAACCTGGGGCAAAGTAGCGTCGCAAAGGTAACGTCCAGTTGAGGTCATTATCCCAGGTTTCCATTTTGGACGGGAATGGCGTGTCCGTTATTGTTAGAATTGGTTGCACTGCCTAAAATTCGCCCAAAGAAACTATAACTCTCCTCGATAACCAGATTATTTAGGAGAGCCATTTCCTGGAGAGGTTCCCTCTTATCTGGCGGAGTTAGTAAGAATCGATCTCGCTCTTTTTCTAATTTCTCAGCCATAATCACCATATCCTGCCAGGCAGACCCCCATTGGAATGTTTGTGAAAACCCGGCTGTGACCGATAAGATCGCGGCCAGAATGGGCGTCGTTATTGAAAATGCGAGATCTAAAAATTCATACGATGAGTTCTTTGTAGCAATTGAAATAGAGGATATGAACGTGATTAATGCGCCCAGAACAAGTATCGTTCCCTGGGTAATTTTATAGTATTGTTTGTTGCGTCTGCTTGATCTCCAATAGTATTTGATTGATTTGTTGTAACGACACAGAACATATTTGTCCAAATTTTCTCCAAACTGGCCGCAATCTATATCCCGTATTTTTTGATTGATCTTTTTTGAACTTCTACTCATGTTGCCCTCCTCGCAAAATATAATTGCATAGATAGATAGAACGCGAATAATTGCATAACAAGCCAGCAGTTGAATCATTCTCTAAGCCGAATGATGTCTTCATCGTAAAAAGCAAACGTTAACTTATCGTTGATCTTGAGAGTCATAACAAAAGCGGTAATGTACAGTCGCCCTACGCTTCATAAATCGGTATAATCACGGCCGTACCTATTAAAAAACTGTAACTGTCATCTAGCAAGCTGTGGAAAAGAAATAAAAACTCGCGTTTATCCGCTGAATCCGCATCCATCCGCGTCCTATCCAAACTTCCCCGCCAAACTGCTAACAGATACAACAGCTTATACTTTTAAATTCCACATATAGGAGAATGAACACAATTATGTCTTATTCCAACATTCAAGTGCCTGACGGCCAAAAAATTACATTTGAAAACGGTAAACTAAACGTACCCGACAACCCCATTGTCGCTTTTATTGAAGGCGATGGCATTGGTGTAGATATTGCGCCCGCTTCCATGCTCGTTTGGAACGCGGCCGTAGAAAAAGCATACGGCGGCCAACGCAAAATTGCCTGGATGGAAATTTACTCTGGTGAAAAAGCGGCTGCCCACTACGAAGGCGACTACATGCCCGATGAAACCTTCGCCGCCATGCGCGAATTTCTAGTTGGTATAAAAGGTCCCCTTACCACCCCCATCGGCGGCGGCTTCCGCAGCCTTAACGTGACCTTGCGCCAGGTGTTAGACCTGTACGCTTGCGTTCGTCCTGTCAGCTACATCTCCGGCACACCCAGCCCCATGCGTCATCCAGAACGCATGGACATCACCCTCTTCCGCGAAAACACTGAAGATGTCTATTCCGGCATTGAATGGTCGGCCGATTCCGAAGGCGCCAACGCCATTATTCAATTCATGAATGAACAGTTGGGTAAAAATGTCCGTGCTGGCTCGGCCATTGGCATTAAACCCGTCAGCGAATTTGGTACCAAACGATTAGTACGGCAGGCAATTCAACACGCCATTGACAATAATCGCAGCAGTGTCACTTTGGTTCATAAAGGCAACATCATGAAGTTTACCGAAGGCGCATTCCGCGATTGGGGCTACGAATTAGCCCGCGATGAGTTTGGCGCTGAACCGTGGCAAGGCGGCCCTTGGCACATTCTGAAAAACCCCCGCAATGGTGCAGACATCATCATCAAAGATGTCATTGCCGATAATATGCTGCAACAACTGCTGACCCGCACCAAAGATTATGATGTCATTGCTACTCTGAATTTGAATGGAGATTATATGAGCGACGCGGCCGCGGCCCAGGTGGGTGGTTTAGGGATGGCTCCCGGCGGCAATATTGGGGATGGCATAGCTCTGTTTGAAGCGACGCATGGCACAGCGCCCAAATACGCTGGTAAAGACCAGGTCAATCCTGGCAGCCTGATTTTAAGCGGTGTGATGATGTTGCAATATATGGGCTGGACGGAAGCGGCCGACCTGATTGTGGCTGCCATGACTAAAACAATCGAACAAAAAACCGTCACCTACGACCTACATCGTCAGATTGAAGGAGCTACTAAACTTTCCTGCTCCGGTTTTGCCCAGGCGATTGTGGACAATATGTAATCATCCAGAGCCTAAGGGTTTTTGCTAAACCCTTAGGCTCTTTCTCCATTATTCATCCCCCAAACACGTCCTTAATTTACGGGCACTTTCTATCCAGGGGTGGTCTAAGGCCACAGTTTTACGTTTGCCCACCACCTTTTCCAGAGATACTGCCTCCGTCCCCGTACCCCGTACAGCCACCATTACCCCATATTGTTCTTTTTCGATCAGGCTGACGCAAGCTGTGCCTAGCTGGGTAGACAGCAAACGGTCTACGGCCGATGGCGTCCCTCCCCGCTGCACATGCCCCAATATTGTCACTCGTGATTCCAATCCTGTGCGCTGCTCTAACTGATCGGACAGATGAATGGTGCTGTTGGCACGGCGGGCTTCCACTTCAGCTAACTGCAAGTTGGCAGCTTTACGTTCTTCTTTATTATTGGCTGCTTCGATAGCTTTTTCGGCCGTCTGCAAATCGGCCGCTATTGCTTGAGGCATCGCCCCTTCAGAAACAGCGACAATGCTAAAACCACGACCGTGACGATGCCTTTGTCGAATCGCTTCGGCCGCAATTTCCACATTATACGGAATTTCCGGCAGCAAAATAACATCTGCACCGCCAGCCAAACCCGACCCCAGAGCCAACCAACCCGTATTGTGCCCCATCGTCTCTACAACAATGATGCGGTGGTGACTGTGGGCGGTGCTGTGCAGTCGGTCAATCGCTTCTGTAGCAATACCCAAAGCTGTATCAAAACCAAAGGTCACATCAGTCATCGCCACATCATTGTCAATTGTTTTGGGCAGGGTGATGATATTTAATCCTTTTTGCATCAGACGGTAAGCATTTTTCTGAGTACCGCCCCCGCCCAGGCATACCAACACATCCAGGTTATGTTTGTCATATGTTTCTACCAGGGCGTCAGTCATATCTAGTTTTTTGCCACCGATGAGCATTTTATGGGGTTTGTCTCGGCTGGTTCCCAAAATGGTGCCACCTACTGTCAAGATACCCGACAAAGTGTCGCCATCTAAACGAACAGTGCGGTTGGCCATCAAACCCCGAAATCCATCGCGGAAACCAATGACATGCATACCCATACCCCGCGCCGTTTTGCCGATGCCGCGAATGGCCGCATTCAAACCGGGCGTATCACCGCCGGCCGTTAAAATACCAATTGATTTTGCCATTTTGATTTCTCCTGACTATAGATGTAGTTAACTTTCGGCAACGGCCGTTACCGCCGCCCCAATAATCCCCGCTTCATTGCGTGTTTCGGCCGCTACAATTTCCGCTCTTGTTTTGATGTATTTGAGGAATTTATGGGCCTTTTTGCTCACCCCGCCACCAATGATAATTAACTGTGGCGAAAAGAGGAATTCAATGTGTTTGAAATATTCATTCAGCCGACCGCCCCACTCCTTCCAGCTTAATTTATCAGCTTTACGGATACGGTCTGAGGTGTAATCTTCAGCGTCTATTTTCATATTTCGTAAATAGAGATGCCCCAGTTCCATGTTGGGAACTAAACGGCCGTTTACAAACATCGCCGCTCCAATTCCCGTTCCCAACGTAAACATCATCACCACCCCCGGTTCATTGTGTCCGGCCCCAAAAGTGAGTTCAGCGACGGCGGCAACATCAGCATCATTGTGAATAACGGCCGTGCAGCCCGTTTCCGCTTCTATTGCTTTTTTGGCGTCAAATCTAATCCAACCCTCGTCAATATTGGCCGCGCTGTGGACTGTCCCCTTTATCACAATTCCCGGAATACCCACCCCCATCGGCCCTTGATAGGACAACTCCTTCGTAATTTGCCCAATCACCCCGATACATGCTTGTGGCGTGGCCGGTTGCGGCGTCGGAATTCGTATCCGTTCACTCAATAATTCCCCCTTCTCCGTATCCACCAACGCCCCCTTTATGCCCGACCCCCCGATGTCAATGCCCATTGTGATCATACTGATCTCCGTTTCCGTGTTCAGTTTGCAGTGTTCAGTAAGCGCCACTGAAAACTGGATACTGATTACTGATTACTGATAATTTCCTCCAACAAATGCTCTACCTCCCACACGGCCGTGCGTCCAGCCGATACCCCCTCTTGCCAACGGTGAAAATCAAATAAGCCAATTGTGCCGATTTCCGGTTGCAGAAGTAAATCGGGCGGGTTTTCGGCCAGATATTTTTCCATGTTTTGCGTCGTAATCACATCCAACGTTGCTACCAGTACCCACCACAAATTATGCTGCTGGGCCAGTTCAAGCGCTTTGGCAAGTGGGCCGCCACGCCTCGGCCGTAAATCGGGCGCATAAGGTTCCGTGTTGGTTAAATCCACAGCCAGCACATAATCCGCCCCCAACTGCCGGGCGATGTTAAATGGCGTGTTGTTCTTCACCCCGCCATCTACCAACACCATGTCATCTAGTTCCACAGGTGGCAAAGCTACAGGTATAGCGATGGTAGCCATCACGGCCGTAATCACATCCCCCTCCTGCAAAATCACCTCTTTACGGCTGACCAAATCGGTAGCCATCACGGCCAGCGGCATTTGTAAATCGGCAAACGACGGCCGTCCAATAGCTGCTTCCAACAAAGATTCCACCCGCCGGTTGCTGATGAGCGCCGGTTCCCGTACTCGCGCCGGCCGGTACACCTGTTCCAAATTCAACTGCTGATAAAAAGCTAACATCCCCGCCGCTGGCAGTCCGGCCGCCAATAATGCCCCCACCAATCCGCCAATACTCGTACCCACCACCAAATCCGGTCGGACGCCTAACTGTTCCAACTCCAACAATACCCCAATATGAGCCGCGCCTCTGGCCCCCCCGCCGCCAAGCGCATAACCAATTTTCATATTGCGTTTCCAAATAGGTGTTTAAGTGTCAAGTATTTAAGTTGTAACATGTTCAAGATCACTTAATTATCTGACATCTGTTCACCCAAACACTCACCTCACTATGCCATAAAAATGGGGCAGTGGTTCTACCGGATCATCTGACCAGCGAACGGCCGCCAACAGTTCCTTACGTGCCTGAGCTAGTTTGGTTTGATTATTGGCATGAATTTCGCCAAGCGGGTCTCCGGCCTGGAAATGATCGCCTACTTTGGCGCGTAAGATAAAGCCGGCTGTATGGTCAATCTGATCCGTTTTCACCAGCCGCCCGCCGCCCAGATGAACCGCCGCCCAGCCAATTTGCGCCGTATCCAGCGCTGCAACCGTGCCTGTTTGCGGCGCCAACACAGGTTCCACAAACTGTGCCAAGGGTAGTAAATCAGGATTGTCTACCTGCTGCGGATTGCCACCCTGGGCGGCTACCATCTGGCGGAATTTTTGCAGGGCACGGCCGTCATCCCGCACTTGTGTTACTATTTCTTGAGCGGCCGCTAAAGAATCTGCCTGACCGGCCAACAAAATCATTTGACCAGCCACAGCCAGACAATGTGCCCAAAAGTCAGGCGGCCCATTCCCTTGCAGCGTGGCAATCGCCTCCTTCACTTCTAACCCATTGCCGATGGCCTGCCCCAATGGCTGGTTCATATCGGAGAGCAAGGCTACCGTTTGCCGCCCTGCATCTTGCCCAATGTTGACCATGATTTGGGCCAGTTCCTGCGCTTCAGCTTCTGTAGCCATAAATGCACCGCTGCCCAACTTCACATCCAGCACAATGGCATCGGCCCCGGCGGCCAGCTTTTTAGACATAATTGAGGCGGCGATAAGGGGTACGCTGGCTACCGTACCAGTCACATCCCGCAGAGCGTACAGTTTGCCGTCGGCCGGGGCAAGATCGGCCGTTTGCCCAGCCAACACCAACCCAATTTCCCCCAACTGCTTTTTGAACTGCGCCAATGTCAAATCCGGCCGCCAGCCTTTGAACGATTCCATTTTGTCTAATGTGCCCCCGCTAGAACCCAGACCGCGCCCACTCATCTTACCGACCGGCATACCACAGGCCGCCACCAATGGCTGTACAACCAGTGTTGTCTTATCTCCCACACCGCCGGAAGAATGTTTGTCCACCACAAAAGGGGCCACATCATGCAAATCCAACTGATCGCCGGAGTGGGCCATGGCCAAGGTTAAAGCCACTGTCTCCCGACGGGTCATCCCTTGCAGAAAAATAGCCATCATCAAAGCGGCCGCCTGATAATCGGGAATTGTATCGGCCGTATATGCCTGAATAAACCATTGGATTTCAGGTGTGGTTAATGGTCGGCCGTCCCGCTTCTTTTCAATAATATCTACCATTCTCATAAGTAAGAAATCTCCAGATTTCCCGATTATAACAGGAATCAGCTATAATCCCGACCATCCTCACGATAATAATTCCCTGGAGGCTTTATGAGTAAGAACGTTGATTTACTCTTACACGGCGGCACGGCCGTGACCATGAACGACACCTATGACATTATTAGCAACGCCGCTATTGTTATAAAAGACCATAACATCATTGCCATCGGTCCGGCAAACGAAATTATAGCCAGCTACACGGCCGCTGAGGCAATAGATTTCAACGATCAGGTCATCATTCCCGGATTGGTAAATGCTCACACCCATATCCCCATGACCCTGCTGCGCGGCCTGAATGATGATTTGCGCCTGGATGTCTGGCTGGGCTACCTGATGCCCTTGGAACGAGAATTTGTAACCCCTAAATTTGTAAAACTAGGCACCCAAATTGGCTGTGCTGAGATGATCCGCTCTGGCATTACTAGCTTCGCCGATATGTATTATTTTGAAAGCGAGATTGCGGAGGAAACGGCCGCGATTGGCATGAGAGCTTTATTGGGCCAAACCATTCTCGTTTTCCCCTCGCCCGATTCAGCCACCTACGAAGACGCCCTGGTTTTATGCCGTCGCTTCATAGAAAAATGGAACGGTCACCCGCTCATCCAACCGGCCGTAGCCCCCCACGCCTGGTACACCGGAACCCCAGAAATGGATCGTGCCTGCGCCGACCTGGCTCGTGCCTTTGATGTGCCTATTCACACCCACGTCAGCGAAACCGGGCTGGAAGTGGAAAACTGCCGCGAGCAGCATCACTGCCCCGTCGTCCCTCTGATTGCCAGCCACGGCATGTTGGAAACAAAGCTGTTGGCCGCCCATTGCGTCCATCTGGACAACGGAGAGATGTTTGCTCTGAAAAAAGCGGGGGCCGGCGTTGCTCACTGCCCTACCAGCAACTTGAAGTTGGCTTCCGGCATCGCCCAGGTAGGCGAGATGTTGGAGATTGGTCTAAACGTAGGCGTGGGGACGGATGGCCCGGCCAGCAATAATGACTTGGATATGTTTGAGGAGATGCGGCTGGCAGCGCTGTTGGCTAAAACCAAATGTAATGACCCTACTGTTCTTCCGGCTCGGCAAGCATTGGAAATCGCCACCATTGGTGGTGCACGCGCCCTGCATATGGGGGACATTACCGGTAGTCTGGAAGCGGGTAAACGGGCTGACATTGCCATTGTTAATATGGATGGCGTCCATAACCGGCCGCATTTCCAAAACAATCCGGAGGCGATTTATTCCCGGCTGATTTATGCGGCTAAAAGCGGCGATGTGACAGATGTGATGTGTCACGGCCGTTGGCTCATGCGCGGCCGTCAACTATTGACCATTGACGAGGAAAAGGCTTTGACGACCGCGGCCCAGGTTGCGGCCGATATTGACGCCTTTGTTCTGGAACGAGAATCCAGTCCTTACAACAAACTGGTCTTGCTGGCGGGGGTACAGCGGCAAAAGAGTTTTGAAGTGCAAGTGAAAGTGCCGGATGTAGACAAAACGGCCGTACTCAACTTCATCAACAACGACCAGTGCCAGATAACCAAGCAATCCCATTACCGCCAATACGACACCTACTTCATGTTCTCTGGCGACGACCCCGACGCCGCCCGCCTACGCTACCGTGAAGATGAGTTTGTAAACGAAAAGGGGGACGTCTTCCAGGCACGCGCCCGGCTCACCCTCATCAGCAAAGGAGAAGCGCAGGAATTCCCCAATGCCGTCATGCTTTCCCGCTCCCGCTTTCTGGCCGACGCCGACCGTAGTTTACGCTTCTACCGGGAATATTTTGCCCCGGCCGCAGAATTACAAGTAGACAAAGATCGTCTGCGCTGGCGCATCATCTACCAGGACACCGACTTTGCCATTAATCTGGACAAAGTGACCGAGCCAGACTTGCCGGGCTACTTTCTGGAAATTAAATCCCGCACCTGGTCACGCACCGACGCCGAACGTAAAGCAGGTCTCATTGCTGAACTGTTGGTGCAGATTGGAGTGGATTTAGAAAAGGCCGGCCGCCAGGAATATACAGAAATTGCTCTGACTGCGAAGTAATGATGATGGAAAAAATAGCCAACGGCCGCACCGCCGAAATCTTTGCCCACGATGAAAAACACATCCTGAAACTATACCTGCCAGAATGGACAAAGGCAGATGCCGAATTTGAATTCGGACTGGCGCAAAAAATCCAGACCAGCAACATACCCACCCCGGCCGCTTTGGAACTGGTAGAGGTTGACGGCCGTCACGGTATCATCTTTGAGCGCGTTTACGGCCGTACCCTGCTCCAAATCATCATGGAAGACCCAACTCAACTGGCGTCGCTCACCCGGAAACTGGCTGAATTACAGGCTACCATGCACAACAGCCAGGTTAAGGGACTGCCAGACAACCGCCAACGCTTACGCCGCAAAATTAACATGGCCCAACCGCTAGATGAGGAAACGAAAACGGCCGTACTTGCCCGCCTCAACCAACTCCCCCACGACAAATGCTTGCTCCACGGCGACTTCCACTTTGATAACATCCTCATGACCGACAACGGCCCCGTCATCATAGATTGGATTGACGCCAGTCTGGGCCATCCTCTGGCAGACGTGGCTCGCACCCTCATCATCATGAGTCACGGCGACCCGCTAGACACCGACAAAATACTGCGCCAACAAATTCAGGTCATGCGCCAGACGTTTGTCTCTGTTTATTTGGAGCGTTATGGGGAATGTCGGCCGTTTACTCCCACCGACCTCAACGACTGGAAAGCTCCCATTGCTGCCGGCCGTCTCTCCGAAAACATCCTTGAAATTGAAGCAGATTTATTGTCTGTCGTCACGAGCAAAACACAAACATCACCGAACCATCAGAGAAGCTGACCCAGCACGCCATGTTAATTATTGGGGGCTTGTATGCCCGACAAATAGGCTTGGTGAGAGCCATCGAATAAGTGAAACTGAAACAAACTTTACCGCTTTTTAAAAACATTCATTTTTCGCATTTTTGAGCTTTTTTGGCTCTGATTGCACAAAACTTACGTTAAGTAAGAGAATTTAGCATGGTTCAAAAACCTAAAAAGTCAACTTGACACTTCGTAGGGCGATTTTGCACATCGTTCTACAGTTAGTAATGAACTATGCCTCGGAAATTTTAGGTGGTTTTGCTTGTTTACGCCATTGAATGGACAGATTTCTGACAGTTTCACAGGCTGGTTAGATGTGTTATCATTATCTTTATGACAACATTACTGTTGGTACGTCACGGTGAAAATGAATGGGTGAAGAAGCAGCGGCTGGCCGGTTGGATTGAAGGGGTGCATTTGAACGGTAACGGCCGTACACAAGCCCAGGCTGCTGCCCAACGATTAGCCCATCTACCCCTTAAAGCCATTTACAGCAGTCCTGTTAGCCGTTGTTTAGAAACGGCCGCCTATATTGCCGACGCACATCAATTAGACATCATCCCTCTGGAAGCAGTGGGGGAAGTGCGTTATGGTGATTGGGAAGGTAAAAAGATCAAGAAGCTGGCAAAAAAAAAGCGCTGGTTTACGGTGCAATTTTTCCCCAGCCGGATGCAGTTCCCCAATGGAGAGACGTTGCGTGAAGTGCAGTTTCGGGCGATTCAGGCGTTGGAAGAACTGGCCTCAAAACATCCCCACGACATGATCATTGTTGTCTTCCATGCTGATCTGATCAAACTGGTGTTGGCTCATTATTTGGGGGTGCATATTGATTTGTTCCAACGGATTGTTATCGCTCCCGCTTCGGTGAGTGTGGTAACATTACCCTCAAATGGGATGGTTCGGGTGGTGCGTATGAATGATGATGGCCCCTTGCGGGCGCCGCCACCGTCGGAGTAGTAGTGTACAGTTTTCAGTGGTCGTTTCTACTGAAAACTGATTACTGAAAACTGAACAAAAGGAAAGTAATAAATGGCGCGCCATATTGAATTAAACCCGGTGACGCATTTGACAGTAGGTGCAATTGGTGAACCTGGACAGCGTACGTTCTTCTTGCAAGGCGGCCGCGGCTCCCAATCTTTGTCGCTTGTCATTGAAAAGGAACAGGCCAATATGTTGGCCGGTAGTTTTGAATCTCTGTTGATGGAATTGAATGAAAAATACCCCCAAACGGATACTGAACAGTCGGTTTGGACAGATATGCGCCTGCGGGAACCGGCCGAAGCATTGTTTCGTGTGGGGAATATGGGGCTGGGATATAATGAAGAAACGGACCAGGTTGTACTGGTAGCCTATGAATTGGTTGATGAAGAAGAAGAGCCGAATGTGGTTAGTTTTTGGGCTACACGAGAGCAAGTGCGGGTGCTGGTACAGCATGCAATTGAGGTTGTGCACGCCGGTCGACCGATTTGTGGTAACTGCGGCCGTCCAATGGATGCAGATGGACATTTTTGCCCGCAACGTAATGGTCATGCCGCTTAGGGACAGTTTTCAATGATCAGTTTTCGGTGTTGGTATGATGGGGTGATTTGACATTTATGGATACGGCCGTTTACCTGCCATTGCTGCAACTGGGGACGATGGAAATAGAGGGGCTGCTGCCCTGGAGTTCTAATTATTCGTTTCTGGCACGCATTTGCCCCAATGAGGCAGTCAATCGGGCGATTGGTAGGGAAGAAGCCAATCGTTTGGGTGATGTGCAGGTTGTCTATAAACCGCGTCGTGGGGAACGGCCGTTGTGGGATTTTCCCCAGGGAACCCTTTACCAACGTGAACGGGCGGCCTTTGTTATGAGTGAAGCATTAGGCTGGAATCTGGTTCCGCCAACGATTGTACGTAATGCCGAGCATGGCATTGGCTCTGTACAACTTTTTATTGATCATGACCCTGAATGCCATTACTTAACCTTTGAAGGAGAACCAGCCTTTGCCCGGCCGTTGCAACAAATCACGCTGTTTGATGTGCTAATTAACAATGCTGACCGTAAAGCCGGACATGTATTAGTTGCAGAGCAAACCAACCCGGATATAGATGGTCGTTTATGGATTATTGACCACGGCATTTGCTTCCATTCTGAGTACAAACTACGCACTGTTATTTGGGAATTTGCCGGACTGCCAATACCGGCGGCATTATTGGCCGATTTACAACAATTACTAAAAAATTTGACTGCCAAAACAGAACTACATCATGAATTAGAAAAACTATTGTCACGGCGAGAGTTTGTTGCCTTAAAAAAACGAACACAACAGATATTTCAATCGGGAAAACACATTGTCCCCGGCCCAGGCAGGCATTATCCCTGGCCTCCGGTATAATTATTATGGCGAATATTATGCGGTATAAACTTTTAGTCATTGACGATCATCCAGAAACACTCAATATTATTAGCAAGGTTTTGCGCCAGCAAGGGTATGTCGTAGTGGCTTCAAACTCCGGTACAGAAGGGTTATCTCTGCTTGAATCGGAAATGCCTGATCTCATTCTGGTAGATGGCATGATGCCAAAGATGGATGGTTGGGAATTTTGCCGACAGGTACGGGCCAATCCTGATGTTGCCAGCACACCCATCATCATGTTTTCCGCTATAAATGAAGCCGAACAGAAGCTGGCCGGTCTGGATGCCGGGGCTGATGATTATTTGACTAAACCAACGGAACCTATTGAACTTTCGGAACGAGTCACGGCGATTTTAGAAGGCGTTACCCCGCGTAATAAACTGCCTGAAGATCCAGAACTGCCCCCCTTATCATCCGAGGCTCAATTTGAGACTGGTACGGCTATGGTGCCGGCAGACAATAGTCATTTGATTGGCATCCTGGGGGTTCGCGGCGGGGTAGGTACAACCTTATTGGCAATTAATTTAGCCGCCAGTTTAGCTATGCAAGAACAAGATACGGTGCTAATTGATCTGGATGTGTTGCAGGGACATGTGGGGTTATATTTGCACCAGACGAAGATGAATAGCTTAAATGAGTTGAGCCAACTTCCAGAGGGGATGATTCAGGATGAAGCAGCACAGTACTTATCGGCATACAGTAAAAATTTACAACTTTTGTTAACGGAACCAAATCTGCTGAAAGTTGAAAAGACACCAACGGCCGCCCAAGTAACGGAGATATTGGAATCACTGGCACGACCGGAACGGTTTTTAGTGGCAGATTGTGGGCAGGGGATAACGGCCGTGAACCGCCCCGTCATTGAACAGGCAGATGAACTGATTATTTGCGTACGGCCAGAGCGGGTAGCGTTAGGCATTGCCAAGCAATTTATTAATCAGGTGCAGGAAATGATTTTCCCCCATACTCGTTTGCAAGCGCTGCTGATAGATTATAGCGGCCATCTGAATGTACCCCGTCAAGCAATTGAAAGTTATATTGGACATCCGATTATAGCTATCATCCCTGTGACGCCGCAGGAACTTAACCGGGCTGTCAATAAAAGTGTGCCTTTGGTGCAGTTAATACCCGATTCGAAAGCATCTGGTCTTATCAGCCAGTTGGCGCATCAGGTTGCCAACGGGTAAATTGTGACCAGGCAAGAGGATTTACTTTCACGGGCGTTAATGCTCGTACAGCAAGCCGATACCATTGTAGCTCTCACGGGGGCTGGCATCAGTACCCCATCCGGTATTCCTGATTTCCGTAGCCCCACTTCTGGTGTGTGGCAAAATGTGGACCCGATGGAAGTGGCGTCTATTCATGCGTTTCAGCAGAACCCGCGGCCGTTTTACCAATGGCTACATCCGCTGGCAAAATTGATGCAAACGGCACAGCCCAATGCGGCCCATGTTGCTCTGGCTGAAATGGAGCAGCAGGGACGGTTGAAAGGAATTATTACCCAGAATATTGATCTGTTGCACCAGCAGGCTGGGTCTACGGCCGTATACGAAGTCCACGGAAATATACGCGAATCTACTTGTATGGCGTGCCGCCAAAAAACACTGAGCGAAACGTACATGGGCGACTACATCGCTACCGGCAATGTGCCGTTATGCCCTTATTGCGCTGGCGTATTAAAATTGGATGTCATTTTGTTTGGCGAAATGCTGCCGTTGGCTACGTTGCAAAAAGCTCACCGCGAAGCGGAACGTTGTGATCTAATGATTGTGGCCGGTTCCTCGTTGGAAGTGAGTCCGGTCAATGAACTACCCTGGCAAGCCAAACAAGCCGGGGCCAATTTGATCATTGTCAATTTTAGTGAAACACATCTCGATTATCTGGCCGATGTGATTATCAATGCCGATGTGGTGGAAATTTTACCCCAACTGGCGGCCGCCGTTATGGAAGTTCACAAAATAAATTGGTAATCGTAGCCGCGGTTTCATAACCGCGGCTACAGTTATTACCAATTTAAGTATTTAATATTCATAACGGTGACGGAGACTAAGTAAGATGGAAGTAGCCAAATCTTCTCAAGTGAATCAATTTGAAAGCCGGGGAGCAGAAACCTTAGATTCAGAGCGTTTGAAACGGCTGCTGGAAATCAGCGCCCGGCTGAGTTCGACGTTACGGTTAAGTGAGCTGCTAGACCTGGTGATGGATGTATCTACGGAGCTAACGAATACGGAAGTGGCCTCTATTTTGTTGGTAGACCGGAAATCTGGGCAGTTGTATTTTGTGGCTTCTACCAGCGGCTCAGTTCCGACCAATATTGCGGTGCCTTTGGATGACAGTATTGCGGGGTGGGTGGTGCGTAACGGCCGTTCGGTGGTCATAGATGATGTCAAAGGGGATGATCGTCATTACAACATTGATAAAGACCTGGCTTTTGATACCCGTTCCATGCTGGCCGTTCCCCTGGTAACACGTCAAGGGATCATTGGGGCGCTGGAAGTGATGAACAAGCGAAAGCGAGAGCCTTATACCATGCAGGATGTGTCGTTGATGGAAGCGTTGGCTTCTCAATCGGCCGTGGCTATTGTCAATGCTCATCTATTCAGCCAATCTGATTTGCTGGCCGAAATTATGCATGAAATTAAAACCCCCCTGATGGCGATTACCTCAGCAACGGAATTGTTGTCTCGGCCAGAAGTGCCTCAGGAACGGCACGGTCAGTTGATTGATATGATTAAACGGGAATCGCAGCGCTTGTCTAAAATGACGCGCGATTTTTTGGATTTTGCCCGCCTGGAGTCCGGACGGGTTGACCTGAAAAAGGATCCACTAGAATTGGAACAGGTGGTGGAAGATGTAGTGAGCATCTCTCAACCACAGGCAGCCGAACGGGATATTACAATTGAGGTAGATTACGCTGCTGATTTGCCCCATAAAACGGATGCGGTCACTTTGGTCGGTGACCAGGACCGGGTGAAGCAGGTGCTGCTGAATCTGGTGAGTAATGCCACGAAATATAACCGGGAAAACGGCCGTCTCTCCATCACCGTCCGTCGGGTAAATGATGAAGCACACATTTTGGTAGCCGACACCGGGCCAGGTATTGCCCCAGAAGATGTACCCCATCTGTTTGAACGTTTTTATCGTATTCCTGGCAGTAACCGCGCGGAGGGCACGGGGTTGGGTTTGTCTGTATCGAAAAAGATTGTGGAAGAGCATCACGGCCGTATTGAAGTCCATAGCGTACTGGGAGAAGGTACGACTTTTACCGTTTGTTTGCCCTTGACCCAAATCACTTGATTGATAACAAGTGATGAGTGCTTACTTGCCTGCAAAACGCCCTCTGGCCGTAACTCTTATCTTTTGGGGGGTTCTCCTTTTTGGCACGTGGAATGGTGGCCGGGTTATGGCGCTCTACTGGCAAAAAGAGCTTTTATTGAACCTAAGTAGTCAACCAGACCCGCGATTGCGTCTGCTTATAGCTGGGGTGTGGGCACTGTTGTTTTTTTGGTTGGCCTGGGCATTGAGAGGCAAACTGCCGTTTACCGCCCACCTTATTCCTGCAGCCCTAACCCTTTATGCTTTGCTAGATTTAGGGATGAGATGGTGGGGACGCCCGTGGCAAATTGATTGGTTCATCATTGGTTTTTACATACTTATCATCAGCTTTACCATTTGGGTGTTTCACAGGTCGGCCGCAAAATTATACTTTAAGAGAGAGGGGAATAATTGAAACTATACAGATCATTCCCTCACCTTCGTGAGGGCAGGCTCTGCGAAAGGTAGGAATCCACATACCTGGATACCCGCCTTCGCGGGTATGACAGTCAAGGAAACTCATGGACCCAAAAATAGAAAAACTCCGGCAATTACGAGAACAATCACAACAAGGCGGCGGCATAGACCGCATTGCCAAACACAAAGCCAAAGGCAAAATGACAGCTCACGAACGGATAGACCTGTTGCTAGACAAAGGCTCTTTCCGTGAAATGGACGCTTTTGCAGTCCATCGCGAACGTAACTTTGGCATGGATAAGAAACGAATTTTAGGTGATAGTGTGGTGACGGGGTGGGGGACGATTGACGGCCGTCTTGTTTACGTATTCAGTCAAGATTTCACCGTCTTCGGCGGCAGTCTCAGCCAGGTACATGCTGAAAAAGTGTGCAAAATTATGGATATGGCCATGCAAAACGGCGCCCCTGTCATTGGCCTCAATGATTCTGGCGGCGCTCGTATTCAAGAAGGAGTTGTCAGCCTGGGCGGCTATGCCGACATATTCCTGCGTAACACCCTCGCCTCCGGCGTCGTACCCCAAATCAGCGCCATCATGGGGCCATGCGCCGGCGGCGCCGTGTATTCACCCGCCCTCACCGACTTCATCTTCATGGTAAAGAAGAGCAGCTACATGTTCATTACCGGCCCAGATGTGGTCAAAACCGTTACCGGTGAAGAAGTGACCTTTGAAGAACTGGGTGGGGCTATGACCCACAACAGCAAAAGCGGGGTGGCTCACATGGCGGCCGATTCCGAAGCAGACACGCTCTTTCTCATCCGGGAGTTAATGAGCTATTTGCCTTCCAACAATATGGAAGACCCGCCCTTCAAACAAAGCAATGACGACCCCCTACGCACTGAAGCGGCCTTAGACACCCTCGTCCCTGACAGCGCCAACAAACCGTATGATATTAAAGATGTGATTCGCCTCATTGTAGATGAGGGCGAGTTTTATGAAATACAGGAGCATTATGCTCAAAATATTGTGGTAGGCTTTGCTCGATTGGGTGGTTTCGCGGTAGGCATTGTAGCCAACCAGCCGATGGTGCTAGCCGGGGTGCTAGATATTAACGCCAGCGAAAAAGCAGGCCGGTTTGTCCGCTTTTGTGACAGCTTCAATGTTCCCCTTATTGTATTTGAAGATGTGCCCGGCTTTTTGCCGGGTGTAGATCAGGAATATGGTGGTATTATCCGGCATGGAGCCAAACTGCTGTATGCTTTTTGCGAAGCTACCGTGCCCAAAATTACGGTTGTCACCCGCAAGGCGTATGGCGGCGCGTATTGTGTGATGAACAGCAAACACATTCGCGCTGACCTGAATCTGGCCTGGCCGACGGCCGAAATTGCCGTCATGGGGCCAGATGGGGCCGTCAATATTATCTTCCGGCATGAACTAACGGCCGCAGAAGACCCCATTACCAAAAAGGCGGAACTGGTGGAGCAATATCGGGAGGAGTTTGCCAATCCCTATGCGGCCGCGCGGCGAGGATATGTTGATGATGTTATTGAACCCAGCCAGACACGGCCGCGTCTCATTAATGCCCTGAATATGCTGCAAAATAAACGCGACCAGAACCCGCCTAAGAAACATGGAAATATTCCCCTTTAGTCAGTGTGCAGTGAGCAATCACTATCCACTGAAAACTGAAAACTGATAAAAATGACAACTGACCAACTCCTATCCCAACCATTTGACAAATTACTAATCGCCAACCGGGGCGAGATTGCCATGCGTATTTTGCGGGCCTGCCATGAATTGGGTATCCGCACGGTGGCTGTGTATTCAGAAGCAGACCGCAGCGCCATGCACGTCCGTTATGCAGATGAAGCATACTGTATTGGGCCGCCGGCAGCGCGTGATAGTTACCTACGGATTGATAAGATTATTGAAGTGGCTAAAAAGTCGGGCGCCGGGGCAATCCATCCCGGCTATGGTTTTTTGGCCGAACGGGCGTCATTCGCCCAGACGTGTATTGAGAATGGCCTTGTGTTTGTGGGGCCGCCGCCGCAAGCGATTGAGATTATGGGAGATAAACAGGCGGCGCGGGAAGCGGTGAAAGCGGCCGGGGTTCCCATTGTGCCGGGAACGGAACCGGGGTTGAATAATGAGGAATTGCTTGCAGCCGCCGCCCAGGTTGGCTACCCGTTGTTAGTGAAGGCGACGGCCGGCGGCGGCGGCAAAGGAATGCGGCCGGTTCATAAGCCGGAAGAACTGGCAGACGCTATTGGATCGGCGCGGCGAGAAGCGGCGGCCGCTTTTGGAGATGATACCGTTTATCTGGAGAAGATGATTTTAGACGGCCGTCACATCGAAATCCAACTCCTGGCCGATATGCACGGCAATGTCATTCATTTGGGTGAGCGAGAATGTTCTCTCCAGCGACGACATCAAAAAGTAATTGAAGAATCCCCCTCCTTTGAAGTAAATGATGCCCTGAGGCAGCGCATGGGCGCGGTAGCGGTAGCGGCTGCTAAAGCAGTTAATTATGTCAACGCCGGTACCATCGAATTTTTGATGGACAAAGACAAAAATTTCTATTTTTTGGAAATGAACACCCGGCTCCAGGTAGAACATCCGGTTACGGAACTGGTGACGGGAGTGGATATTGTGCAGGAGCAGTTGCGAATTGCTCGCGGCCGTAAGCTGCGCCTTACTCAGGAAGATATTAAGATGAGCGGCTGGGCTATTGAGTGCCGTATCAATGCTGAAGACCCTTACAACAATTACTTGCCTTCTACCGGTAAAATCACGGTCAGTCGCCTGCCTGCCGGCCCAGGAGTACGCATTGATACCGGTGTGTTCCCCGGCTTTGAGATAACCCCCTATTATGATTCGATGATCAGTAAGTTGGTTTGTTATGGGGAAACGCGGGCCGAAGCAATAATGCGTATGCGTCGCGCTTTGGAAGAGTACCGTATTATGGGCGTGAAAACGAACATTCCCTTTCACCAAAAGATGATTGAGACACCCAGCTTTTGGGCGGGGCAGTTTGATACCAATTTTGTGGAAAACAAATTTAGCATGAGCGGTACGGGATCGCCTCTGGCGATGGAAGCGGCCATTATGGCGACCTTAGTGGCTCACCGTCTAGGGCAGCAAGCCAGCCAGATTGTGGCGCGTGGTTCGCGGGATACGAGTAATTGGAAATGGTACAGTCGTTGGGAACGGCTGCGGAAGTAAGGGCCAGATTATGAAATATATTACTATGGTAAATGACGAAGTTTTTGAAATTGAGCTGGACAATGACCGCGAAATCATCGTTAATGGGGAGCGGTATACAATTGATTTTGAGTACCTGAACGATGGCGGCATGTTGTCTTTGTTGCTAAATCATCGTTCGCTGGAAGCAGTCGTGAATGAGCGGGATGATGTGTGGGATGTGCTGACGAGAGGGGAGTTGTATTCGGTGCAGGTGCAGGATGAACGCGCTTACCGGTTGGCCCGGACGCGGGGGGGCAGTCTTGGCGACAGCGGAGAAACAACGGTCAAATCGCCTATGCCGGGGCTGATTGTAGCTGTGTCTGTTTCTGAAGGGGATGCAGTGCAGAAGGGAGACAAGGTTATCATCCTGGAATCTATGAAAATGGAAAATGAACTACGGTCGCCGCTGGATGGGGTGATCGGCCGCATCAATGTATCCCCCGGAGATAGTGTGGAAAAGGATCAGGTTTTGGTCGTTATTGTAGACCCGGATGGGGATGAGGAATAGTCTAGCATGAGCCAACCTGAACAATATCTGGAGGTGGAGGTTAAGTTTTTGGTAGCTGATCTGGCTGCTTTCCGGGAGCGACTGATTTCGGTGGGGGGGACAGGTAAACGGCCGCGTATTTATGAACACAATATCCGCTTTGATACGCCCGATGGGAAACTTTTGCAAAAGCGGCAGTTGTTACGATTACGGCAGGACACGGCCGTGAAAGTAACCTTCAAAGGGGAACCAGCCATCGCCCGCCAAAGTGAAGTCAAAGTCCGTGAAGAGTTGGAAATGACGGTGGATAATTTGGAGACGACCGTACTCATTTTTCAACGTCTGGGTTTTGCGCCGGTACAAGTTTATGAAAAATATCGTGAAACATTCCAATGGGGCGAGGTAGAGATTGTGCTGGATGAAATGCCTTTTGGTAACTTTGTAGAACTTGAAGGGGAGGAGACTGCCATCAAAGCGGTAGCTGGGTTGCTGGGACTAAAATGGGAACAGCGCATTCTAGACAATTACTTGAATATGATGGCCCAGGTCAAAACCCGCTACAATTTACCGTTTAATGATCTGACGTTTGCTAATTTTCAGGATATAACTATTGACTTGACCGATATATTTGGCAAGGCGATAGATTGACATGCGGCAAACCGATCTAAACTTTGCCGAAAGAGGATGCCGGAGAAGTGCATATGAATATGCAAATGAATAAAGAAAGACCAGATATAAGCGGCGTCTCCCCCGAAATACAACATTATATTATAGCCTTAGAAACAGAAATTGAGCGTTTGCAAGAGGCAGCTTTGCAAACGGCCGTTTCCACTCGTTCTACCGGCCGTACAACCACGGAACCGGCTGAACCCCCAACTACACTCAATGTTATTTCAGTCAGTAGACGAGGTTTTGCCAAACGAACACCGCGCCATTTTTACGGCCGTCAACGACGCGGTGGCATAGGCGTGTTTGACCTGGACGTGGCCGAACCAGACTATCCAGCACACCTGACGATTGCCGATGAAACCGATACACTGCTGCTAATTAGCAATCTGGGGCGGGCGTTTCGCGTTCCGGTTAGCAATTTGTCGGAAGCGTCGCTGCGGGCATTGGGAGAATGGCTGTTAGCGGGACTACTCATCCGAGAGAATGAACAAATTGTGACTGTATTGCCGGCGGCCGTCAGCCGTTTTCTTATTATGGTTAGCCAGCGAGGGTGGGTGCAGCGTATTCGGGCCAGCTTTGTGGGAACAAGTCTGATTCCGGGTATGACGTTTCATGATGTGAAGCAGGGGGGGCATGTTACGGCCGCGTGCTGGACGCCGGGCGATGGTGAATTGTTTCTGGCTACCAAACAAGGCCGGGCGATTCGCTTTTTGGAAAGCCAGGTTCCAGATAGGGGCTGCCTGGGATTGCGGGTAGAGTTGGGGGATGAGGTGGCGGCAGTAACGGCCGTTACCGAAGAAAGCGGCGTCTTTCTGCTCAGTCAAAACGGTAAAGGAACGGTCCGCCTGATGAGCGGCTTCCGACGGAATAAAGCGCCCGGCGCGGGGGGTAAAGTGGCTCTTAAAACGGATAGGCTGGCAGCGGCAGCGGCTGTGCAATCCGGCGACGATATTTTTATTATCGCCAAATCAGGTAAAATTATTCGCTTTCAGGTAGATGAAATCCCAACTAAAGAGGGCGTGGTGCAGGGTGTCAATTGTATGGCGCTGCGTAATGATATGGTAACGGCCGTGACCCAGTCCCAATAAAATCAGAGGTGCGACACACTTACAACTGGTAAAAGTGCGTCGCACCTGAACAGTTAAAAAGGAAATGATGTTAGAGAGTGCACAAGCGTTACAAAATGAACTAATCCGTTTGCGACGGGATATTCATGCCCATCCCGAACTAGGTTTTCAAGAAGTCCGGACAGCGGCATTGGTGGCCGATACATTACAAGAATTGGGCATTGAGGTGAAAACGGGTGTCGGCCGTACCGGCGTAGTGGGGCAGCTAGGCAATGGCAACGGACCAACCATTGCTATTCGTGCCGATATGGATGCTTTGCCCATTGCAGAAAAAAACGAAACAGAGTATCACTCTCAAAATCAAGGGGTTATGCACGCCTGTGGTCATGATGCCCACACTGCTATTTTATTAGGCGTCGCCCACCTACTGAAACAAAGTCTGGCTAAAGAAACGTGGTCGGGAAATGTACGTCTGCTGTTTCAACCCTCTGAGGAAAGTTTTGATGAAAATGGCGCCAGCGGGGCTACAGCGATGATTGCTGATGGCGCTTTGGAGGATGTGGATGCTGTCATTGCTCTGCATGTGGCTTCCAATCGGCCGTCGGGTGAACTTTGTTTTTATGATGGCCATGCACTGGCGAATGTGGATTCTTTTGAGGCCTGGCTGCGGGGTGATGGCGGACATGGCGCTTACCCGCACCAGGGTAGTGACCCGTTGCATATGCTTAGTGTTATTTTGCCAGCTTTGTATGGTATTCCGTCGCGGCGCATCAATCCGTTACGGCCGTGTGTACTCAGTTTGGGTGAAATCCGGGGCGGTCAGGCGCCCAATGTCATCCCCAACGAGGTGTACATCCAGGGGACGATTCGTTCCTATGCTCCAGAAGTTCGGGAACAACTGTGGCTGGAAATTGAAAACGCCTTCAAGTTAAGCCAGAATATGGGGGGTAGCTATGCGTTGAAAGTCCATAAAGGCTACCCGGCCCTGTTTAATGATGCTCAGGTCAATGATTGGATGCGGGCTGTGGCGCAAGATGAGGTGGGAGAAACGGCCGTGATCAATGATGAGTTTGGCATGGGCGCCGAAGATTTTGCCTACATGACCCAACAAGCCAAAGGGGCTATGTTTATGTTAGGAGCGGCATTGGATGACGGCCGTGCTCGTAACCACCATACCGACATTTTTGATATAGATGAAAATATACTACCTACCGGCGCGGCCGTCCTGGCAGAAACGGCTCGTCGCTTTGTCACTGGTCAACTACAATAGGTGGCTGCGTAGTTAGTTATTGGCGAGAGGCAAAGGCTGAAATATAAGCATTTTTATAAATTTTGGGTTATCATTACCAATACCGTCAGGGGATAGTAGGAAATTCCCATGAGATCAAGTACATTTAAGGCATGAATGAAAGAGATAGGTATACTATAATAGTTAAGCTGTATAAAAAATGAGTCAAACAGTTGACTCAACCCGACACTTATTCAGATACGGCATCAATACCAGGTAACTCATCAGTTGTTGGAGGTAAAAATGAGTTCAGGCACACAGAATGAAGATTGTTTCTACCCAAACAGGTGGGCGCGTATTCTTTTGCTCTCTACTGAAGAAATTATTGGCAAGAATGGTGTGAATTCCCTGCTAAACCTGGCTGGACTCCCAGAATTGATTGGCAATTATCCGCCTGATAATATGAAAAAGGAATTCTCTTTTTCTCAGGTTGGTCAATTACAGCAGGCATATTGGGATATGTACGGCCCTAGGGGCGCTCGTGCTTTTGCCACCAGAGCTGGCAAGAAGACGTTGAATGATGGGTTGGAACATTTTGGTGCTGTAGCCAGAGCTGCCCGCGCCGCTATGAAGATAGGTTCTTTTGAACGGCGTGTTTCCTTGGGCCTGCAATTTTTTGCCAAATTCTTTAACCAAGTCAGTGATCAGAAGGTGAGCGTAGACGATAACGATAAGGCGTGGCTTTGGAATATTCATGTGTGCCCGATGTGTACCGGGCGTACCTCTGATTCACCGGTATGTTACCTGGCAGTAGGGGTACTGCAAGGCTCATTGGAAAATTTTGCTGATTCCGATAAACGATACAACGTGACGCCTACCCATTGCATTGCGATGGGACATGAAATGGGTGTGATTGTCATTGAGAAAGAACCGATGTAACTAGCTCCACCGCTTAAAATGAATCAAGACCTGCTGCCAAACAGCGGGTCTTTTTTTGTGCTTGTAGAGGGGAATGAATGTTCTATAGACATAACATTTGCTTTATGTATAATTCACATAAGGTGCATGAGGGGTATGGTTGAACATATTTTCCTGATGGAGTAACCAGTTACCCGCCCGGGTAACCAATTGCCATACCTCCAAATTTTATAAACAGTTGAATAAGGAGGCTTTTATGTCTACAGAACATGTTTCGAGGAGTCTGTTTCAGCCGGAGAACGGTACGGTCGCATCTGCAAAATATTCACTTTGGCGATGGCTGGGGATTGTCTTGTTGTTGGTTATGACTGCTCTTTTTCTGGGAGCAGGTACCGCCAGCAGCAGCAGCCAGACAACTCCCACCATTTCAATAGTTAGTGTGGTGCCAGACCAATCTGTTACCATCCAAACCCATAATTATCCAATGGGGCAGATATTTACCGTGCGCATGAATTACATGAGCACGTTGGGCATCGGTGGTGAAGTGGTGGGTACATTTGATTCTAGCCGAGGAGATTCTACGGCCACGTATAACATTCCCGAATTTCTGAAAGGTCAACGGCAAATTGCCATTCGCCTGGACAGCCCACAAGGTTATTACAGCTATAACTGGTTCTGGAACAACACTTCTGGTTCGGGTGGACAGCCCCCTCCAGTACCACCGCCATCCTATGGAGGCATTCCCACTTTTAGCATTGCTACTGTGGTTGCAGATACAAATGTGACCATCCAAACGTACAACTTCCCACCCAATCAGTTATTTGATGTGACAATGGGATTGATGTATACGCAGGGCATCGGCGGCATTAAAGTAGGTGAAGTCAACTCTGGCGCAGGTGGTTCTTTCCAACAAACGTTTGACATTCCGGCCGAGCTAAAAGGGCAGACACGGATATCTATACGTGCCCAAACGCGACATGCCAACCCCTACTTTGCCTATAACTGGTTCTGGAATAATACAATTGGTGGCTCTAGCAGTTCTGACAGCACAGGTGGAAAACCAACCACACCATCGGTAACGGGTATGCCGACGATTACAATTTGCAAGGTGACTCGCGATCAAAATGTTGAGTTCCAGACAAAGAATTACCCGACTAATATGAACTTTACGGTAACAATGGGGCCAATGGGCACACAAGGATTAGGCGGCGCTGTCGCTGGTAACTTTAATTCTGGCGTTGGGGGCACACTCCAGCAGCAAATGACCATACCTGACGCTGTAAAAGGATGGAACCAGATTTCAATCCGAGCACAAGGCTCACCTTATTACAGCTATAACTGGTTCTGGAACACAACAACTACTGCTGATCATTGTGGCGGTTAGGCTTTTTCGGAATTTAAATGATCCAATTCGTACCGAAAAAGCCTAACGTTTGATAAACGCCGATTTTTTCTCTTTTGTCTGTATAAATCTGCGAAGCCTGCGTCCCATTTTTCTTTTTCCGACAAACTGCCAGGAAAATTCTATCTATGCGATTGTGAACCCGCATTCAAAGATCATGCTAGAATGCCAAAGATTTCTGTTTGTTTCAAGTGGTAGGTGGGTTGGCACCTCCACACACTACATAATATACAAGGAGGTTTGAAACATGGCTCGATTATCATCTTCCATTGTAGATATTAAGGATCATTATCAAATAATCGTTATCGGCTCTGGCTATGGAGGTAGTATTGCTGCCTCCCGTTTAGCGCGCGCCGGACAGCAAGTGTGCCTGTTAGAGCGGGGCAAAGAGATCCAGCCTGGCGAATATCCTGACACTGAATCAGAAACGACCCAGGAAACTCAATTTAATTTGCCCTCAATGCACATGGGCTCACACACTGCCTTGAATCATTACCATATAAATGACGATATGACTGTCTTGGTTGGTTGTGGATTAGGTGGCACCTCGCTCATTAATGCAAATGCCGCGCTGCGAGTTGACCCGCGCATCTTCAATGATTCCTGGCCAGAAGCGTTTCGCAACGATGTAGATACCTTGTTGGCAGATGGGTATGATCGGGCTGAAGAGATGTTGAAGCCCATACCGTATCCAAAAAAACAGTTCCCGAAATTGCTGAAGTTGGAAGCGTTGAAAAAATCGGCCAAAGCCATGAACGCCACATGTTATCGTGTCCCTCTCAATATTACGTTTAAAGACGGGGTGAATCATGTGGGTGTAGAACAGAAAAAGTGCAAGCTATGTGGTGATTGCATGGCAGGTTGCAATTATAGGGCGAAAAACACGACATTGATGAATTACCTGCCTGACGCCAGGAATCATGGCGCCGAAATTTTCACCGAGGCATCAGTGCGCTATATTGAACGTCAAAATAATCGCTGGGTAGTTCATTACCAGGTGCTTGATAGTGGCGCCGAAAAATTTGATGCGCCAACGTTAACAGTAAGCGCCAATATTGTCGTCTTGGCAGCGGGAACTCTGGGGTCCACTGAGATTTTACTGCGTTCCAAAGCGGAAGGTTTGCCTTTGTCCAATATATTGGGCATGCGTTTCTCTGGCAATGGCGATGTTGGCGGCTTTGCTTATAATACTGATCAGGCGATCAACGCTATCGGTACGGGTCAACGTGCCGATGAAATGGAACCAGTTGGACCAACAATTACCGGCGTGATTGATACACGTGACGACCCAAGTGTAGAAGACGGGATGGTCATTCAGGAAGGGGCGCTGCACAGTCCGATAGCCGTCGTGTTGCCACAAGCGTTGGTCGCAATGGCCAAGACAGTTGGCAAAGATACAGATAGTGGCCTTGCTGATTTCGTGGCAGAAAAGAAGCGTGAGTTGGATAGTCTGGTGCGTGGTCCTTACCATGGTGCTATGAGAAATACGCAGACCTGGCTGGTGATGACCCACGATGATAGTGGCGGCCGTTTGTGCCTGGAAGATGACCGCATCCGCATTAGCTGGCCTGGGGTAGGCGAACAACCTTTCGTCAAAAAGGTGAATGATCAACTAGAGAAGGGTACTCGCGCCCTGGGTGGCACCTTTGTGGCGAACCCATTGTGGAGTACATTACCCGCACACAACATGGTAACAGCCCATCCAATAGGGGGATGTGTCATGGCGGAAGATGCCAACCAGGGTGTGGTGAACCACAAAGGACAGGTATTTGCTGGGGCCAGCGGTACAGATGTGTATGAGGGGTTATATGTGTGTGATGGGGCCGTCATACCTCGTTCGATCGGAGTCAACCTGTTATTGACGATCTCAGCCATAAGTGAACGCTGCATGGCCTTGTTGGCCCAAGATCGCAAATGGAAAATCGATTACAATCTGCCCTCTGCGCCTATGAAACCACCTGAGTCGGAATTGTTGGGCCTTCAGTTCACGGAAACGATGGGCGGTTACTTCTCATCCAAAATCAAAGATGACTTCACACGTGGAGCGCAACAAGGTAAAGATGATGACTCCTCTTTTAAATTCATCCTGACTGTTCTGGCTAATGATCTAGAGCAAATGATGACTGATCCTGATTATACGGCCTATATGATTGGTACTGTCACGGTCCCGGCGCTGTCGCCTGAACCGCTGATGGTTACGGAAGGGGAATTTAACCTGTTCATGATTGACCCGAATGACCCGGCTGGCCTGAGACGCATGAAGTACCGTATGAAGATGACTACGGAGGATGGCAAGGTTTACTATTTTGTTGGTTTTAAGTTGGTCCGTGATGATCCGGGGTTGGATTTGTGGTCAGATACGACCACACTATATATTACCGTTCACGATGGCGATAGTCAGGCAAGCCCGGTACTTGGCAAAGGCATTCTACGCATTTATCCGGAAGATTTCCGTCGGCAGATGACCACAGTACAAATCAAGAATGCTCAGAATATGCAGGAACGTTTGGGGTCCATTGCCCGTTTCGGCCGCTTTTTTTCTGGTTCGTTGTTTGATATATATGGTGGCGTTTTCGCCCGGCCCAATTTATTCAATCCTGATGCACCGGCACGTAAGAAACGGCCGTTGCGTGTTTCTGTGCCCGAGGTGTATCTCCTCGAGACTAAAGATAAGGTACAGCTACGCCTGACCCGCTACAAAGGAGGAGAGAAAGGTCCAGTTATGTTAGTACACGGTCTGGGTGTATCGAGCCTGGCTTTTTCCATTGACACGATTGACACGAATATGTTGGAATATCTCTTTGCTAACGGCTATGATGTCTGGTTATTGGACTACCGCGCCAGTATCGAGTTACCGTATGCGACGACGCAGCACACGGCCGATGATATTGCCCATTATGACTGGCCAGCCGCAGTTAATACTGTACTTGCTACAACCGGCGCTGACTCTATTCAGACTGTCGCACACTGCTATGGGGCCATTACCTTTTCCATGGCCATGCTAGCTGGTTTGCAAGGAGTTCGTTCGGCCGTTTGCTCCCAGGTCGGCGCTCATATCAATGTTATACCTTCCAATCAGATCAAATCTGGCCTGTATCTAGGGACACTCTTGGAGAAGCTAGGTGTCAAAAATCTGACCATGTACACTGATGCTCATGACAATTGGTTGGATCATCTTTACAATAAAGCATTAAATCTTTACCCAATTGCCGCCGAGGAACGTTGTAACAGTCCTGTATGTCACCGGGTTACTTTTTTATACGCGCCTTTGTATGAACACGACCAACTAAATAACGCCACCCATAATGTCTTACACGAGTTGTTTGGCGTCGCATCTATTAGTAACTTCAGACATGTGGAGACGCTAACACAAAAGGGGCATCTCGTTGATGTTGAGAGTAAGGAAACATACTTGCCCCATGTGGAACGGATGGCAATCCCCATCTCTTTTATTCATGGGGCAGAGAACGAGACCTGGACACCTGAGAGTACAGAACGCACCTACAATTGGTTACGTGAGCACAATGGCAAAGGGCTATATAGTCGTTATCTCATTCCCAATTATGGTCATATTGATTGCATTTTTGGCAAGAATGCAGTCAAAGACGTGTATCCGTTCATCCTGCAACACCTGGAAGCAACGGGGTAAGGCGAATTCCGCGAAATAAATGAGGGTGGATATGCGTTTATGATGGTAACCATTCAGGTGCCCGGCACTTCATTACCAAGTCTACTGGAGTAGCACACTCGTTTATAAGTGCCGGGCACCTTGGGGGAGTGAATGGTTACTTATGATGAGTGCAATCAACTCCTGTGGGCCTTCGATCCGATTCGTTTGTGGTACCCGTATAAGCTACCAGGTAAGGCCAAAATAATCGAAGTACAGAAAAACAAGTCATGCGTCGGAAAATTTACGGTCTAGTACAGATTGGCATAAATGCGTGTGCAATAAATAATGCAAACTGCCAACCTGTTTAAGTACAGCGCGAAACTATTTAGATGCACACGGACTTGCACCGCGCTGTACTAGCCACTTATAACGCTTCAACCAGAATCTCCTGAGTAATTGCGCCAGGGGAGCTTTTTGTTGTGGTAGAATCTGGACATGATTGTTATAAAACATTTACAGAAGGTAGCTGGCCAGACGACACTGCTGGAGATAGCCTCTTTGGAGGTAGCAGCGGGGGAGATCACGGCCGTAACCGGACTAACCAGCGCCCATAAAATCGCTTTCTTGGAGCTGCTCACCGGGCAGATTTCACCAACGGCCGGGATGATTCGTTTGGCAGAGGTTGATCCATTTCAGGAACGGACGGACTTTGCCCGGCAGGTGGGGGTACTAGCGTCTGAGAATGGCTTGTATCCTAAACTGTCGGCGCGGCAAAACCTGACTTTTTATTGTGATTTGTATGGGCTGCTTCACGGCCGTGCCGATGAAATCTTGCAGCAGGTGGGGTTAATGGACCAGGCCAAAGTACGGGCTGAGGATTTAGCCCCAGGGTTGGCGCGGCGGTTGGCTTTTGGCCGGGCCATCTTACATCAGCCATCTATTTTATTGTTAACAGACCCTTTTTCTGAGTGTGATCTGGCATCCAGGGAACTGTTGAGCCGCCAGATACGCCAGACGGCCGCTACAGGCACGGCCGTCCTCGTTACTACCAATGATGCTGCCCATATACTTCCACTTTGCCAAACAGTAGTGGAGATGGAAAACGGCCGTGTTTCCAGCCAATATCGTCCTGATGACCGGGAAACGCAGTCCAACCTGCCCTTCAAAATTCCGGCACGGCTGGAAGGCAAAGTAGCTTTGGTGAACCCAGCTGATATTTTGTATGCTACGGCCGAAGACGGCCGTACTATTTTATGCACCCACGACGGCCGTATCCCCACCCATCTGTCCCTCAGCGAAGTAGAAGAGCGGTTAGCCCGCAGTGGTTTTTTCCGGGCACATCGCAGCTATCTGGTTAACATTCAACACATCAAAGAAGTTATCGCTTACACTCGCAACAGCTACACCCTCATCCTCGATGGTGGCCTGGAAAATGAGTCGGTAGAAATCCCCCTGAGCAAAGGCGCAGCCAAAGAACTGCGTGACTTGCTCAATTTTTAAGCGCCATTCAGCCTGAAAATTCATCCATTCAACCTGTTTTGCCGCCTTTCGGCCTAAAAATAATGCACTCTTCTCCGCGATCTTGTATCGTGATGGTAGCTGACAGCAACACCTATGCTGACAACCATAACATAGACACAAAGGAGATTGTGATGAGTGAAAAACCGAAAACGGGTCATTTTATAGCGATTGGGATTGGGATTGGCAGTTGTTTGTTACGGCCGTCCTCCTGACCTTAACCATCATCATCCCCTGGGCCTTCATCAACCCAATACATTGGGCAACAACACAAATGCCACAACTCGGCTATTGGGCCAACGTATTATTCTTTGTCTTGCTGATTACAAATATGGGTGCAAAACGGCCGCCACGCAACCTAGCCCGGCTGCTCACTGGATTTTACCTACTCATCATGTGGATACTGGCCTTTCTGGTATAACTATTGCCTACACTTACATACTTGCAACAGAGGAATTCATCATGCAAACAATCACAACCAAACGGCCGTCACACTGGCGTTTACGATGGGCGATTGTCCGTAAAGAGATCATCAACATTGCCCAACATAATTACTATCTCATTTCTCTGGCAATACCGCTGCTTATGTCATTGGTCTTTACGCTCCTGTTTGCAGCCATCAACCAATCCAATGAAGTCACCCTGATTGTTTACGATGCTGGCAACTCCACATTTGTAGCAGCGCTGCAAGCAGAACCCAATTTGAACCTACTCAGTGTCACATCAGAAACAGAGATGTTGGCCCAACTCAATGAAGCAACTGGCGGTCTGAGTATACCGGCTAATTTTGACACGGCCGTAACCTCCGGACAAATACCAGAACTAACAGTCTTGCTCAATACAGAAACACGTAACTCAGTCCAGGCACGATTGCAACAAATCATCTCCGACCAGGTATGGCAAACACAGTACGGCCGTTCGCCGACCCAGATTATTTGGCAAGATTTCACGGCCGGCAGCGATGCTTATGCCGCCTTCACTTCCGCCAATTATTTACTACTCACTCTGGTCACATTGGCTATTAGTATGGCCGGATTGGTGATTTTGCCCCAATTGATGGTGGAAGAAAAAGAAAAAGCCACCCTACCGGCGCTGCTGGCCTCACCGGCTACTTATGGCGATTTGATCTTTGGCAAAGCCACGGCCGTATTCCTCTACATCCTGGTTGTAACAGTCGTCATTGGCTTCTTAAACCAGGGTTTCAGCGAGAATTGGCTTCTTACGATTACAGCCACCCTGCTGCTGATCGGGTTTGCAATCGGGGCTGGGTCATTGTTTGGCATGTGGGTAGATACAAAAAATCATTGCAATGAATATTCAGTCATCCTGATGTTGGGATTGAATTTACCTATCTGGTTCACGGTCGTTAACGTAGAAGCCCTCTCCCCCATTTTGCAAATCATTCTACGGCTCATTCCCAGCTACTACTTTGCCAATACCCTGATGCACTCCTTAAATGGCATAGCTAACCCGGCCCAGATTGGACAGAATTTACTCATCCTTACCCTTTGCACGGCCGTCGTCTTTGCTTTACTCATTTGGCAGATTCGGCAGCGGCCGTTGTGGCAGTCATAACCCTTTTTGTAAACACAGATAGGGGAAACACGGATAAAAAAGCATCTGTGTTCCTTCCTATCCGTGTATACCCCCTTGTAGGAATAATCATGATCGAAATACATAATCTCAAAAAATATTACGGTGAAAGCGACGAAATCAAAGCCGTAGATGATGTCTCTTTTATCTGCCCTGATGGGCAAATTACAGGACTGCTTGGCCCCAATGGGGCCGGCAAAACAACCGCCCTGCGAATGATCGCCGGTCTCATAAAACCGCGCCAGGGAACTGTTGTGGTGGATGGCTGTAACGTCACCCGCGAACCGACCAAAGTACGCCGCTTGTTAGGCGTTCAGGCTGACGCCAGCGGCGTTTATCCGCGCATGACGCCGCGGGAACAGTTTAAGTTTTACGGCCGTTTCTACGGCCTGCGCGGCCAACAATTAGACGAACGCGCCCAGGCTGTCATCGTCGAACTACAAATGCAGGAAATTGCCGACCGCCGCGCCGAAGGGTTCAGCCGGGGGCAGCGGCAAAAAATTGTGTTGGGGCGAGCCTTAATACATAACCCACCCAACATCATCATGGACGAACCGACAAATGGGCTGGATGTGATGGCTGTGCGCCAAACCCGCGACACGATTCGAGCCATGAGAGCGCAAGGTCGCTGCGTCCTCTTCAGCACCCATTACATGGATGAAGCCGAACGACTATGTGACAACATCGCCATCATCGTCAACGGCAAGATTGCGGCCGTCGGCTCCCCAGAACAACTCATGCAGCAAACCGGCCAAACATGCCTGGAAGATGCCTTCGTCTCCCTCGCCGGCCGCGAAAATTTAACCCTATCGGAATACACCCAAAACCTGACAAGGTGACAGGGTGACTTGCCAGCAAATGAATGAAAATAGAGCGTAGAAGGCTGATTTTTATTCCGCATTCACAAAGGAAACCATGAACTATCTCAACCTCTGGTACAAAGAAATCTTAGAAATGGTCCGCGACCGCAAAGGAATGCGGCAAACATTGCTCATTCCGCTGATATTGGGTTTGTTTTACGCTGTGTTAAACCCGGCGCTGGGAGAATTGATGAACCGGCGCAGCCAGGAGACGATCTTTATTCCCGTCCAAGGTCTGGCATATGCCGACCCCGCTTTTGTAGAGACATTTTCCCAATTTGATATTGAATTGGAACCGTATGAGGGAGATATGGAAACGGCCGTACAAACGGCCGAAGAAGCAGCCGGCATCATCTTCACGCCCGGTTTTGCCGAAAACATTGCCGATGAAACGGATGCCCAACTGATCCTGCTAACGAATCCCACTTCCGGGGGAATGTTTGGCGGCGGGTTGTCCATCAACCGGATAGAGCTGGCTTTGAGCGCGTATAACCAGCAGTTAACTGTGCAGCGTTTACAGTCCCGTAACATTGATCCCGATGTGTTGACGCCGGTCACACTTGATGCCCAGAATTTATCTACTGCCGCCCAGCGAGCGGGGGCGACGGCCGCATTCTTCTTGCCCATGTTGGTAGCTATTGGAGCGGTCAATGGGGGTTCCTTCATTGCCATTGACGCCACCGCCGGTGAAAAGGAACGGGGCACATTGGAAGCGTTATTGGCAACCCCGGCCAGCGATGTGCAGATTTTTGTGGGCAAATTGATGGCGGTGTTTACAGTCACGGCCGTACCCATTGCTTTAACTTTATTTGGCTTTTGGGCGGGAACGGCCGTCTTGCCCAACTCCATGACCAACGGCGCCGGCCCCTTGCCCGTCACCATCATCATCGCCGCCATTCTGGTGACACTGCCGCTGGCCTTGTTTGCCAATGTCGTTCTGATGGTGATCAGCATCCGCACCAAAGGGTTCAAAGAAGCGCAGTCGGCCATGTCCCCGGTCTTGTTTGGGGTGACGTTTGTGGCTTTAGCGGCCGCTTTTGTGCCGCCATCACAAAGTATCTTCTTCCTAATTCCGGTGTATGGCACATCGGCCGTGGTGGGGGTACTGGCTCAAGGGGGCGTCATTCCGGCCAATGCGGTGTTGTTTAGCGTGTTGGGGAGTGTGGTGGGCACGGCCGTTATCGTCGTCATTGCCCTGCGTCTGTTTAACCGAGAACGGCTGCTGTACAGCATGTAAGCTGTGAGAGGTTCCACCTTTCAAAAAGGTGGAACCTCTATCGGCAGCGGTCTATCAAACCACACCCAAACACCCACTGTAGCCGCTAAAATAATCTCGGCAATAACAATCAGGCCAATGATAACCGGCCAATCGAGGCTGAGTGAATGATACACGGCCGTGACTGCTGCCCCGTTCACCCTCTCTGCCAAATCCAAAATTTGCCAACGGCCGACAAAGCCCAACACAAGCAAAGCAAACAAAGAGCCAAAGAGTGGCAACGCCCAATCCAAAAAATCCAACCGAAAACGGGGGGGGGCGGCCGTTGGCGACGCAGCCTGTACCTGTGCCATCACCTGGTTGACAAAGCCGGACGGTAAAGGTTCCAGTGGCGCTTGGTTCAAAGCTTCTTCTATCATTGTGTCCAGGGGTTGGTTATCCATTTGGCGCTTCCTCTACCATTGTTAGCATTTCACGCAGTAATTTACGGGCGCGAAAGATGCCGGTCTTGACACTGCCCAGCGGCATTTGTGTTACCTGGGCAATTTCTTTGTAGCTCATCCCTTGTCTATGGCGCAGGCTAATAAGCAGGCGGTAACTTTCGGGTAGATTGTCTACGGCCGTATACACTTGCACGACCAATTCTTCTGCTGCCAATATGCCTTCCACAGACGGCCGTTCATCCTGCAAATCAATTACTTCATCCGCATCCAGCGCCGCCAGTTCACTTTTCAGACGTGGCAGCCGGTTGTAACACAGGTTGGTTGTAATCCGGTACAGCCAGGTACCCAGGCGGGACTCGGCGCGAAAGGTTGGCAGTCCTTTCCAGGCACGGACAAATGTTTCCTGAGCAATATCCTCTGCCTCCTGCCGGTTATTCAATGTCCGCAGGGCCAGATTGTAAACCAGGGGCGCGTATTGGTTCACCAACGCTTCAAACGCAGTCGGATTGCCAGCCTGAGCCTGCCGGATTAAAGTGGTTTCGTCTTCACTCACGGCCGTGTCCGGCCATTCCCCGGCCGTTTTCGATGTCAAAACAGACCGGTTTCGGGAAAACGTTTGCAAAACCCGTACAGATAGCGTCATGCTCAAATTCATTTCCTTTATGTGCGGCAACACCTTTCATATCCAATTAGACCACAATTCGGAAAAAAAGTTTCATAGACCTGCGAGGTTTTGGACAGAGGTCTGTAAACCCAACAATACGCTAAAACCTCGCCGGTCTCTTTTGAAACTTTTTGGCGGCCCGGCGGTCTAACGAAGTGACATCTGACAACGGAGGTAACCTGATGCACGATTTGATTGAAGGAATGGCAATTGCCTTTTCCCTGTTAATGATATTGGGAGTTGTAGGTTCATTTATTGTTTTTATGTGGATCATCGGCCGTAAAGAAAAAGCGGTGTTAGAAGCGTATGATCTATCAGAAAGAGAGGAGCAGAATTATGAATGACGCCGTAGAAGCGCTTAGCATAGGTTTTACTATTGCCATTATTTTTGGCGTTCCCTTTGGTTTCTTTGCCTTTGTACGTTATTTGCGCTACAAGGAAACAATTACCCTGGCTGAACAAGGTTTGCTGCGACCCGAACGAGCGCGACGTAACCGTGATACCTTAAAGTGGGGTGTTGTTATTATGATGATGGGATTGGGGCTGACCTGCGGCGTTCTGCCGATAGGGATTGTTTCCGAGGCAGATCCCGTTCTAGGCCCCTGGGTTCTAATCGGAATCCTACCCCTTTTCTTTGGACTGTCACTCATCATCGTGTACGCGCTTAACAAACATTTAGATGACGAAGAAGATGAACAGATGATGGAGCCGCCAATTCCGCCACACAAACAAGTTGATGTGCCTGATGATCATTGATCCCTTTCCTGATTGTGTTCTCATTGTTATCATTGAGGTTAATGAGAGCATTTAAGGTAGGGGTGTAGTCTTGTACCCGTTCATGCTAGGGCGACCACAAGGGTACG
The DNA here is from genome assembly GCA_024223125.1 of Chloroflexota bacterium. The sequence continues at coordinate 59,124 of JAAEOP010000735.1, forward strand.
CCCCTACTAATTGAAACGATATATTTTTAGGGAAGAAACATCAGGAGAACAATGATCCATCTAGCTAACAAGGTTGCTATTGTTACTGGTGCTGGGCGGGGCGTTGGCGTGTGCATTGCCCAGGAATTGGGCGCCGCCGGGGTACGAGTGGCCGTCAATGATATAAACCCAGACCGGGCGGCCAAAACGGCCGACCAGATTGTTGCCTCCGGTGGACAAGCTGTCGGAATTGCGGCCGATGTCTCCAACAAATTCCAATGTGCCCATCTTATCGAAACTACCCGCGCGGAGTGGGGGCAGGTGGATATTTTGGTGAATAATGCGGCCGTTATGCCCCAGGCGGCCATTCTAAAAATGGACGAATGGGATTGGAACCGCTGCCTGGAAGTGAACCTGAAAGCCCCCTTTTTCATGAGCCAATTGTGCGGCCGGGTTATGGCTGATGAGAACCAAAAGCGGGGCGGCATTATTCTGAACATTGCTTCGACAGCCGGTGTTTTTGCGCCACTGTCAAATCGGGCTGCTTATTGTGCCAGCAAAGCGGGGTTGGTTGGCTTTACCCGTGAATGTGCCCGCGAGTTTGGTGCGTATGGCATTAAAGTGGCCGTTCTAACCCCACCTGAAAATCCAGCCGATGAAGGGGCGCTCTCTCAGCAGATAGCCAGTTTGGTTGTGGAATTGTGTGTGGATAACGGCCGTGTCCCACCCCCCACTAGTCCTATCATCACCATCACCTAAGCCATCGCCGCTTTCAAAGCCGACACTGCTTCCGATTCAATATCATGCACCTGCATCACATGGTCGGCAATGTTTTGGCGCATCGTTGTGACCCCGGCCGCATCCAATGGAAAATCTGTCTCCATCTCCTTTTTCAACGCCTCCAACCGTTCGTCAATCTGACCGAGTTCAGCCAATGCTGCATTCCCTTGTGTCGTGAACAGATCGCGCCGTTGCAGCAGCAGTTCTCGCATTTCTTTGAAGGGGGATATTTCTTCTGGCAGCAGAGCCAAACTGAGAGCATCCCAGGCGGCCGCGCTGCGCCGAAAATGAGCGGCGGCAACTTTCAAGTCTG